>JACQZT010000486.1 GCA_016213755.1 Acidobacteriota bacterium | reverse complement strand
TGAGCGGCGGCGAGGGCGGGGTTGAGATGGGGGCCTTCGGGGGCATATACGCCCAGAAGCAGGTCCCGGCGCCCCCCAAGGAGAAGAGCTACGCCTCCATGAGGGCCGCGGGCTACTTCTCTGTTGCCGACCTGGAGAAGATCCTGCTGTAAAAAAGGGGACGGTAACGGTTTCCGACGGTCGGAGCGGCACGATTCCCTCGGGCATCGTTTGACGCTCCGTCCGACTTATGCCAATATAGGCATGTACCAACGGATGAAGAACCTCACGTGGCTTGCCGATTCCCGTTCCAACGTGAAGTCATTTCCGGCTGGCGTTCAAGACGACATCGGCTATGCGTTGTACGCTGCGCAGTTGGGCGAACGGAGTGTTAAGGCCAAGCCACTGCATGGTCTTGGCGGCCAGGTGATGGAGATTGCGGCGTATGACGCTAGCGGGACCTACCGCGCGATCTATACGGTCTCGATTGGAGAATCGATTTACGTGATCCACGCCTTCCAGAAGAAGTCCAAGGCCGGGATCGCGACACCGAAGTCAGAGATGGAACTGATCCGGCAGCGGCTCAAAGAGTTGAGAAGTGAGGTGAAGAATGCCGAAAAGAGAGGCCCTTAAGCAGGAGCCCAGCACGGGCAACGTATTCGCCGACCTCGGCCTGGCCGATGCCGGCGAACACCTGATTAAAGCTGGACTGGTGGTTCGGATCGACCGGACCATCCGCCAACGAAAGCTGAACCAAGCAGCCGCGGCAAAGCTCATGGGCATCGATCAGCCCAAAGTCTCAGCTATGCTGGCTGGTCAGTTCCGGGGATATTCGGTCGAGCGCCTCATGCGTTTCCTGGTCGCGCTAGGGCACGATGTGGAGATCGTCGTAAAGCCTAGAACGCACGGTACGGCCGAACTTCGCGTGACGTGCCACCAAAGCCGGATTGCTCCCGCCAAGCCGGCCTCGGTCCAAAGGGGTAAGTAGTTACTGTCCCTCTTTTTGGTGGACCCGGACGTAGTCGATCTCGTAGCGCTGCGGGAAGATGCTGTCGTCGATGCCTTTCTGGCCGCCCCAGGCGCCGCCGATGGCGGCGTTCAGGATGAGATAGAAGGGCTGGTCGAAGGGCCAGGCTTCCGTGCCGGTCTTTTCGTTTTCGAAGCTGAAGTACTTCTGGCCGTCCACGAAGAAGTCCATCCGGAGCTCGCTCCACTCCACCGCGTAAACGTGAAAGCCAGTGTGCGGCCGAGGGACGGTGATCTTCGCGCCTTTGCCGGTCTTCTTGATGTGGTTGTAGGCCTGGGTGTGGATGTTGGCGTGGATGATGTCGGGATCGAAGCCGACGTTCTCCATGATGTCGATCTCGCCGCAGCGGGGCCAGCCGGCCTGGCGGCGGTTGACGCCCAGCATCCAGATGGCGGGCCACATGCCGCGGCCGGCGGGCAGCTTGGCGCGGACCTCGATGCGTCCGTACTTCCACGAAGCCTTGCCTTCGGTGGTCAGGCTGGCCGAGGTGTACTCGGCGGGCTTGGGCCCGAATTGCTCCTTGCGCGCTTCGATGACCAGCACGCCGTTCTCGACGCGGGCGTTCTCGCGCCGGTCCCGGGTGTAGTACTGGCTTTCCCGGTTGCGGATGAAGCCCTCTTCGTAAGTCCATTTCGAGGGGTCCGGCGCGCCGGGCGTGTTGAACTCGTCGGCCCACACCACTTTCCATTCGGCGGCCCGCGCCGGGGCGTTCGGGACAGCCGCCAGGGCAAGCAGAACGATCGCTTTTAGGGGATGCATCCGCCCCAGTATATCCGCTATGGTGGAACGGTGACACGAATACTCTTTCTGCTCGCCCTCTTCTCGCTGTGCCTGCCCGCGGCGGCACAGCGCGCCGATGTCAACTACGACGAGGCCAAAGTTCCCAAGTATGTTCTGCCGGATCCGCTCGTGCTGGCCGACGGAAAACCCGTGCGCGACGCGCGCACCTGGAACGCCCGGCGCCGGCCCGAGATCCTGGAACTGTTCCGGTCCAATGTCTACGGCCGCAGCCCGGCTCGTCCGGAGAAGATGACCTTCGAACTGGCCGAGATCGATCCGCGGGCGCTGGGCGGCAAGGCCGTGCGCAAGCAGATCGTCGGGTCCTTCTCGGACCGGACGGACAGCCCCCGGATGGGGATTCTGCTGTACCTGCCGGCCGGCGCGAAAGGTCCCGTGCCCGTGTTTCTGGGGCTGAACTTCGGCGGCAACCACACGGTCAACGCCGACCCGGGCATCCGCCTGGGGCAGGTCTGGCAGAAGGGTGTCAAGCAAGCGGCCGTCGAGACCGCGCGCGGCGCCGCAGCTCATTCCTGGCAGGTGGAAATGATCCTGGCCTGCGGCTATGGCGTGGCCAGCATCTACTACGGCGACATCGAACCGGATTTCAACGGCGGCAAGCCGCACGGCGTGCGGGCGCTGTACCCCGGCGAGACCGGGGCGGAGAGCTGGGGTTCCATCGGCGCGTGGGCCTGGGGCCTGAGCCGCGCGATGGACTGCCTGGTTAAAGACAAAGCCGTGGATGCCAAACGCGTGGCGCTCATGGGTCATTCGCGGCTGGGTAAGACCGCGCTGTGGGCGGGCGCCGAAGACACGCGCTTCGCGCTGGTGATTTCGAACGACTCGGGCGAGGGCGGGGCGTCGCTGGCGCGCCGCAAGTTCGGCGAACGGGTGAAGAACCTTAACACCAGCTTCCCGCACTGGTTCTGCGCCAACTACACCAAGTTCAACGACCGGGAAGAGGATCTGCCCATCGACCAGCACATGCTCATCGCCCTGATCGCTCCCCGGCCGGTCTACGTGTGCAGCGCGCAGGAGGACCAATGGGCCGACCCGCGCGGCGAGTTCCTGGCCGCCGCCGCCGCCGGCCCGGTTTATCAACTGCTGGGCAAAAAGGGGCTCGGCACCGACCGCATGCCGGGCGTGCACGAACCCATCATGAACACCGTCGGCTACCACATCCGCGCCGGCAAGCACGACGTGACGGCCTACGACTGGGAGCGTTTTCTGGACTTCGCCGATAAGCACCTTGCCGCTCAACGCTGAGTTTCGGGGTACATAACCCCGAAACTCGAAACTCAGAATTGGAGGCGGAGGGCCAGTTCCAGGGCGCGGGCTCCGCCCGAGCGGTAGAGCGAGTTCAATCCGCCGCCGCCGAAGCCGGACTGGTTCAGCATGCGGGTCATCACGCCGAAGTTGGGGCTGGAGAGGTTGGCGCCTTCTTGCGGCGAGGGATTGGCGAAATTCGGATTGTTGAAGACGTTGAAGGCCTGAGCCGAAACGTTCAGGCGCAGCCGCTCCTTCAGCGGGATCTGGCGGCGCAGCGACAGGTCGGTTTGAAAGACGCCGAAGCCGCGCAGGGAATTGCGCGCCAGGTTGCCCTGGCCGTAGCCTTCGGGAACCGTGAAGGCCTTCTTATTCAGCCGGCGTCCTCCGGGAGACGAGGAATCGGTCACCCAGACGGGCAGGCCGTTGTAGTCCGGGCGGACCTGGGCGAAAAGGCCGCGCTGGAAATTGCGCGGAGTGCTGCGCGGGTTGTCGGTGCTGGAGGTCACGCTGCTGACGCCCTGAATGTCGAAGGGCAGCCCCGAGCGCGCGATCGCCACCCAGTCCAGGTACCATTGGCCCGCCACGGCGCGCAGAATGCCCTTGCCGGGTCCCAGCAAACGGTACGAGCCGCTCACGTTCAGGTTGTGGCGGATGTCGTAATCCGACGAGCCGCGTTCGTTGGCGCCGAACAGAGACGCGAAGCCGCCGCCGAAGCCGGCGTCGTTGGACGCGCTGTCGATGGAGTGCGCCCAGGTGTAACTGGCCTGGGTCTGGAGGCTGGCCGACAGGCGGCGCCGGAACTGCACTTGCACGCCGTGATAATCCGACTCCGCGCCGTTGGTGGCCGTGCGCAGGATCTCATACAGGTCGCTGTACGACGGATTGGTTTCCGTGCGCAGAAGGCGGCGGCCCTTGGTGCCGACGTAGCCCAGGCTGAGCATTTGCCCGCGGCTGAAATAGCGCTCGAGGGTGGTGTTCCACTGGTAGACCATGGGGGACTTGATCCCGCTTTCGGCCGTGGTGAGCTGCCCGTAGGGAGGCGTGGGCGGCATGACCGGCGGAGCCGAATACGACAGCGTCAGCGGAAAAGTGGCCGCGGAAATGGTCCGGATGCTCGAGTAGGGAGCCCCGCCGAAAGCGCCTGCGGTCATTCCGTAGCCCAGGTCGTAGAACAACCCCACGCCGGCGCGGAACATCATCTCGCGGTTCTCGGTGGTGTCCATCTGGTAGGCCAGGCCGAGTCTCGGCGCGATGTCCAGCCAGCGAGTCTGGTAAAGCGGCTCCTTCTGGCTGACGCCGGAGCCGGAGGGGACGAACGGCCGGGGGCCTTGGCGGACCCCCGGCGCGGGGTTCAGATCCCAGCGCAGGCCCCAGGTAAACGTGGTCCGCTCGGTCGCGCGCCAGGTGTCCTGGGCGTAGGCGGAGAAGTTGTTGTAGACCGGATAGACCGCTTCCACGTGGGAGGCCACCTGGGCATTGGTCGCCACGCCGGACATCAGCGTGCCATCGCCGCCCGAGAGGCCGTTGAAGGTGGCGCTCTGGGTGTAGACGGCCTGGTGGTTGGTGGGCATGATGCGGCGGAAATCCAGGCCGGTCTTGATGGTGTGTCCGGGCGAGCTGCTGGTCAGGCTATAGACTGCGTTGAGCTGTTTCTGCTCGTTGCGCGAGCGGCCCCCGATGGTGTAGCCACCCAGGCCAAGAACCATCAGACTGTAGTCCCCGCCGGCGCTGCTCACGCCGGCCGGAAAGACCCGCGCGTCGGCCAGCGGCACGGCTCCGCCAAAGGCGTCCATCGCGGAACTGCCCTTGGAATCGGAGTCGGAGTAGTTGAAGCGCACGTCGTGCAGCAGGGTGGCCGAGGCAGCCCGGGTTCCTCCCGCGGTGAGCGTGCGCGAGCGGGAATCCCGCCGGGTGAGCATGTTGGGCGAGATCGTCTCGGAGGCGCGCGCCTGGCTGCCGGACTGGGACATGCTGAAGCGCCCGAACAAGGCCGTTTTGGCGTTCAGGGCATGATCCACGCGCAGGCTTCCCGAGTCCGACGTCAGGGGATTAACCACCACGGCGCGGAACTCGGCGGCCCCGCTCTCCAGAGCGGCTCCGTTGGGGATCGGGAAGGCGTTCAGAAAGGGCCGCAACGCGGCCGCGGCGCTGCGCCGGGAGATGAGATCCGGGACGCTGGCGATCACCGAGGAAGGAGTGTCCAGCTTCAGCCTCTCGTAAGAGGCGAAGAAAAAGGTCTTGTTCTTGAGGATAGGCCCGCCCAGCGTGCCCCCCGGCCGGTTCTGCCGCATGCGTCCCTTGGGATACCCCGAGCTGTTGGCGAACCAGTCGTTGGCGTTCAAGCGGTCGTTCCGGTAGTAGTAGAAGAGAGACCCGTGGAAGAGGTTCGTGCCGCCCCGGCTGGTCATGCTGACCTGCGCGCCGGGCGTGCGGCCGAACTCGGGGGCGAAGGAAGAAGTCTGGACGCGCATTTCCTGGAGCGCGTCGATGGAAATCATCTCGGTGGACGTGCCGGCCCCGAAAGACGCGCCGCCGCCCATCATCAGCCCGCCGCCGCCGGGGCCTCTGCCGCCGCCCATCATCGGGCCGCCGGCGCCCCCGACCTGAGAGTTGAGGCTCAGCCCGTCCAGCGTGAAGTAGTTGGTATTGGAACGCAGTCCGTTAGCGTTGAAGCCGCCACCCGCGCCGCCCCGGCCGCCCACGGCGCTGGTAATGCCGGGCGTCATCAGGATGAGCGATTCGGCGTTGCGGCCGTTGACTGGCAGGTTTTGAACGAAGTCCTGGTCCACGGAGATGCCGTGCGAGGCGTCGGTGGTGACTCCGCCCAGGGTGTCGGTCACGGTGATGGAGGTTCCCTGGGAGAGGAGCTTGAGTTCCAGGTGCAGCGAGAGCCGGTCCCGGACCGCGAGCGGGATGCGTCCGACGCGCAGCTTGTCGAAGCCGCTCTTGGCGATTTCCAGCGAGTAATCGCTGGGCGGCAGGGAATCGAACGTGGCGGCGCCGGCGTTGTTGGTATCCGCCTTTCGCTCGGTCCCCCAGCGCAGATCCACCAGCACGGCATGCGCGCCCGGAACCAGTGCGTTGCTGGGATCGGTCACCTTCAGAGACAACACCGCGGAATCCTGGCTGAACGCCATTCCCGTGAAAACCGGGAGAAGAAGTGCACCCCAACGAATCGAACGAGACAAATCCTGTGCTCCTTTCACACTATTTCCGGACCGGGACGCCGCCCAGGGTAAATGTCAATGGTAACGCGTTACCGGACGCGGGGACGCCGGCGGGTTCGGCCACCACGACCTGGCCGCCGTTGCGCACCGAGAAGTAGATCCGGCCCTGGCGGTCGGTCGCCACGCCGTCGCAGCCGTTTCTGGGGCCGTCCAGGTAGAACTTGACGCCATTGTCGTCCTCGCCGATGTAACCCGACAGAACATAGATCCGGCCGTCGGTGCGGACCGCGTTGAGGCGGCCGGGCTCGGAGATGTAAATGTTGTCGCCGTCATCCACGGCCAGGCCGTCCGGGCGGTCCAGCCCGATGCCGGTGGCCGGCTGTCCGGAAGTGTCGATGTGACTGAAGGAACGGGTCGAGCCGGCCACGGTCTGGATCGCGCCGCCGGGCGAAACGCGCCGCACGCGCCGGTTGCCGCGATCGGCGATGAACAGATTATTCCGCGAGTCGAAAGCGAGATCGCCGGGGGAATCCAGGCGGGCATCGGTGGCCGCGCCGCCGTCTCCGCTGAAGCCGGCCGTGCCGGTGCCGGCGATAACGGTGCTGGTGCGGGCGGCCGGGTCGTAGCGAACCACGCGATGAGCGCCCGCTTCGGAGAAGATCAGGCGGCCCTCGGCGTCGAGCGCCAGCCCCGCCGGGTCGTCCAGAAAGTCGCGCACGGTGCGGATGACGCCTTCCCGGTTGATGGCGCGGATCTGCCGGCCGTGTACCACGTAAACCTCGCCGTTGGGAGCGCAGACCGCACGGGCGGGCGCGTTCAGGCGGGCCTCCAGGGCCGGGCCGTTATCGCCGCCTGTGTAGCCCATGGGGTAACGCGCGCCGGCGAAGGCGTCCAACTGGTCCGGGTGGCGGAAGCGGAGGACGCGCTCCGCGCCGGCGTCCACCACCAGCAAAGAGCCTTCCGCATCGACGCACAACCCGCGGGGGCGCAGCAGCGGCGCCGCGGAGGCGGAAGGATACGTTGCCAGTTGAGGCCAGGAACCGGCAAAGGGCGTTACGCCATCCTCTTGCACGCGAAGAACGGCGAAGGACGTGAGGTCGGCGACTAAAATGCCGGCCCAGGACGAGGCCAGAACGGCGCTGGGTTCGTCCACGCCGTATTCGGCCGGCGAGGTGGTGTCGGCCGGTCCCCGGCGTCCGTTGCCCAAGAAAGAGGAAATGCGAGAGCTTGCCAGATCCAGCTTTAGCACCCGCGCCTGGCTGGGCGAGGAGACGATGAGGGAATCGGTGTTCCGGTCGTAGGCCAGGCCGGTGACGCGGCCGATGGCGATTCGGGTGGCCGCGCCACCCGAAAAGTTCGGGGAAGCCGTCGCGCAGCCGCCGGTGCCCGGGATCGTGCCGGTTCCCGCGACGGTGTCGACGACGCC
The DNA here is from genome assembly GCA_016213755.1 of Acidobacteriota bacterium. GTDB lineage: Bacteria > Acidobacteriota > Terriglobia > Bryobacterales > Bryobacteraceae > JACQZT01. Next base: position 21,052 of record JACQZT010000486.1, on the reverse strand, counting down.
GTCGGGGGCGATGCGGCGCACGCGGCAGTTGCCCGCGTCGGCGACGTAGAGGTTGGCGGCGCTATCGTAGGCCAGGCCGCGCGGGGCGCTGAATGCGGCGCTGGCCGCCTGCCCGGTATCGCCGCTAAATCCGGCGTACCCAAGACCCGCCGCGGTGCGCACGAATCCGTCCGACTCCAGCCGCCGGACCAGGTTGTTGGTTTCGTCGGTGAAGATCAACTGCCCGGCGCCGTCCAGGATCATTCCACCCACGCTGGCGATGTCGGTTTCCAGTGCGCGGCGGTCGCGGCTGGTTCCTCCGCCGAATCCGCCGCCGGCCGATCCGCCGCACTGCCCGGTTCCAACGAGGTTGCGAATGGTTCCGTCGGGCAGAACCTTGCGGATCCGGCAGGCCTTAGGGTCGGCGAAAACGAGTCCGCCGTCCCGGTCGAAGACCATCACCGTGGGGTAGAGCAGATCGGTTTCCAGGGCCGGCTTGCCCTCGGCGCCGTCCGCCAGGATGCCCGTGCCGGCGAATCTCTCGATGACGCCGTCCGGGCGGACTCTGCGGATCACGCCCGCATTCGACTCGGAAATGTAGATGTTGCCCTGCGCGTCTTCGGCCAGGCCATAGGGGCCGTCCAGCAGCGCCTGGGCAGCGAGGCCGCCGTCGCCGCGCGACCCGGTTCCGATCAGGGGCCGGATGACATACCCGCTACGCGGGTTCTGAGCGGCGGCCGAGGCAGCCAGGAGAAAGAACGGCAAGAGTATGGAGAAGCGCTTCATGACAATGGGTCAACCTCGAGAAACAGGCTCTTAAAGACCAGTGTACCGTTGACGGAGCGGTGCAGGCGAGAGCCACCCTTGGTGGACGCGCGCACGCCCGGCCCGGGTACGCGCCAACTGTAAATACTTTAAAAAGACGGCTCCAATGGAGACGGTTCGCCGTACAATCGTTGGTAACCAGGAAACCAAAACGCAAATCCAGGCAGGAGCGAGGTGTTTTCGCATGAATGCCATCAGCCGCTTGCTCGTTTGTCTGTTCTTGGCCCTTGCCGCGTGGTCGCAGGACTATCGCGGCAGGGTTCAAGGTGTAATCACCGATCCTTCCGACGCGGCGATCGCGGGAGCGGCGGTCACGCTGGTGAACACCAGCACGAAGACCGCGACCACGCGAGCGACGGACGAGTCCGGCCGGTATCTGTTCGATTACGTCGAGCCGGGGACGTATACCCTGACGGCGGAGAGCGGCGGATTCGGCAAATTCGTCCAGGAGAACATCCAGGTTCTGGTGCGCTCCGACGTTACGGTCAACGCTGTGTTGAAGGTGGGCGATGTGAGTCAGAACATCACGGTGGCCGACTCCGCGGTCGAGATCCAGTTCAACACTACCACGCTGTCACAGACCGTGGATGGCCGGATGCTGAAGGAACTGCCGGTTCTGGCGCGAAATCCTTTCACCCTGGCGCTGCTCGATCCGGCGGTAGTGAATCGCTACTCGGACCCTTCCAAGCGCAATCCCTTCTATCAGCTCTCGTCGACGGGGGTGGACGTGGGCGGTCAAACCAGCGGCCGCAACGAGGTGCAGATCGACGGTTCGCCGATCGGCGTTGGTTCCCGCGGTTCATACTCGCCGCCCATGGACGCCGTGCAGGAGTTCACGGTTCAGCAGAACTCGATTGACGCGGAATCGGGCTTCTCGGCGGGCGGCGTGATGAACGTCGGCATGAAGGCCGGCACCAACGAGTACCACGGGAGCCTTTACTACTTCGGAAGGAACCCCTCCCTTAATGCCGTGTCGAACGCCTTCACGCGGGCCCCCAACGTGGTTCGGAACCACGTTTACGGCGGCACGATCGGCGCTCCGGTGGTCCGTAATAAGCTGTTCACGTTCTTCACCTTTGAAAAGTGGAACAACCGCCAGCCTTACACCAGCGTGCGAACCATGCCGACCGACCTGGAGCGTCAGGGCGATTTCTCGAAGACGCTGACCAAGGATGGCGCCGTTCGCGTCATCTTCGATCCGTGGACCACCAGGACGGATGCGGCCACCAACACCGTCACGCGGCAGCCCTTCGCCGGCAACCGCCTTCCCGACGCACGCATCGATCCCACGTCCCGCAAGTTCATGAGTGACATCTGGGGGCCGAACAATCCCGGCGACGACCTCAGCGGCGTCAACAACTTCCGGATCGGGTATGCATGGTACCTGAACTACTGGAACTTTTCGAACCGCACCGACTGGAACATCACGCCGAAGTGGAAGGTCTTCGCCCGCTACAGCGTCATCCGGACACGGCTGGACAACAACAATTACGGAAACAGCCCGGCCACCCCTTCCGACAACGGCGGCCTGATGGATGCGCTGAACGCCGCCGCCGACAGCGTCTACACGCTGAGCGCCCGCACGGTGATGAACTTCCGGCTGGGCGTGGTGTACTCGGAGGATGAGTACGACTCGGAATGGGCGAAGATCGGCGAGGAGGGTTTGGCGAAATTCTGGCCGGGCAATGCGTGGTACAAACCCTACATTGCCGACATGCCGGCCATATACTACCCAAACGTAAGTATCACTGGAGGAGGCGGCTTCGGCAAGTCGAGTTGGTGGAGTTACCGGCCGCGTAAGTATGCCTACCAGGGAAGCCTGGGACATGACCGGGGCCGCCACTACATGAAGCTCGGAATGGCATACCGCCACGCTTACGAATATTCGCAGTTGCCGAACCTGGGAACGTTTCCATTTGGCCCGGAGCTGACGGCGGATAGCTACAACGCGCCGAAGACGCTGCTCTATGGCAGTTCCTGGGCCACCTTCCTGCTGGGCGCCATCACCAATGGCCTGCAAGCGAATTACGTCTCGCCAAGGTACCCGGTACAGGACCAATACGGGCTGTTCTTCCAGGATGACTTCAAGCTGAACCGGCGGATTACCCTGAACCTCGGGCTGCGCTGGGAGTATGAGACGGCGCCCGAGGAAAGACAGCGCCGGCTGTCGCGATACCTCGATCTGACGGACCCGATTCCGGAATTCCGGAGCAGGCCGCCGGTGATGCCGCCGCAAGTGGCAACCATCCCGGGCGTTCCGAAGCCGGTCTACAATGGCGCCTGGATTTACACGGACGACAACAATCCAGGACTTTACCACGCCCCAGCGGCGAACATCCTCCCCCGGGCGGGCGCCGCCATCCGCGTGGATGATAGGACCGCGGTCCGCATCGGTTACGCCCGGTACGCGATGCCTATCATGAGCATTCTGGGATACGCGTGGAGGCTCCCCGCATCGGACGCTTTCTCGATTTCGTCCACCGGCCCGTCGCTCTTGCAGGGTGTCCCGAGAGGGGTGTTCAGCGATCCTTTCCCCGCTTCGAATCCTCTGGTTATGCCGGTGGGAAAAAGCACGGGCCGCTACACCAATCTGGGATCCACGGCGACGACGACGTGGGCGAAACAGCTCCTGAAAACCCCGATGAACGACCGGTTCAACTTCACGGCGGAACGGGATCTGATCTGGGGCCTGAAGCTGGACGGCACGTTCTTCCTCAACTTCGGTCACAACATGGTGCCGGAGGGTCAGGGCGGGAATGCGGGCTTTGGCCAAAACCTGAATCAGGTGGACCCGCAACTCTCCTATACTTATAAGTCCGCGCTGACGGTGCCGGTTGCCAATCCGTTCTTCGGTCTGCCGGCAAGTTTGATGCCGGGGCAGTTGCGCGGGCAAGCGACTGTGCCGCTGTCCAGCCTGCTCAAGCCGTATCCGCACTATGGCGCCCTCCAAGAGAGCTTCATGACCGGTGTGGAGAACCGTTACAAGGCGCTCCAACTCCGAATTCAGCGGCGCTATGCCCAAGGCTACAGCCTGGTATGGGGCTATAACTACAACCGCGAAGAGACCGGCGGCTTCTTCAACGCACCCGACGAGTACGCCAACAAGCTCACGATGATCCCCGCGTCCAGTCCGAGGCACCGCATGACCGTGGCAACCATCATCGACATCCCGTACGGGCGGGGCCGGCGGCTCGGGAGCAGCGCTCATCCGATGGTGAACGCCGTCTTTGGCGGGTGGTCGACCAGCCACATCTTCCTGTGGAACTCGGGGTCTTTCCTCCGGTTCGGGCAACTGGAGGTTTCCGGGGATCCGATTCTGCCCGGCCATACCTGGCAGCGCTGGTTCAACACATCCGTCTTTGCGCAGGCGATCCCGTTCACGCCGCGCCTCAACCCCAATCAGTACGAGGGCTTGTGCGGGCCTCGCTACTGGAGCCTGGACAGCACCCTCTCGAAGAACTTCGACCTGACCGAGCGCTTCAAACTCGAGCTCCGGCTGGAAGGCTATAACCTGACCAACAGCACGATGCCGGGCAACCCGAATCTCAGCGTGACCAGCACGCAATTCGGCGGGATCACCGGCCAGGTCAACTACGGACGAGAAGTTCAGTACACGCTTCGGATTCACTTCTGACACCATGGGGCGAGATTGCCGTTTGTGAACCGATTCGCGACAGGCCTCCTCGTCCTCGCCGGCGCCTTCCTTGTGACCGGAGAGCAAGCTGCGCCGCCGGCCCGCGTCGCGATCGACTACCCGGCCGACGGCTCGGTTTTCCCGCCCGGGTTCCCGGCTCCGACTTTTCTCTGGAAGGATGTGACCGCGGGCGTTCAGGAGTGGCGCATCGACGTCGAATCCGCCGGTGGCACGGCCACGCGGCGGGTGGCGGCGCCGGGTTGGACCCCCGACGCGGAAACCTGGGCGGCCATCCAGCGAAATTCGGTGGATCGCCCGGCGGTGGTCAGCATCACCGGTCTGCGGGGCGCGGTGGTTTCCCGCGGACAGGTGGCCATTCGCACATCGGAAGATCCGGTGGGGGCGCCGATCTTTTATCGCGACGTGCCGCTGATGCCCTCGGAACTCGAGAAAGGGGTCATCAAGCCCCTGGCGACCGCCGCGCTGCCGCTGATTGCCTGGCGTCTGCGCGACGTCCGCGAGCCGCGCAGCCGGCTGCTGATGGAAGGGCTGCACACCTGCGCCAACTGTCACTCCTTCTCCGGCGACGGCAAGACGCTGGGCATGGACCTGGACGGCCCGCGCAGCGACAAGGGAATGTACGCCATCGTGCCTGTCGTTCCGCGCACGTCCATTCGAAGCGAGGATGTGGTCACCTGGGGTTCGGTTCGCGACCGGCCCGGAAGCCCCATGCGGGTGGGTTTCATGTCGCAGGTTTCGCCGGACGGGAAAGTCGTGGTCACGACGGTCAAAGCGGAATACTACGTGGCCAACTTCATGGACTATCGTTTCCTCCAGGTCTTCTACCCGACGCGCGGCATCCTGGCCTGGTTCAGCCGGGCGACGGGCCGCATGCAGTCCCTGCCGGGCGCCGACGACGCGAGTTACGTGCACACCAACGCGGTCTGGAGCCCCGATGGCCAGTATCTCGTCTTCGCTCGCGCAGAAGCCCGGGACGCCTACCCGCCCGGCCGGAAGCCGGCCGGGCAGGCCAACGATCCGAACGAAACCCCCATCCAGTACGATCTCTGCCGCATCCCCTTCGACGAAGGCCGCGGCGGGTCGGCGGAGCTTATCGCCGGCGCTTCGCGGAACGGCATGAGCAACAGCTTCCCCAAGGTCTCGCCCGACGGCCGATGGATTGTTTTCGTGCAGGCGCGCAACGGGCAATTGATGCGCCCCGACAGCCAGCTTTACATCGTCCCGTCCGCGGGAGGCACGGCGCGCAAGATGCGCTGCAACACGCCGCTCATGAACTCCTGGCACAGCTTCTCGCCCAACGGCCGGTGGATGGTCTTCTCCTCGAAAAGCCGTTCGCCTTACACACAGATGTTCCTGACCCACCTGGACGAAGACGGCAACGACAGCCCGGCGATTCTGATCGAGAACGCGACGGCGGCCGACCGCGCGGTGAATATCCCCGAGTTCGTGAACATTCCGCCCGGCGGGTTGGTGAAGATCGACGCGCCGGCGGCCGAGTTCTACCGGCTGTTTGACAGCGCGTGGGTGCTGGGAGACCAGGGGCGGTACGAGGAGGCCATTGCGGAATGGAACCGGGCCCTGAAGTTCAGTCCCGGAGACTCCCGGGCGCTGTACAACCTTGGCGCGGCGCACGCCAACTTCGGAGTCGCGCTCTCGCGCGAGAAGAGAGTGGACGAGGCGATTGTGCATTTCGGAAAGGCCCTGGAGGTCAATCCGGCCTCTGCCGAGGTCCACATCAACCTCGGTGTGGCCCTGGTCTGGAAGGGACAAGCGAATACTGCGATTGTGCATTTCGGCAAGGCTCTGAAGATCGACCCTGAGTCCGTGGAGGCGCAGCGCAATCTGGGTGATGCGCACTACTACCTGCGCGGCAACCCGCGCCAGGCGGTCGAACACTGGCGTGCCGCGCTCGTGCGGGCGCCGGACGATGCGGCGCTGTTGAACCATGTCGCCTGGGTGCTGGCCACCAGTCCCGAGGCCGCGCTGCGAAACGGCGTCGAAGCCGTGAAGCTGGCCCAGCGGGCCGAGCGGCTGACGGGCGGGCGCGATGCGGCCGTTTTGGACACGCTGGCGGCGGCCTATGCCGAAACCGGCCGGTTCTGGGAGGCGGTACAAGCCGCCCGCCGGGCGGCCGCCCTGAAAACCGGGGCCAGTACACTCAATACACCATTTTCTTCGAACCCAGTTGAGCGATAAATGGTGTATTGAGTGTACTGGCCCCGGTTTATTTGCGGCGGAAGATGAGGACGGTTGCGTCTTTGGGCGCGAGAGAGCGATCCAGTCCGACTTCGAGCTCGTAGCCCGGCGCGATCACGTTCACGCGCTCGACCGCGTCGCCAGGGTTCCAGAGCGTCACGGCCATGCGGTTCCCGGCCACGAAGGCGTGCGCCGAGACGCGGCTGTTGTCGGCCAGAAAGCCCTCGTTGTCGACGAAGCGGCCGTCCAGCAGCAGATCGGGATACTTGCCGCGCAGCGCGCACAGGCGCGCCAGGAACGGCCCCAGCGCCGGGTCGCGCGTGTCGCGCAGGTTCGAGTCGAAGCGCCAGCCCAGGGCGAAGGCGTGTCCCAACTGCATGCGGCGGTCATACGGCCCGCCGCCACGGTTGGTGATCAGCGGTTCCGGGAAGGTGTAGCGCAGCATCTCGCCGAAAGCCTCCGGCTCGGGCCAGAAGCCGATGCCGTGCGAATGGATGATGTCCACCAGGCCGGCGTAGCAGTCCGTGCCCAGCTCGATGACGAAAGCGAACTCCGGATCGCGGGCCTTCATGACCGCGCGCAGCCGCTTCATGTTTTGCACCTTGGCCGGTCCCACGGCGAGCGACGGCTTCGCGTGCGGATGGTCTTTCGAGTAGCAGATGTAGGGCGGGATGCCGCCCATCTGGTCGAAAATGATCCCCTGCGCGCCCAAGCCCCGCACCAGGCCGAGCTGCCACTCCAGGTGCTCGATCCAGCCCTTGGCGCCCGGGCAGGCGACGCCAAAATACTTGTTGCGCATCACGTTCAACAGAGTGCCCTGGCCCGTGCCGCCGTAGGACTCGCGGTATTCGTACCCCCAAATGTCGCGCGCCACGATGCGGTGGCCTTCCTTGCGGTAGTACTCGGTGGAAGGGTCGATGAGCTGTCCCTGGGTGTACAGGATGCTGTGCCCGCCGGCGCGTTTGACTTCCGCCAGCGCGGCGCGCAGTCCTTGCTCGCCGCCCAGCGCCTCGTCCGGATCGTACTCGGGGTAGAGATTGTCGAAACCCTGCTTGACCCATCCGAAGCAATTCAGCAGCAAGAACCCCCCGGCCCGCGCCTCTTTGAAGATGGAAGGCAGGTCGGCGTAGACGGCGCTGATGTGCCCGCTCTGTCCTTTGAAAGACGGCAGCACCCAGCCGGGCATGCGGCGGAGCCATTCGGGCGGCTTGGTGCGCTCCATCCAGGTGTCGGTCCAGGCGCGGTAGGTTTTGGCGGCCGCGTGCCAATCGCCGCGGTAGAGCCGCAGCACCACCGGTTCCGAGGTCCAGGTTTCGCCGGGCTTGACGAAGGGGTACTTGACGACGGAGGCCGAGAGCGCCTTGTCCCGGTGGGCCATGACGTTCAGGCAGGTGGTCATGAGGGTCTTGTCGTGGCTGCCGAAATACAGGCCCTCCTCGCCGTTGTTGAAGGTGAACCATTGCATGCCGGCCGGGAACGGGTAGGTCAGGCGCAAGGCGGATTCACCGCGCGGAGTGGGCGCGGGCGCGGCGGAGATCTTGGCGTAAGGATCCTGGATGCGGCGCCCGGCGCGCTCGGGCCAATACAGCACGTCGGTGGCGCGGCCCAGCCCCAGGTCGCCGAGACCGTAGATCCAGGGAATCCACAGTTCGGTGATTTCCAGGCGCGGATCGGTTTCGCGATTGGCGATGCGGCCGGTCCACACCAGGCGGTCGCCGTCGAGCGCCACGCGCACTTCCAGGCCCACCTGGATCTCGCGCGTCGTGCCGCGCCGGGGCGCCTCGGCCACCAGGGTCTTGTAGGAGATGACCAGTGCGCCGCTCTCGCGCCGCACCTGGGCGGTCTGCCGGGCCGGATCGATTTCCAGGTCGAGCGCGCCGTCCAAGGGCGTGCCGAAGCGGTAGTACATGCGCCAGGGCGGCTGCGCCGCCGCGGCGACGTAGCGGTGCCCGGTCTGGCGGTTGGTCAGTTCGGCCAAGTTGCCGGCGCTGTCGAGCGCCAGCAGGACGCTGTCATTGGCGAGTTCGAAGCGGCCGCTCTGGGCGGCGCAGGAAAGCGCGGCAGCGAAGAAGAGTATGTTTCGCATGTTATCGGGTCCGCGGTTTCAGGGACTTGAATTTGCGCGCGAACTGCAGGGTCATCTTCAGGTCCCGATCGCCGTTCTCGACCGAAGGCTCGATCTCGCTGCCCTCGTGCCATTCGTTCCAACTCGTGACGAGCACCCAGTCCGGGTTGGCCGCGATGGCCTGCTCCCACATCGCCCGGTAGGTTTCGCCCTGGTGGCGGTCGGTGATGGGGCGCGGCGGCTTGCGCGAGGGCTGGCAGGAATCGTCGTAACCGGGGATGATGGTGACGCAGGCGATGCGATCCGGGCCGGCGGTCTGGACCCACTTGGGGAACATCTCCTTGGCCCAGCCGCGGATCTCCTCGAGCGATTTTCCTTTGGTCAGTCCGGTGGGATTGTAGGTGTGAATGCCGTCGAAGATGCGCGCCGCTTCGGGCGCGATGCGGTCGCCGAGGAAGACCGCGCCGCCGGGATACTTTGCGGTGAAGTCCCGCATGACCTTGTCCCAGCCTTCCAGCTTCAGGTCGCCCACCGCGCGGCCGTAGATGAAGATCGCCGGCTTGCCGCCCACCTTCAGCCAGGCCGGATGCGAAGCGTACTTCTTCATGATGTACAGCAGGTCGTCCACCGCGCCCTCCACGGTCGGGCTGCCGCGCGGCGGAACGGCTTCGTAGTAGACCGTGATCTTGAGCCCGTGCTTGCGGGCCGTGTCCAGCATCAGCGGCAGGCCCTGATCGTGAAAGTCAGCCTGCCTCCACCAGCTCACGATGAACCCGGTGAGTCCCGCGTCCCTGGCCTGACGGCAATGAAGGTCCACGGTTTTCGGATCGTGACTGTCGTAGGCTCCCAGGGCGGGGAAATTCGTCGATTCGTCGATGTGCTTCTTGGCCACGTCGACGTTCTTCCAGTGAACCCAGCGCTGGCTGACTTCCGGGTTGCCGTACCAGCCGTAGTAAAACGCCAGGACCTGTTTGGGGACCTTGCTCCAGCGGATATCCGAGCGGCTCTCGGCCGCCAGGGCGGGCAAGGCCGTCGTTACGCAAAACACAGCGGCCGCGACGCGGCGCCATCGAGGCAGAGTCATAGTTGTCTTCTCCTGCTCCGCCCCTCTTTATCTTCCACCGCGAGGGCAAAGTCAAGCCTCCCTTGAGTCGAAAAAGTGAAAGTGGTACAGTCACACCCAAGGGAGGAACGAGGTCATGTCCCGTTCTGTGCTTATCTCGTGGTTCGTATTGGCGCTGATCTGGAGCGGCAGCGCCGCCGCGCAGTCCACCATGGGTACCATCACCGGGCTGGTGACCGACAGCAGCCAGGCGGTGATTCCCGGCGCCACGGTGGTGGCCCGCAACACGGCTACCGGCGCCGAGGCGCGCACGGTCGCTTCCAGCACCGGAAACTATGTCCTGCTGAACCTGCCCATCGGTTCTTACGAAGTGAGCGTGACGACGACGGGCTTCAAGAGTTGGAGCCGTGCTGGGATAGCGCTATCCGGCAACCAGACCGTGCGCCTGGACGTGGCCCTGGAAGTCGGCCAGGTGAGCGAAAAGATTCAGGTGACCGGCGAAGCGCCGGTGCTGAAGAGCGAATCGACCGAAGTCTCGACAACCATGGAAAGGAACCTGGTCGAACAGGTCCCGCTGCCCATTGCGGGCATCGGCGGCGGCATGCGCAACGCCTTCAGCATTATGATGATGCTGCCGCAAGTGAAGAGCGGCAACGGCGAGGGCGCCTGGGACGACCTCCAAATCGGCGGCGGCCAGCAGCACGACTGGAACGTCAGCGTGGACGGCCTCTCGGTGGAAATGGGCTGGCGCAACCACGTCGGCTACATGAACCGGCTGACTCCGCCGGTGGACTCGGTGGAGGAGTTCCGTATCGACACTGCCGTGTTCAAGGCCGAAGACAGCCGCGCCAGCGGCGGCAATATCTCCGTCACCACCAAGTCGGGCACCAACGAGTTTCACGGCGCGGCCTTCGACTACTACCAGTCGCAGAAGCTGGACGCCAACAGTTGGGGGAACAACCGGTTGGGGCGGCCCAAGTCGATCTATCACCGGAACGACTTCGGCGTCAACGTGGGCGGGCCGGTCATCCTGCCCAAGATCTACAACGGGAAGAACCAGAGCTACTTCTTCTTCTCCTACGAGGGCTATCGCTTCCCCAGCACCGCCAGCACCTCGCAGTTGACCATTCCGCTACCCGAAATGCGCCAGGGCGATTTCACCAACTGGGTGAACTCCCGCGGCGCCGTGATCCCCATCTACGACCCCATCACCACCCGCGGCGACGGCAAGGGCGGATTCCTGCGCGACATCTTCCCCGGCAACAAGATCCCGCAGGCGCGCCTGAGCCCGCTCTCGACGGCCATCTCGAAGTACTACCCGAATCCCAACGCCCCCGGCCTGGTGCGCAACTACGACTCCGTCGGGAACATGCCGCGAAAGCGCATCGAGAACGCCCACGTGGTCAAGTTCGACCAGAACTTCGGTTCCAAGAACCGCGTGGCCTTCACGTGGTCCAAAAACGGCGTGCGTTTCAACAACGCGTATGACACCGACCCGACCAATCCCATGAACTGGGGCGGCGGGACGCTCGCCTACCCGCTGTCCGGCCGCCAGTATTATCACGGCGACCAGTATTACGGAAACGTGTTCCGGGTGAACGACACGCACCTGTTCGCTCCCACCGTGGTCAACACGCTGACCCTGGGCGCTCACCGTCTGACCCACCCCGAGCACGACATCACCGCGGTGCCGTTCGGGCAGAATTGGGGGGACAAGCTGGGCTATCCGGTCAAGAACAACCCGTATTACAACTTCAGCTTCCCGCAAGTGGGTTTCAGCACCGACAACTACTACGGTTGGGAAAGCACGAAGTTGTGGGACGAATATCACACGGTCCTGGGCCTGGACGAAAACCTGTCCTGGATCAAGGGCAACCACAGTTTCAAATTCGGTAACAGCTACCAGTTCATGATGCTCAACACGAACAACCGGAACCAGGCTGCGGGGACCTTCTCCTTCCATCGCCTGGGGACGGCGGCGCCGGCCGACAACAGCGGCAACTCCGGCAGCTCGTTCGCCAGCTTCATGCTCGGCCAGGTGAACAACGGCGGCTTCACGGTTCCCAGAACCGGAATGCTGCGCTTCCCCTACCACGCCTTCTTCGCGCAGGACGACTGGAAGCTCACTTCGCGACTGACCATGAACATCGGTCTGCGGTACGAGATCAACATGGGCGCCTATGAGAAGTACGATCGGATGTCGTACTTCGATCCCATTCTGCCGAATCCGGCCGCGGACAACTACCCGGGAGCGCTCCGCTTCCTGGGCAACGGCCAGGGACGCGAAGGCCGCCGCAACCTTTGGAACAACGCCAAGGGCTGGGGACCGAGGCTCGGTCTGGCTTATCAGCTCGACTCGAAGACGGTCTTCCGCGGAGGCTTCGGGATCTTTTACGCTTCCGAGAAAGCTCCCGGCCTGACGCCTTCCGACACCGGCTTTACCGCCGCGCCAAGCTGGAGTACGGCGGATTCGGGCATCACTCCGGCGTTCTCGTGGGACCAGGGCTTCCCGGCCTGGCAGGCGCCGCCATTCATCAACGCCGGATTCAACGTGAACCAGGGTGTATCCTGGTACGGGGCCGACGAGATTTCCAAGCTGCCCAACACGGCCAGTTGGAATTTCGCGATTTCCCGCTCACTGCCCGGCAACTACGTGCTGGATCTGACCTATACCGGCAGCAAGGGTACGCACCTGGCCTCGGACCGGGTCAACTACATGCAGATTCCGCCCGAGTACGCCAAGCTGGGGAGCCTCCTGAACAAGGCTATCGACGACCCGGACGTGGTCGCTCGGGGCTTCAAACCGCCGTTCCCCAGCTTCAAAGCCAAAATGGGCAGCCGCGCCACTCTGGGCCAGTCGCTGCGGATGTGGCCGCAGTATTCGGGCGTCGGCACCGGCGGCATGCAAAACCACAGCGGTAATTCGACCTATCACGCGCTGATCGCCAAGGTGACCAAGCGCTTCTCCAGCGGCTTGAGCCTGGTGTCGAGCTACACCTTCTCGAAGTTGCTTACCGACTCGGATTCCGCCGAGCCCTGGATTGCGGGCGTAGTGGGTTCGGGCGTCGGAGCAGGCGCGGCCCAGAATCACTGGAATCGCCGCGTCGAGAAATCGCTCGGCGTGCTGGACCTGCCGCACCAGTTCAAACTGACCGGCGCCTATGAACTGCCCTTCGGGCGGGCGCGGAAGTACGTGAGTTTCGGTCCGCTGAGCCATGTCCTGGGTCCCTGGGGCGTGAGCGCCTACATTTACGGGCAGAGCGGATATCCCCTGGGAGTGACCGACAGCGGCTACTCCAACTTCCTGAACGCCGGGACTCCTCGGCCGAACGTCACGTCTCTGGCTTGGCGGGCGCCGGTGGGCGGGGATAGGTTCGATCCTTACAGAGAGTCCTTCCTCAGCCGCGACGCCTTCCAGCGGCGGACCGATCCGACCGTCGATCCGTTCGGCAATGCGCCCCGCCTGAACGGAATCACGCGTTCTCCGGGGCGATTCCGGGAGAACATCTCCGTCACTCGCACCTTCCCGATCAAGGAACGCGTGAAAATGGATTTCCGCTGGGAAATCTACAACATATTCAATCTTAAGACCTGGAGTAACGCGCCCGCGGATCTGGCCAACACCCAGTTCGGCATCGTCACCGGCGCGTCCGGCAACCGCACTATGCAGATGGGTTTGAAGCTCGTTTTCTGATATGAAACCGATCCTGATCCGCGGGTGTCTGCTGGTATTTGCCTTTTCCGCGCTGGCGGTGGAGCCGGTCAAGCCCGGCCCCTTCCTCGTCGGCGTCTGCACGCACTTCAGCCAGGGCAAGGGGCTGCTCGCCGCCAACCTGAGCCTGATCCGCCAGGCGGGCGCGCGATCCATTCGCGACGAAGTCGTGTGGCGGGGCGTGGAGGCGGAAAAGGGGCAGTTGAAGATGCCCGCGGATTGGGCCACCTTCGTGAAGCGCGCCGCCGCCGAAGGACTGGATCCGATGCTGATCCTGGACTACGGCAGCAAGTTCTACGATGGCGGCGACAAGCCGCGCTCGGAGGAGGCCATCGAAGCCTTCACGCGCTACTCCGAGTTCGTGGTGCGGACCTTCAAGGGAGTGGTGCGGCACTACGAAGTGTGGAACGAGTGGGACATCAAGATTGGCGGCGGAACGCCGGGGTCGGCCGAGGACTACGTGCGGCTGATCCGCAAGGTTTACCCGCGCATCAAGGCCGTCGATCCATCCATCATCGTTTACGGCGGTGGCATGACCCCCAGTGGCGTGAACAACGGCTGGCTCGAAAAGATGCTGGCCGGCGGCGCGCTTCCATTCATGGACGTGGTTTCCATCCACACTTACAACTACGGCCGCCCGGGACGCGAGCGCACCCCGGAGGCCTGGGCCGAATGGATGCAGAAAGTCCAGGATCTGATCGCGAAACACAACGGCGGCAAACAGGCGCCGCTGTACATCACCGAGATGGGCTGGCCCACGCAGCTCGACAAGCGCGGCATGCCGCCGCGGCTCTCGGCCGACTTCCTGGCCCGCATGTACCTGCTCAGCCGCACGATGCCCTTTATGAAAGGCATCTGGTGGTACGACTTCCAGGACGACGGCTGGCGAGCCGAGTACAACGAGGCCAACTTCGGGATCGTGCGGCCGGACTTGACGCCCAAGCCGTCGTACTTCGCCATGGCCTCCGTGGCCGAACTGGTGTCTAAGGCCGAGTATCTCGGGCGGGTCGATACGGGTGACGCCGACGTTTACGTGCTGAAATTCCGGATGCCGGCCCGCAGAGAAGTGTGGGCCGTGTGGAGCGCCCACGCGGACGACGACTGGCAGGTGACCCTGAAAGCGCCGCAAGCGAATCCGAAACCGCTCACGCTGAAACAGGTTGGCGGCGGCGGCGTGGAACGCCCCTGGGGCACGCGCAACTGGGCCGAGGAGAAGGGCGCGCCGGTTCTGGGCGGAGAAATGACGCTGGTGGTGCGAGGCGCCCCGTGGCTGGTCGCGGGCGACCTTTCCGGCGTGACCGTGAGCGGCGTCCGACAGCGCCCGTTCCCGGAAGCGAGCCGAGTGGCGGTGGAGACGACAGCGCCCCCGAAGCCGTAGACTCGGGTTTTACTGAATCTCCAGAGCCAGGTCTACCACTACGCGCCACTTGCCGCTCATGCGGCGCCAGATGCGCAGGTAGCTGGAAACCTTTCCGCCGGCCGCTTCCGCGATCCCGTAAGTGTAGCCCAGATCGCCCGAGGCGGAGATGTCCGTGCCCCCGGTCTTGGACTGCACCCGCGGTTCGTTCACGATTACGGCTTTGCCTTGCGCAGGCGGGGCTCCCTCGCGGTAGACGCGTACGTCGTCGGCCAGGTGCTCGGGCGAGTAGTCGTTGTCAAAGTACAGTAACTCCGCGGAAATCGCGTTTTCGCGCGACTGTCCGCGGTGAGGGGGCAGCGCCACTCGCGCCGGCACGGGGACGCGCTGGGGATGGGAAACTCCGGCGTCCGCCACCGCGCGCCACTTGCCGTCCGCCTGCTTCTTCCAGACCGAGAGGTAATGGCCGAAAGTCTTGGGCTCCTCGCCGGGCTTGAGGCGCAATTCCCAGGGTCCGCCGGTGTAGCCGAAGTCGCCCGAAGCGGCGATTTCGGCGAAGGCCGGCCCCCACGAGAGCACGTTGTCCGAGGGGCCTTTCTCGGCGTAGAACTTGCGGCCGTCCACCGGTTGCGGCCGGAACACGATGGCCTTTTCGGCCAGGTGTTCGAGAAACGCCACCATGATTCCGTTCTCGACCGAGGCGCGGGCGAAAGCGCGTTCGGCTTCGATCAGCGGCGCCGGGTCGGCGCCGGCGGCCAGCAGCGCGAGTGCGAGGAACATTAGATCACCATACGCGACAGGCCTTCTCGCGCACCATGGGCTGGCCCGTCCGGCAGCCGAAGGCCTGCTGGAACTCGGGCATGTTCACCACCACGCCGTTCACGCGCCACTGGCCGGGCGAATGCGGGTCGGTGGCGGCGCGCAGGCGGGCGGATTCCTCGGTGACGTTCTGGCACCAGATCTGGCCCCAGCCGAGGAAGAGGCGCTGCTCGGGCGTAAAACCATCGATCTTAGGACGGGGTTTGCCCTCCAGGGTCTCCAGCAATGCCATGTAGGCGATGCGCAGGCCGCCGTTGTCGGCCGCATTCTCGCCCAGGGTCAGCTTGCCGTTGAGCTTGACTCCCGGCGCGGCCTCGTATTGCGCGTACTGGTCCACGAAACACTGCGCGCGCCGTTCGAACTCCTTGCCGTCTTCGGCGGTCCACCAGTCGCGCAGATTGCCGTCGGCGGCGAACTTGCGCCCGGAATCGTCGAAGCCGTGGGTCATCTCGTGGCCGATGACGGCGCCGATGCCGCCGAAGTTCACCGGGTCGTCCATCTGGCGGTCGAAGAAAGGCGGTTGCAGGATGCCGGCCGGGAAGTTGATGTTGTTCTGCAACGGCGAGTAGTAGGCGTTGACCGTGGGCGGCGTCATGCCCCATTCCGTGGGGTCCACCGGCTGGCCGATGCGCTTGAGCCTGCGCCGGCGCTCGAAGTCGGCCGCGCGCATCGAATTGCCGAGCGCGTCGCCGCGCACGATTTTGAGGGCCGAGTAATCGCGCCACTTGTCGGGATAGCCGATCTTGTTCTGGATCGCCTGAAGCTTGACGAGCGCCTGCTTCTTGGTGGCGGGCGTCATCCAGTCCAGGCCCTGGATGTCTTTGGCCAGCGCGCGCTCCAGGGCGTGCACCAGGGCCAGCATGCGTTGCTTGCCCTCGGCGCCAAAGGTGCGCTCGACGTAACCCTGGCCGAGGGCCTCGCCGAGTTCGTCGTCCGCGCGCGCGACGCAGCGCTTCCAGCGCGGGCGCAACTCCTTGGCTCCGGTGAGGGTCTGGCCGAAGAAGGCGAAGTCCTCTTTCACGAAGGCGCTGGACAAGGAGTCCGCGGCGCTGTGCAGGACGTGCCAGGAGAGATACGTCTTCCAATCCTCCAGGCTGGCGGCGCCGATGCGCTCTTCGAGTGTCTTGACAAACTCGGGCACCGAGACGTTGAGGCTGTCGAAAGCGGGCGTCGCGGAGGCCGCGAAGTAGGCGCGCCAGGCGAAGGAGGGCGCCAGCTTTTCCAGCTCCGCCACGGCCATCTTGTGATAGACGCGCGCGGGATCGCGGCGGGCGACGCGGTCCAGCGAGCCGCGCGCCAGGGCGGTTTCCAGATCCATCACCGTGCGCGCCTTGCGCGCGGCCGGTTCCGGGGCGTCACCGAGCAGTTGGAACATGCGGCCCACGTGGGCCACGAACTGCTTGCGGATTTCCGCCGACTTGGGATCGTCCTTCAAGTAGTAGTCGCGGTCGGGCAGGCTCAGCCCGCCCTGGCCCACGGCCGCGAGGTTCAGCTTCGAGTTCTTGAAGTCGGGCCCGGCGCCGAACTGGAAGGCGGCCCCAACGCCCGCGGCGTGCAGACGCGCCACCAGCGGAGCCAGCCCGGCCTTGTCCTTCAGCGTGGCGACGCGATCGAGTTCCGGCTGGAGCGGCTTGGCGCCCAGGCGCTCGATTGCCGCTTCGTCCATGCAAGAGGCATAGTGGTCGCCGATCTTCTGCCCGTTCGCGGCCGAAGCGGCCGCTTCGAGGATCTCGCGCAGGATGGATTGATTGCGCTCGGAGAGTGCGTTGAAGCGGCCCCAGCGGGATTCGTCCGAGGGGATGGGGTTCTTTTGGATCCAGATCCCGCAGGCGAAGCGGTAGAAGTCGGTGCAGGGGTCCGCGGAACGGTCCAGCCAGACCGGGTCGAAGCCGGCTGGAAGCTGCTGGGCGCCGAGCGGAGCGGCGCACAGGGAGGCCCACAAGAAGAAGCGAGACAGGCGCATAGTACTCACTTTAGCAATGACGGAAGCGGAGATTGTGCTATACCACTTCTTTGAGACA
The DNA here is from genome assembly GCA_016213755.1 of Acidobacteriota bacterium. Taxonomy (GTDB): domain Bacteria; phylum Acidobacteriota; class Terriglobia; order Bryobacterales; family Bryobacteraceae; genus JACQZT01. The sequence continues at coordinate 3,360 of JACQZT010000486.1, read as the reverse complement.
CAAAATGGAACTCTCACGACGATCTTTCTTACGGACGAGCGCCGTAGCGGCCGCGGTCCCCTCCGAGACGCCGAATTTCGTCTTTCTGCTCAGCGACGACCAGAGCCGGCCGCACTTGGGCTGCTACGGCGATCCGGTGATCCGCACGCCCAACCTGGACCGGCTGGCGCGCGAAGGCATGCGCTTCGAGAACACCTTCGTCTCTTCGTCGCAGTGCAGCCCCAACCGGTCGTCGATTCTCACCGGCTGCACGCCCCACACCATCGGGACGTCGCGCCTGCACACGCCCATGCCGGATTGGGAGCCGACCATTGTCGACCACCTGAAGGAGCGCGGCTACTTCGTGGGGGCCTATCGCAAAGTGCACCAGGGCCCCCGGTTCGACAAGCGCTGGAGCTTCTACGGCGGGCCGCAGCTCAACTTCGAGACGTTCTTCGACGCGCTGCCGAAAGGCAAGCCGTTCTATCTGCATGCCGGCTTCACCGATCCGCACCGGCCCTATCGTCCAGGGGCCTTCCAGCCGCCGCACGACCGCCAGAAGATCCCGGTTCCCAAGTTCCTGCCCGACACGCCCGAGGTGCGCGAGGACCTGGGCAATTACTACGACTACATCGCGCGCATGGACGCCGACTGCGGCCGGCTGATGGAGATCCTCAAGCGCCGGGGCCTGGACCGCAACACGCTCATCATCGCCACCGGCGACAACGGCATGCCGTTCCCGCGCGCCAAGGGCACTTGTTACGACATCGGCCTGCGGGTGCCGATGCTGGCCTGGTGGCCCGGGCGGGTGCGCGCCGGCGCGGTGGCCCAGGAACTGATCGCGCACGTCGATCTGCCGGCCACGTGGCTCGAGGCGGCGGGCGCCGCCCGGCCGCCCAAGATGCAGGGGCGCAGTTTTCTGGGCCTGCTCACCGGCGGCGCCTACCAGCCGCGCACGGAGGTCTTCAGCGAGCGCAACTGGCACGACAACTTCGATCCCATCCGCAGCGTGCGCACCGGCCGGCACAAACTCATCTTCAACGCCGCGCCGCACTTCCCGTACCGGCCGGCCTGGGACCTGGCGGATTCGCCGACCTGGGCCGCGATCCAGCGCCTGGGCCGCGCGGGCAAGCTGACGCCGCCGCAGATGCGCCTGCTCGACCCGACCCGGCCGCTGCTGGAACTCTACGATCTGGAGCGCGATCCGGACGAGTTCCACAACCTGGTCACCAGCCCCGAGCACGCGGGGGTGCTGAAGGACCTCCGGCAACGGCTGGGCAACTGGATGCAAGACACCTGCGACTACCTGCCCCCCTTCGCCCCGCTGTAGTTCCGGGGCTACGAAACCCCGAAATCACCCCTTTGGGAAATGTCGGGGTTTCGCAGCCTGTCCCCGAAACTCAGGCTTTTTGGATGGCTTTGAGCAGGCCGGTGAGGGAGAGTCTGCTGGCGTGGGCCTTGCCCCGCGGGTGGCGGTAGTGGGTTTCCAGCGTGAAGGCCCCTTTGTAGCCGGCCTTGAGCAGGGCCCGGATCTGCCCGGTGTTATCGAATTCGCCGTCGCCGGCGGCGCACCAGACCACCTTGCCGTCGGGGGTGTGCTGGTAGTCGCGCAGGTGCACGTGCAGGATGCGCGCCGGGTCGAGCAGGCGGAAGCCGTCCGGGAAGGGGCTTTTCTCGCCGCTGGCGGCGGCGTTGTTGGGATCCCAGGTCAGGCCCAGAGCCGGATCCTGGACCGCCTTGAGCACGCGTGCCGCTTCGGGCGCTGTGGAGACATAGCTGGCGGCCACGTTTTCCACCGCCAGCCGCATGCGGCGCGGCTTGGCCCGCCGGGCAGCCTCCTGGAGCAGTTCCTCGATGCGCGGATAGTGACTCTGGTCGGCGGCGGCGCCCTTGTAGGTAAAGGCGAAAATGCGCAGCGTGTCCGTGCCCAAAATGGCCGCGCGCTCCATGGCCGCATCGAGCAGCTTCCACTGCTCGTCGAGGGCCGGCCGGCCCGCGGCGCTGTCCGGGGGAAGCGGGACTTTGAAGAAGGCGGTGCCCAGTGCGGCGGTGCGGATCTTGTGCTGGTCGAGCAGTGCGCGGGCTTCGCGGATCTTTTCCACCGGCTGCGCGGTGTTGTATTTGCCCCACACCGACCGCAGCTCGGCCCAATGGAGGCCGAAGCCTTTCAGGAACTCGATCGCCTGGAGCAGATCTTCGTCGATTTCATCGGTGGTCACCCCCAGGCGGATCCGCTCCAGCGGAATCGCCTGGGCGCGGCGGGAGAAAGCGGCCAGCGCGGGCAGCGCCAGCGCCTGACGGCGGGTGAAAGAGTGCATAGCAGAACAATTCTAGCGCGGCGCGGGCCCTTCGCGATAATCGCCTTCCAGATGGCCCGACATGGTGTTGTTCCGTTCGCTGACGGCGCCCGAGCCGGTCACCTTATAGATGCCGTAACGCTGGGTGCGGGCGCCGGAGCGGGTTTCGGCAATCCGGTTGTTCTCGATGGCGATGTCGCCCGCCTGGGGCAGGATGTAGAAGCCGTAGCCGGCTTTGGCGTCGCCGTTGTCGAGCACCTTGTTCTCGCGAAAAACATTCCGGTGCCCGGCGTTCTGAAAGCTCTCTTTGCGGAAATAGACGCCGGCGAAGCCGTTGCGCGCGATCGAATTGCCGGTGAACTCGTTGTCGGTGTCCTTGTGGCCAATCGAGATGCCGTAGCGCCCGTTGTCCTGGATCAGGTTGCGCGCGAACTTGCCATGCCGCACGCGCCAGCACAGGAACAGGCCCACCTGGCCGTTGTGGTGCAGACGGCAGTCGCTCACCACCGGCCGCGCGCTTCCGGTGCCGGGATGCACGCCGTAACCGCTGTGCCCGTGCGACTCGCAGTTCAAAACCTGGACGCCGTCGGTGATCTGGAACGAGATGCCGTCGCCGTTGTAGTTGCGGGCCACGCAATTGCGCACCGTGCAGTTGCGCACCTTGTACAGGTAAATCGCCCCGCCGCGGCAGCCGTCCAGGTAAGCGTTCTCCTCCCGGTTGCCGTCCACGATGAGGTCCTCGAAGACCACGTTCTCGGCATCCATGGCGCACAGGATCGGGAACGTGTTGCGCACCCTGGCGTGCAGCCGCTCCTGGCTGTAATCCCGCAAGGTCATGGGGTCCAGGCGAAGCAGCCGGCCCTCCACGGAGGCGACGGTCGAGACGCTGATGTCCCAGCCGCTGTCGAGCGTGTCGTCCAGAATCGAGACGCCCATGCCGGGGCGGAACTTCTCGGGTTCGGTCACGTACAGGTAGGTTTCGCCGTAGTCGCCATCCTCGGCGAGCGCGCTCTCCACGCCGCGGTTCTTGTGGAGGATGGTGCGGCCGGGGGCGCCGCGCACGGTCACTCCGGAAGGAACCACC
>JACQZT010000496.1 GCA_016213755.1 Acidobacteriota bacterium | reverse complement strand
TTCACCCCCGACGGCGAGACGCTGCTGAGCGCCTTTAACGTGTCGCCCGTGACCACGCCGGCCAGCCGGCCGCAGGCTTCTACCCTGCTCATCGCCAACCCCCGCAACCTGGCCGTGCGCCTGGGCATCAAGATCCCGGAAAGCGTGGTCGCCAAGATGGTGATCCTCTCCAGCGCCGCCGATGCCTGGGGGCTTTCCGAATCGGGTCTCATCCACCTGCCGCTCTCCACGCTCTACGACTACCCGATTCTGATGCCCGAGACGACCACCGTTTTCCTGGCTTCGGACGACTGCAACCGAGGCTTGGCCAAGGCCAGCCTGCGCGTCTACAACCTGGGTAAAGGCACGCTGACCTTCAGCGTGCCGGACGCCACCGCGGCCCTCATCGCGCAAACCACCAGCGGCGTGGCGCCTTCCACCGTCAACTTCACGATGGAGCCGGGAAGGACCAGCCTGACACGCTATTACGGAACCAACCTGTATTCCGGCGCCGCCGGCAACACCGGCAACGCGCTCTCCATCAACCTCTCTTCGCCGAACGCCATCAACATTCCCAATACCATCCGGGTCTTCATGAACGTGCGCCAGCCCGACCAGCGCGGCGTGGTCTTCCCCGTACCCACCGGCCCAACCACGGCCGAAGGGCTGCACGACATTCTGGTGGACGACGCGCGCAATCGCGTCTACATCACCAACTCCTCTTACAACCGGATCGAGGTTTTCGACAAGACCAAGCAGCGCTTCGTGGATCCCATCGAAGCCGGGCAGATGCCGCACCAGATGGCCATGCTCGGCGACGGCAAGCGCATGTTTGTCGCCCACACCGGCGGCGAATCGATCGGCATCGTCGATCTGGACGCCGGCAAAATCGTGGACACGGTGAAGTTCCCGGCCCGGCCGCGCTCGGGCGCCACCAGCCCGGTTTCGCCCCAGGCCATAGCCAGCGGCCTGTTCGGATTGCAGGTGATCATGTCGGACGGTTCGCAGTGGAAGGTGACCGGCAACGAAGCCAGCACCCGGGCCGCCAGCTCGGTCATCCCCACGCAGCTCACCGTTACCGGCAACAACGGTCCGGCGCGCATGATGGCCGGCCCGGAGGGCCAGTCGATCGTCACCCTGGCCGGCAACGGAACCCTGTATCGCTACGACGCTCTGGCGGACGCCTACACCAACTCCGTGCGCCCGTTTACCCAGACCAGCATTACCGGCTACTTCGGCGCGCTGGCCGCCGGCCCGCAAGCTGGCTACTTCGCGGCCAACGGCTTTATCCTCAGCTCCACGCTTTCTTTGCTGGGTGGCTCCGAGAGCCCCACCGCCAGCCAGACGCTGCCCCTGGCCAGCCGGCGCAACGTCGCCGCATTGGGCGCCATCGACGAGAACCGCCTTCTGCGCCTGACCACGCCCGTGAAAGCGCAGATCACCACCACTCCCAGCGGCGACGCCCGCACGACGCTCGAGCTGCTGGACCTGCGCGATAACTCGTCCACCCTGGTGGGCGCGATTGCGGAAAACCCCGTCCAAAGCCTCTTCGGGAACTCCAGAATCAACGTCTCTCCGCGCCAGATCGCGGTGGACCGCGACGGGACGGCCTACATCATCACGCTCTCCGGCATGACGGTGGTACCGCTCACCGCGGTGGGCGCCTCGCGGCCGCAGATCGATTCCGGCAACACGGCCATCGTCAACGCCAGCGACGGAACCCGCAACCTCCGGCCGGGCTCGTTTGTCCTGATCGGCGGCGTCAACCTGGCCGCGCCGGCCGTCACCGACCTGCTTCCGCCGCCCACCGTGCTGGGCGGCTCGTGCGTCACCTTCAGCAACTTGCAGCTTCCCATTCTGCAAACCAGCGGCAGTCAGATTCTCGCCCAGGTGCCGGGCGACACCGCGCCGGGATCGTACGTGGCAGTGGTCCGCTCCCTGGCCACCGGGCAGAGAAGCGATGCGGTGATCGTCAATGTGCAGTGATCTCGACCGGAGTGGAGCATGAGACGGGGACTGGTTCTCGCGATCCTCTGCCTGTGCGGCCTGGCCGGCCGGGCCGCGACGTTCGGCACGGTCGTGCCTATCGCGGGCGGGGCCACCGACCTGGTGCTGGACGAGGCGCGCAGCCGGCTGTACATCGTGAACACCACCCAGAATCGCGTGGACGTCTACTCCACATCGCAGAAGCGTTTCCTGAACGCGATTCCTGTGGGCGGGCAGCCAGTCTCCGCCGCGCTGTCCCGCGGCGGCAAGTACTTGTACGTAACCGCCTACCAGTCCTCGTCGCTGGAGATCGTGGACCTGGATGCCGCCACCGTGGTCCAGCGGGTGAGTCTGCCTGCGGCGCCCGAAGGCGTGGCCGTGGGCGGCGACGAGCGCGTGCTCATCACCACCACCGGCTCCGGCGCCAACAACGCCGAGAACCGGCTGCTGCTCTACGACCCGAACCAAAGCGGTGAGAGCGCCCTGCTGGCGGTGGCCACCACGCTGCCCGCGCCCGCCGTCCCGCAGACGCCCGCCCCTTCCAGCCGGGTCTACATGAGCACGCGGAGCAACCTCACCGCCAGCGCCGACGGCCGCTGGATCGTCGGGTTGAATAATCCCAGCACGTCGTCGCGGCAGATGTTCGTCTTCGAGGTGGCCTCCGGTTCGATCCTGCGCAGCCGCACCCTCACCAGCATTTCCAATGTCCTCTCCGTCTCCCCCAGCGGCGACCGCTTCATGGCCGGCCTGAGCCTGTTCGACACCGGCACGCTGGCCATCACGGCCCAGCAGAACACCGCCAACTCAATGTACCCGTTCGCCACGAACGCCAACTTCAACACGCAGCAGAACCAGGGCGGGAGCGTCTTCGCCCCCGACATGAGCGTGCTGTACTCGGCCTTCAACATCGCCCCCGTCAACAGTACCAACACCGTCACGCTGACCAGCCAGCTTCTGCTGAGCGATCCGGACAACATGCTCATCCGCATGGGCCTTCAGTTGCCGGAAAACCTGACCGGGAAGATGGTGATCGACTCCCGCGGGGATAACATCTACGCCCTGTCGCAGTCCGGGTTTCTGGCGGTCCCCATCTCCACCATGTACGACTACCCCATCGCCGAGGTGACCGAACCGGCGGTTCTGCTGCTCAACGACCAGTGCGGCGCAACCAGCGCCCTTCGCTCCGTCGAGATCTCGGTCCGCAACGCGGGCAAAGGGAACATGACCGCCACCGCGCAGGTGCTCCAGACCACCGGAACCACTTTCACGTTTCCCATCGGCGGGCAAACCGGAGGTGTCGTGATCGG
>JACQZT010000495.1 GCA_016213755.1 Acidobacteriota bacterium | reverse complement strand
GGCCCTCTAGACAACTCGACTGCGGCGCCCATCGGCATGGGCCTGGCCTCCCTGCTCTACGGCATTCCCACGGGCGGCAATGTCAGCGTGAATGCCTCGCGCGCGCAAAGCGGCCGCTTCAGCGCGCTCTTCTTTCAGGACGACTTCAAGATTCATCCGCGCCTCACGGTCAACCTCGGCCTGCGCTGGGAATACGAGTCGCCCCTGCTGGAACGCCACAACCGCACCATCCGCAACTTCGACTTCGTCACGCCGAACCCGATCGGCGCCGCCGCCGCGGCCGCCTACGCCGCCAATCCGATTCCCGAGGTTCCACTGGCGGAGTTCAGGACCATCGGCGGTTTGACCTTCGCCGGAGTGGGCGGCAATCCCCGGCAGGTCTGGTCGGGCGATACGAACAACTTCGCGCCGCGCATCGGCTTCGCGTTCCAGATGGATCGGAAGACGGTACTGCGCGCCGGCTATGGGCTCTTTTTCGCCCAGATCGGGGCGGACCGGCGGGATGTCAACCAGGGCGGCTTCAACCAGGCCACCAACATCATCCCCAGCAACGACAACGGACAGACGTTCGTGGCTTCGCTGGCCAATCCGTTTCCCCGCGGCATCGAACTGCCGCCCGGCGCCAGCCAGGGGCTGGCCACGTTCCTCGGCCGCGGCGTATCGTTCTTCGATCCCCAGCCCGCCACGCCTTACATGCAGCGCTGGTCGTTTTCGGTGCAGCGCCAGTTTCCGGCGCGCGTGGTGCTCGATGTGACCTACGTCGGCAATCGCGGCAACAAGCTGGGTGTCTCCCAGCAGTTCGACCCGGTGCCGCGCCGGTATCTCTCCACCTCGCCGGAGCGCGACCAGCCCACCATCGACTACCTCAGCGCCCAGGTCGCCAACCCGTTCTACACCCTTCCCGAATTCGCCGGGACGGGACTGGGCAACCAGCGCGTGGCCCGCTCGTCTCTGCTCAGCCCCTTCAAGCACTTCTCCGGCGTCTCCACGACACAGTACTTCGGATACTCCTGGTATCACTCGCTGCAAGTCGCGGCGCAGAAGCGCATGACGCGCGGCTTCACGATCCAGGTCAACTGCACCTGGTCGAAGTTCATGGAAGCCACCGACCGCCTCAACGAGACCGACCCCTATCTGGAACATGTGATCTCGGACCAGGACTTCCCCATGCGCCTGACCGTCAGCGGCATCTACGAACTGCCCATCGGCCGCAAACGCGCCCTGGGCGGCAACATGAACCGGCTTCTGGACGCGCTGGCCGGCGGCTGGCAGGTTCAGGGCTGGTACGAGGGCCAGAGCGGGCAGGCGCTCGGCTTTGGCAACGCAATCCTCCGGGGCGATCTGCATGCCATCCCAATCGCCCGGAGCGAGCGCGACATCAAGCGCTGGTTCAACACCGAAGCGGGCTTCGAGCGCAGCAACCAGAAGCAGTTGTCCAATAACATCCGCACCTTTTCATCGCTGTTTTCCGGCATCCGCGGCGACGGCATCAACAACCTCGACGCTTCGCTCTTCAAGAATTTCCGGCTCACCGAGCGCTTCACCGCGCAATTCCGCCTCGAGAGCTATAACGCGCTGAACCACGTGCAGTTCGCCAACCCAAACACCACGCCCACCAGCACCGCGTTCGGCACCGTTACCGCGGAAAAGGGGCACGGGCAGCGGCAGGTGACCTTCGGAGTGAAACTGTTCTTCTAAGAGACTGTCACTCTACAATGGAGGCTTGACCCTGAGCCGCCTGCTCCTGAAACCTGCCGCCGTGGCCCTGCTCGCGGCCGCGGCGGCGCTCGCCTGGTGGGCCTTGGTGGTGTACGCTGTCCGCGGCGGCAACTGGACCGCCCTGTTCCTGACCGGCTCGGCCGGTCCGGTCCCTCGGGCCCTCGTTTCCGAGAACGTTTACGTCTTCCCGCACACCGGCTACGACTCGCAGTTTTACCACTACCTGGCACACGATCCGTTCCTGCGGCGCGACTTCCAGGCATCGTTCGATGCCCCGGCCCTGCGCTGGCGGCGGATACTGGTTCCGTTGTGCGCCTGGCTGCTGGTGGCCGGGCAGGACCGCTGGATCGACCGAGCGTTCATTGCCGTGATGCTGGCCCTGTTCTACCTGGGCGCCTGGTGGATGGCGCGCTACCTCGAACAGTTCGGCCTGCCGGCGTGGTGGGGCTTGGCCTATCTCCTGCTCCCCACGTCGCTGATCACGCTCGACCGCCTGGTAGTGGACTTGCCCCTGGTTACTTTCTCGATTGGTTTTCTGATTTACACCCGCGAAGAGGCGCCCTTCAAGCTGTATCTCCTGCTGGCGGCGGCCATTCTGGCTCGGGAGACCGGCCTGCTGCTGCTGGTGGCCTGGCTGTTGTCGCTCGTGGCGCAACGCAGGATCAGGGCGGCTCTCTTTCACGCCACCGCGGCCCTGCCGGCGGCGGCCTGGTTCCTGTACGTAGCGTCGCAAACCGCGCCCACCGTCATGCTTGGCTGGGCGTGGCGCTTTCCTTTCCAGCAGCCATGGGCGGCGGTTCAGTGGTTCTTCACGCATCCTCCCGCAAACGCCATCGACCGTTTCGCCATGGTTCTCGATTTGCTGGCGATTGCCGGCAGCGCTTTGGCCATCTTTCTCGGACTGTCTCTTTTGCGGCGCCCGCGAGTTCCCGGAGAGTCCGCCGCCGCCGTTTTCGCGCTGTTCGCGGTTCTGCTGACATCCATCTCCGACCTCGCTACTTTCACCGACATTTTCGGCCAAGGGCGCATTCTGGGTCCACTCACCGCGCTGCTGGCGTGCCTTGGCGCCGGCCGCCGAAACCGCCTTTTTCTCGTGCCTGCCGCCACGCACTCGTTGCGAATCGGTTTGACGCTGGGCGGGCTGGGGATGGCCGCAGCCAAATCGTTCTGGTGATAAACTCTCCCTCAATGCCCAACCGCCGCCAGTTTCTCGCTTCGACCGCCGCGGCTTCCGCCGCTCCCAAGGCCTCCAACCGCGTCGCTCTGCGCACTCACGAGTGGTTCGGCGACAGAACCGAGTGGTTCGAATTCCCCGCCGGCTGGCAGATCGACGTCCGGCACATGAAGGGCTGGCGCACGCCGGTCCTCCAGCCGGAAGAGATCCGCCGGGCGGTGGAGAACCCGGCCGGCACGGCCCGCTTGCGCGACATTGCGGCCGGCAAGAAGACCGTCGCCATCGCTTTCGACGACCTGACGCGCCCCACGCCCGCTTACGATGTCGTGCCTTGCGTCGTCGCCGAGCTGCGCGCCGCCGGCATCGCCGACGAGAACATCCTCTTCGTCACCGCCTACGGCTGCCACTACCAGATGAATGGCATGGAGGTGGAAAAGAAGCTCGGCACGGAAACCGTCCGCCGGCACCCCTGGATCAACCACAACATCTGGGAAAACCTGGCAGAGTTAGGCACGACCAAGGCCGGCAACCAGGTGTGGGTGAACACCTACTACCACAAGGCCGACGTGAAGATCACGCTCAGCGGCCTCAAAGCGCACGGCACGCCCGGCTACGGCGGCGGACCCAAGCTGATCCTGCCCGGCGTCAGCGGCATCAAGACTATTCGCCACATGCACCAGGTGGTCAAACAGAGCCGCCGGCCGCGCGCGGACTCGAACGGCGTGCCCATCTTCCGCGTCTGGGAGAACGAGCAGCGGCAGGACATGATCGAGGCCGCGCGCCGCACCGGCGTCGACTTCAGCGTGCAGATGGTCTACAACCAGGAGCGCAGGCTGGTGCACGTGGTTGCCGGCGACGTCGTCCGCGCCCACCACCGGGCGGCGCGGTACGCCGTCAACCACCTGGCCACCGAATACGCCCAGGACGCCGACATCGTGGTCATCAACGCTTACCCGAAAGGCTCCCAACTGCACGAGCATTTCGGCTGGGGCGCGCGCGGCCTGAAGGAAGGCGGTTCTATCGTCGTCATTAACCAGAACCCCATGGGCGAGTTCGTGTGGCATTATCTCGACGAGGCCCAGTTCAACAAGGGCGGCTCGTACTTCGCGCAGCGCGACGCCCGCAGCCGCCGCTTCCCCCAGGCGCACCAGGTGCTGCTGTATTCCCAGTACCTGCAAAAGCGCGAACTCGACAACCCCTACTTCCCGCCCGAAACCTTGGGCCTGCGCGCGTGGAGCGGCGTCCTGGAGCGGCTCAAGAGCCGGCACAAGGGCGACGTCAAAGTGGCCGTTTACCCTTACGTCGGCATCCAGCACGGCCCGGCGGTGGTGGATATTCCGGACTCGGAATGTTAGAGGTCACGCCCGGCTCGGCTTGGTTCACTCGTAGCGCAGCGCTTCCACCGGATCCAGGCGCGACGCCTGGATGGCCGGCGCCATGCCCGCCACCAGGCCGATGAGCAGCAGCACGCCCGTCGAGACCACCAGGGAGACGGTCGAGACGTGCAGGTGTACCCGCCCGGCGTCCACCGCGCCCGACCGCTTGAACAGCGGGCCCAGCAGCGGCATCGAGCCCAGCGCCCAGGTGGCGGCGGCGCCCAGCAGCACGCCCAGCAACGCCCCCGCGCCGACGATTGCCAGGGCCTCGATCAGAAACTGCGCCAGGATCGTGCGGCGGCGCCCGCCGATGGCCTTCAACATGCCAATCTCGCGGGTGCGGTCCATCACCGCGGCGAACATGATATTGGCCAGGCCGATGCCGCCGATAGCCAGCGTCAGCAAGCCAATAAACGCGAGCAGCACCTTCAGCGCGATGCCCATCCCGTCGACGATTCTCATGAACTTGTTGAAGGCCAGGATCTCCACCGCCTTCTCGTCGGCGGGCGAGTAGCGGTGCAGCCCGGCCAGCGCCGCCCGCACCTGCCGGATCGCCTCCGTACGCACCGCCGGCGTCACTGGCGACCAAACGATGATGTCCACGTAGCGGATGTCGCGGAACAGGCTCATGGTCTCGAAGGGAATGAAGACGCACATGTTGTCCGGGGCATTGTAACTGGCCAATTGCCCCTTGCTTTCGAGCACGCCAATCACGGTGAAGCGCAGGCCGTTCAAGGTGATCTCCTCGCCCGCCGGCGGAATGGCGCTGAACAGCTCGAAAGCCGTCTGCGAGCCGAGGACCGCCACGCGCTCCCGGCGCTGGGTGTCGTCGTGATTGAACCAGCGGCCCGAGGCCATGCGGATGTTGCGGATGGACTGGTACTCGGGCCACACGCCGCGCGTCTGATAGCTGTTCTCCCGGGTTCCGCGCGAGACGGTCATGCCCCCGCGAAACGCCTCGGGCGACATGGGTCCCACCAGCGAGACCGATTCGCGCAGGGCCGCGACGTCGGCCAGTTCCAGTTGAATGCGCCGGCCGGAGCGCATCCCGCCCGCTTGAAGGCTGGTCTGGCCGCCGAAGGTGAGGATCAGATCCTGCCCGATGGCGGTGAACGAATCGCTCATGGCGCGGCCGAACCCGTCGCCGTAGGACATGAGAATCACGAAGCAGGCCAGCCCCCAAGCCAGGCTCAGCACCGTCAGCACGGTCCGGCGGCGGTGAAACTGGAGCGACGCGGCGGTTTCCCGGAAGATCTCGCTCCAATGCATGTTCTACCTCTCGAACCGCAGCGCCTCGACCGGTGTCAGGCGCGAGGCGCGCCAGGCCGGCGGCGCCGCCGACACGATGGTCACCGCGCCCAGCGCCAGAATCGCCGTCAGCGCCGTGCGGGTGTCCACCGGCAGACCGGCGAAGAAGGCCGGCATGGGCAGGGAATTCACCGCCGTGGTCAGCACGGCAAGGAAGCACAGTCCCGCGGTGCCGCTCACCGAGGCCAGCGCCACGCCTTCCAGGAAGAAGTCCAGCAGGATGCGCCGGGAGGTGGCGCCCAAGGCCTTCTTGAGGCCGATCTCGTTGGTGCGCTCGGTCACCGCCGTGAGCATGGTGTTCATCACCCCCAGCCCGCCCAGGCTGAGCGTGACCAGCGCCACGGCGGCCAGGAAGATCTCGGTCGAGTCGTAGACGCTGTCGAACAACTCGGCCAGTTCCACGTAGTCGGCCACGAACAGCGCGGTGGGGTCTTCGGGATCGAATTCGTGAATCCGGCCCAGCACCCGCCTCACCTGTCCGCGCGCTTCCTCCCAGCGTTTCACCGAGACCGGCTGATAGAGGATGGCGCCCAGGCGTCCGCGTTCGTGGGCCTCGGCCGAGGGCGGCGCATCGCGCTTCAGGCACGGCGCCGGCACCAGGATCTTGTCGTTGTCCCAGCCGTCGTAGCTGGAGTTCTGGTCCTTCTCGGCCATGGCGCCGATGACCTGGTAGGGATAGCTATTGATGCGCACCCACTGGCCCAGGATGTCTCCGCGGTCGCCGAACAACTGCTTGCGGACGCTGTGTCCGAGCACGCACACGCGCCGGGCCTCCTCGACGTCGGCCGCCGCGATCTGCCGGCCGGTTCCCGCCGGCAGGTTGCGCAACTTCAGGTACTCGGGACCGACCCCCACCGCCAAGTAGCGCCCGGAGTTGAAGTCGCTCGCCACCGGCGTGCCGTAGCGCTTCATCTCTCCCGCCACCACCGCCACCGCCGGGCATTGCCGGCGGATGGCGTCCAGGTTCTCTTCGTACAGGCGCACGGGCCGGCCGGCGCGCTGCCCGCCCGCCTGGCGCGAGGTCTTACCGGGAAACAGCGCCACCAGGTTGTTGCCGATCTGCTCCCAGTTCTTGCGCTGCCCCACGCGGAAGCCGTCCGCCAGCGCCCCCATCAGCGCCAGCGAAGCCACCCCCCAGGCGATGCCGAACATGGTCAAAAAGCTGCGCAGCTTGTGCCGCCACAAGTTGGCCGCCGTCTGTCCCGCCAGCGCGCGAAGGGATTCGAACCACCGCATCAGTTCGAAATACGAATTCCCCTCCGCCCAAGTTCCGGCGCGGTTAGCGGCCCTAACCGACCCGGTATTTTTTCACCATCTCCGGATCGGGGTCGATGCCCAGACCCGGTTTGTCGGGCATCTTGATGAAGCCGTCTTTCACCGGGTACAGCGGCAGGGCCAGGTTGAACTTGCTCTCCACGCCCGGGTAGGTTTCCACGATGAGCGCGTTGCTGGTGGCGGCCATCAGGTGCGCGGCCATGAACGGGTTGCCGTGCGGCGCCACGGGCACGTGCCAGGCCGAGGCCATGGCCGCGATCTTGCGGTATTCGGTGATGCCGCCGGCGATGACTGTGTCCAGGTTCAGGATGTCGGCCGAACGGGCCTCCAGCAGTTCCCGGCAGCCCCAGCGGGTAAATTCGTTTTCGCCCGCCACCACCGGAACGTCCAGCGCCGCCCGCACCTCGGCGCAGCCTTTGAAATCGTCGGGTTCGACCGGCTCTTCAAACCAGAACGGGTCGTACTTTTCCATCGCGCGGCCGAAGCGGATGGCCTCGTAAGCGTTCCACTTGTTGTTGGCGTCGATCAGCAGATCGACTTTGGGCCCGATGGCGTCGCGCACGGCGCGCACTCGCTCGAGATCGGTTGCGAAGCTCTCGCCCCCGACCTTCATCTTCACCGCCCGGAATCCCTCGGCCACGTAGCCTTCCATTTCCTTGGCCAGTTCCTTGAGCCCCTTGCCCTCTTCGTAATAACCGCCCGCCGCATACACCCGCAGCGTGTCGGAGAACCCGCCCAGGACGTGGTAGACGGGCATGTTGAGGGCCTTGCCGATGATGTCCCAAAGAGCGATATCCACGGCCCCGATGGCCTGGATCACCGCGCCCTTGGCTACCGGCTTGCGCCAGGAGCGGTACATCCTGTCCCATAGCTTTTCGACAAAGAACGGGTTTTCGCCGCGGATCAGAGGCGCCAGGTTTTCGAGGGCGATGTTGGTGAACCCGGCCGGAATACTGCGCCCCACGATACCCGCGTCGGTGTGGATTTCGAGCTGGGTCATGCCGGGCGCCCCGCCTCCGGACCACAGAATCGAATTGCGCTTGCGCTCGGTTTTGCCGGGGTAGCGCAGGCGCAGGAGCTTTAGCTCCGTGATTTTCAGTTTGGGAGGTCCGGAGGCGGCGACGGCGGCGGGTGCGCCCAGCATCGCCGCCACACTGGTCTTGAAGACATCTCGGCGCTTCATGCGCCGATTATACATGCGGAATGCGCTCAGTTGCCCGGAGGAGGCGGCGGCGGAGCGATGCCCCCATCGCCCGGAGGGGGCGGGGGTGGCGGAGGCGTGGTCTGCGTGTCGCCGGGCAGCGTCGGACCGCCGCCGGCCGAACCCGGGATGGGGATGCGCCCGCCGCCGCCGGGAGACCGATAGATCAGCGAACCGAAGGCGTCGCTCAAAGCGCGCAGCGCGGTTTGCAGCGCCGAGCCCTTGTCGAAACCCTTGCGGGCCAGCGGAGAGTTCTTATAGACCCGGATGTACTCGCCCGCGCCCACCAGTTTCGGATCTCCCCGCGGCAGCAGCGCGTGCTGCACCGCGACCAAACCTTCCTCGACGCTCACCAGCGTGGTTTCCTCTGCGTCTTCCACCACCACGTCGAAGATGGTTCCGCGCACGGCGATCACCGCGGTGGGCGTGCGAACGTTGTTCGGATTAGGCTGCCCGCCGAGTTTCTCGATGTGCACCTTGACCCGCCCGATCCACAGGTCGACCAGGTCGCGCAGGTTGCCCGGGTTGTTGCGGAACGTGGCGCGAGAGTTCGGGTAGACTTCAAAGCGGCTGCCGTCGGAAACCTGGAAGATCGCGAAGCCGTCGGCGCCGGTGATCACCACCTGCCGGGTTTGGATCGCGTCGCCGGTCTTGAGCGCCCAAGGATAGGAATCGCGCAGCACGGAAACCTGCCCGGTGACCTGAATGGCTCTTGCGGCGGGATCGCCCCCGGCGGGCAGCGGTTGCGCCGGGCAGAGGGATACCGCTGCGGCTGCCGCAAGCAGCCACGCCGACAACCCGCCCTTCAGCGCGCCGTGCATAAGACTCGCTCCCTGGCTGCCGACACAACCCCCTTGGGAGCCTATCGGCAGATCCTCAGTCTACTACCACTCAAATTGCAATGCAAGTGAATGTCCCTGGCGGGACACTGCACAATCTAATGGTAAACCAAGAAGTTTCCAAATGGAACTGCCGATATAACAGGGTACAATGGACACGAGGATGTGTCGGAAGGGAACAATGGGGGCGGCGAGACCGGCCGGCGGCTTGCTGCTGACTGCGGCTGCACTCTGGGCCCAGAGCGGTGTTCCTCCGCTGGATCTGCGCCCCGACTGGCGCCGGATCGGATCCTCGGCCGTGGAGATGTCGCTGGCCGCGCTGGCCACCGGCCCGGTCGAGCGAGTCTGGTACGCTCCCGACGGAGCCGCGCTGCTGATCCGCACCTCCTCCGGCAAGACATTTGAAAGCAGGGACTTCGAGTCCTGGACTGCTTCCGGCGACGGCCTCGTCCCGCCCCCCTTGCCGGAGGCTCCGGCGCTGCGCAAACCCGAGCCGGCGGCCCTGGTGCGGGCGCATCCCGGCCATCCCGCCAGGCTTTACGCCTTGGGGCGGAGCGTCTACCGCTCCGAGGACGCGGGGAGGAGTTGGGCCAACCTCACCGCCTGGCGGCAGGATTCGATCCTCGGCGACGGAATGCACGACCTGGCGGTTTCGCCGCGCAATCCGGATGAAATCGCCGTGGCCAACGATTTCGGCGTGTGGCGCTCGGTGGACGGCGGGGCGAGTTGGAGCGGCCTGAACGACGCGCTGCCCAACCTCCCGGTGCGCCGCCTGCTGAGTCTGCCGCGGGGCATGAACGGCGCCCGGGTGATGCTGGACCGCGCCGGAGTGGAGACGGAAATCGAATGGACGCCGGGCGAAAGAGTCGCCTGGAAGCCGAACGCCGGCGGGGAACGCGACGCCCGGCGCAAACGCGACCTGTCGGAAGCCCTGCGAACCAAGGTCACCGCCTGGGCGGAGGTTTCCCCATATCTGTACGCCGGCGCGGCCGACGGCCGCATTTGGGTTTCGGCCGACGAGGGCCGCACGTGGCTCGATCCGCGCGCCGGTTCCGGCGCCGCGGTGGAGGCCCTGTGGGTGGACCCGGGCGACGCGCGCCGGGCGCTGGCCGCGCTGGCCGCCGGCGACGGGCCGCGCCTGCTGCGCACCGTCAACGGCGGTCTGTTCTGGGACGACATCAGCGCCAACCTGCCCAACGCTCCCCTGCACGGGGTGGCGGCCGACCGCGTTAGCGGCGCCGTGTACGCGGCCGGCGACCGGGGATTGTTCTTTGCCCTGGCCGAGCTGCGCGCCGCCGGTCCCGCGCCGCGCTGGGTTCCCGTGGGCGGTTCTTTGCCGGCCGCCGCGGTGAAAGATGTCCGGCTGGACGAGGAAGGCAACCAGATCTATGTGGCCCTGGAAGGCCAGGGTGTGTTCGCGGCCACGGCGCCGCACCGGCAACTGGACCCGCGCGTGGTGAGCGCGGCCGATTACACCGCGCGGCCGGCGGCGGCGGGCGCCCGGCGCCGCGTCCAGGGGGGGCGCGGCGCCTGGGGCCGCGCGGGGGGG
>JACQZT010000485.1 GCA_016213755.1 Acidobacteriota bacterium | reverse complement strand
CCACGCCTGGTACAACTTACGGAGTCGGACTCGCGCCATTTGAGTCCGGTAGTCGCTCGCGCCGCGCTTCTCGACCAGCAGTTCGTAACTGGGAACCAACAACGGTTCGGCGGCCTCGAAGCGATGTAACGCGGTCAGGCACTCTCCGAGGATGCTCTCAGCGTCGGCAATACGCCAGTGCCCCGCGGGCACTGCGTTGCGCTGGATGGAGACGGCTTCGCGCAGCAGCGGCTCAGCCGCGCGCGCGTCGCCGCGATCGGTCAGCAGCCGTCCCAGCCCGGCCAACGAAGTGCCGATCTCGAAATGAGCCGACGGAAGTGTCTTGCGCCGGATCTCGAGGGCCTCCCGGTAGAGCGGCAAGGCCTCCCGCCGCCTGCCCATATCGTGGAGAACACCGGCGAGATTGTGCATACACCTGGCCGTGTCGGCATTCTCCCTGCCGAGCGCTTCCGTCTCGATGGCCAGCGCGTCGCGGAACTCGCGTTCGGCGCCGATCCGGTCGCCTCTCCTGACCAGAAGCAGGGCCAGGTTGTTCCGGTCGACCGCCACCTGCGGGTGCTGCGGGCCCATGGATTTGAGATGGATCGCCAGGGCCTCCCGGTACAGCGGCTCCGCCTCGGCGACGTCCCCTCGCGTGGACCAGAGCAGCGCCAGGCTGCTGAGGGTGGTGGCGACATCCGGATGGTCGCTGCCGAGGACCTTCCGGCGCATGGCCAGAGCTTCTCGATAAGCCCGTTCGGCGGCCACGGCATCGCCTTGGTTGTAGAGCAGGACGCCGAGCGTATTGACCGTATTGGCCACATGAGGGTGGTCGTCGCCCAGGAGCTTGCGCAGGGACGCCAGCGTCTGGCGGAGCAGCGGCTCGGCGGCGGCGTAATCGCCTTTCTCGTTGAGCAGTTCGGCCAGGTTCTCGCGCGTGGTGGTTGCGTCGATGGTGTCTTCCCGCTGCAATTTTCCGTAAATGGTCAGCGATTCGCGCAGGAAAGCCTCGCCCGTGGAGAACTCACGCTTGTCGTTGAAAAGGATACCGAGGTTGTTGAGCGTGCCGGCCACGTCCTGGTGCACGTTTCCCAACCGTTTGCGCTGGATGGCCAGCGCCTCTCGCAGGGATGTTTCAGCGGCGAGGAACTCGCCTCGGGCGCGCAGCGTGTCGCCGAGGTGGTTCAGGCTGACGGCCAGTTCGACGCTCTCCTGGTCCGGCAGGCGTCGGCGGAGATCCACGGCCTGCCGGAACAGCGTCGCGGCTTTCTCGTATAGGCCCAGCGAGGAGTACACCTGCCCCATCGTGTCCATGAGGCTCGCCTGCACTTCCGGCTGGCCGCGCAGGTCCCGGCTTACCTTCTCCACTCCCTTGTCCAGGATCTCGCGCGCCGTGATGCTGTTGCCGCGCGTTTCGCCCGGGTCGGCTCCTCGAAACGACTCGACCAGGAATTGCGTCACCTGTTGCGCCTTGTCGCGCTCCCGCCCGATTCTGACGGCTTGCAGGTTCGCAGTTACCGCGAAGCCCAGCGACAGGGCTAGAACCGTTACTCCCGCGGCGACTCCCAGTTTGTTGCGGCGGATGAATTTCCCGGTCCGGTAGCCCAGGGTGTCCGGACGGGCGCGGACGGGCCGGCCCTCGAGATAGCGGCGGAGATCCTCGGAGAGTTGTTCGGCCGAAGCGTAGCGGCGTTGCGGCTCCTTGCGCATCGCCATACGCGCGATGTTGTCCAGATCTTTCTCGACCTGGGTTTCCACCGTGGCCGCACGGCCGGGCTCCTCGAAGCAGACGACGCGCCGGATTTCTTCCGGAGTGAGATTCTGGAAGCAGTGAGCCTTCCGGCCCGTTACCAGTTCGTAAAGAATGGCTCCCAGCGCGTACACATCGGTGGCCGTGGTGATCGGCCGGCCGTCCACCTGCTCGGGACTGGCGTACTGCGGAGTCATGGCTCGCAGTTGGGTGACCGTCGCGGCGGGATCGCCGGCGTCGGTCACCGGACCCAGTAACTTGGCGATTCCGAAGTCCAGCAGCTTGGGAGTACCCTCGGTGGTCACCAGGATATTGCTGGGTTTCAGATCCCGGTGTACGACGAGATTCTGGTGGGCGTACTGCACCGCCGCGCAAACCTGGCGGAACAATTCCAGGCGCTCCCGTTCCGGCAGGTTCTTACGCTCGCAGTAGGCGGTGACCGACTCTCCGTCGATGTATTCCATCACCAGGAACGGCAGGCCGTCCCCGGTGGCTCCGCCATCGAGCAGACGGGCGATGTTGGGGTGTTCGAGCCGCGCGAGGATCTGGCGCTCCTGGCGGAAGCGGTCCAGCAACAAGTCGGTGTCCAGGCCCCGCCTGACCAGTTTGATGGCGACCTGTTTCTGATACTCGCCATCGGCCCGCGTGGCCAGGTGCACCTCTCCCATCCCGCCCCGGCCGAGTTCGCGGACCAGTTGATAGGGACCGATGCGCCGGCCTTCCACTTCCGCGAAGGTTGCCTCCAGCGAGTCCGCGGCGCGATTCACCGCCTGGTGGATGACTTCATCCGCGCCGGGAGCGCATTTCAGCAGGGAGTCGATCTCATCGCGCAGCGTCTGGTCGTCTTCGCAGGTCGCCGCCAGGAAAAGCTCTCTCTCCGCGTTTCCCCGCTCGAGAGCGGCCTGAAACAGATCCTCCACCCTGCGCCATCGTTCCGGAGTCACGGCTCCCCCTCGCATTGCAGCCCGGTCATGCTTGACTTCGGAGTTTACTAACGTCTGCGGAAAAATGCCAGCCTCCGGTTGGATGAGGCGTCCCGTTCAACGGGTGGGTCCGGGTCGCCTCGTCTTTCCGCGTGCCGCCCGGAGCAGGCCGAGGCCGCCTAAGACGAGAAGACCGGCAGCCGGCTCGGGAGCTTCCGCCGCGGGCGCGGGCTCCAGGCTTCCGATCAGGTTGTCGCCGACGCGCAGGTTGTCCATCGCCAGCGCGGAGGGCACTCCCACATCGCTTACGTCCGAGACCACAAACCGCAACTGGTACGTTCCGCTTCCCGGAGCAAACGAGGAGGTGACCCACCCGGTTGCGCCGCCCGGAGCGCCGAGCCAGGTCGTGGGTCCATAGGGAATGCCGCCCACCAGGCCCGTGAAGTTCCCGTCGAACACGGCGCTCGCGGGGCTGAGCGCCGCCCCCGCGCTCACCGGCCCCGGTCCGCCAGACGCGGGCACGGCCTGGGCGCCCGCCCCGCCGGTGTTGGCGGTGTACAGCGTCGCCACCGGCAAGCCCGTGCCGGCCGAGAGCAACTGCACCAGCGCAAAGTCCTGGAACTCCTCACCGTCGTTGGTCAGGAAGTTCAGATCCACACGCAACGTCTGTCCGGCTCCGACAACGAACGTCGGCGACAGCAGGACCGATCCCGATACCGCCCCGATGACCCCGGTGAAACTCGTGTCGCTCGTCCCGGTGGTATCGATAAACCCGAAATACGATCCTTCCGTGGGGACGATATTCGCGGCGGCCGCCGACAACCCGCCCACTCCGCTGGGCGACAGTGTCCAGCCCGCCGGAATCGCATCGGCGAAAAGGCCGGCGCCCGACGCCAGAGCCGCCCACAACACCATCAGGCCAACATGAATCCGTCGCATCCCCGCTCTCCTCTCTCCTCACCGCTGCTCGCGCATCTGCCCGCGCGCCGCCGCGGCGACCGTTGCGTCGCGGTCGGCCGCCAGCACCCGCAACCGGCCTTGCGAGGCCGGGTCGTTGATCTCTCCAAACACTATTGCGGCCTTCCTGCGCAGCGCCGGATCGACGCTCTCCATCCACCGCTGTGCCCGTTCAAAGCCGGCGTTGGCGCGGAGGCCGAGAAATCGCTCGATGGCGTCGCGCTCCATGTACCGGCAACTGGAAGACTCCTCTATCTCGCTCGCGGGCAGGTTTGGATCGCCCTCGATCCCGCGGATCCGATCGTCCAACTCCTCCCGCCGCTGGTCGTACACACGGCGAAAAGAGCGGCTGGCGTCGGCGTAGGCGCCGCCGTCCCAGCGGTAAATCCGGGTCCAGGTGGCCATGCAGCGCGCGCCTTCGTAGTCGGAGAGCGGTTCGGGAACGGCCAACTCGGGAATGCCGTCTCCGTCGAGGTCTCGCAAAACCCCCTCCAGGCTCCGGACATTCCAGGCCGGCCAGACCAGCTTTTGATAACCGTTGCCTTCCAGCGACAGAATCGCCACTCGGTTGCAGAAGTCGCGCCCGCTAAAATCGAGCGAGACCACCAGTTCCTGGACCCCGTTGCCCTTGAGGTCGGCGAAGCGAAAGTCGCAGACCCGCGTGTCCTCGTCGATGGACTCCCGCACCAGACCCTCGACGGCCTCCCGCTGAGAATCGGAGGTGGCGCCGGAGAGCTGCGGGTCCGTGCCCGGGGCGGCCGAAGAGATGGCGGCGGCCGCCACCAGGCCGAACAGCGCCTGAAATCGGAGTCTCTGATTTCGTGTTTGCATTGGTTTGTCTCCCGGTTCTTTACTGGATGCTTGCCCTTACCTTTTGAACGTAAGCGGCGCCCTTGGCATTGCCCGCCGCGTTAACGACCCAGTTCCAGACGCCGCCCCGGCACTCGCTTTGCACGACCGTGCCGCCGACACACACCGGAGCGTAGTATTGCTCGGTCAGCGCGGCGGACGCGCCCGGCCCGTAGAGCAGGATGGCCATGTTCTCCCGTTCCAGCGCCGTGAGTTCCCGCAAGCCGGTGCGGGTTTTGCGAATTCTCGTCTCCAGGCGGGCCGCGGCGGAGAGCTTCTGTTGAAACAGGGCCGCCGCCCCCTGGGTGTTCGCCAGCCAGTCGAAGGCCATTTGCATGCTCACCGGCATCTGCATCAGGCCGATGTGACTGCCGCCGTCGTAGCTCTCGTGAGGCCAATAGTCGGCGACGTTGTAGCGGGTCTGTCGCAGGAAGTGCTGATAGGTACTCTCCACCATCGCGAAACCCGTGAGAAGCCGGGGCGTCGTTCCGCCAGTGTAAAGACTCAGCAGCCTGTCGGTAACGCTGCCGGCGGAGATCTGGGCGCCCGCGATGGTGAACTCTAGCGGCTTCTTGTCCGGGCAGCCGGCCACGCTGACTTCCGCCATGAACTGTCCACCGACGCCGGCGAAGGTCTCCGTCTGGTCCAGGCCCGGAGCGCTGGTGAAGTCGTGATTAGCGTAGAAGTTCGGGGAAACGATGGTCCGGTACTTCACATTGCCGCGCCAGTCGATCTTGTCGGCGAGTCCGGACGCATTGAAGACCACGTTCGCAGTCGTGTAGTTGCTCTCGCTCAGGTGGAAGGTCTTGTCTTCAGCCGGCTTGCGGAGACGTACGCAGACGCCGCCGAAGGTGACGTCGATGAGCTCAAAGCTGGTTCCCTTGAACGTTGCTTTCACGATGTCGAAAGGGGGTGTGATCGACAGATTGCCGCTCATTCTATAGAACGGGGAATGCCACCACTTCCAGTCGAATTGCCACACCATCCAATCGGGGCTGTCGTAGTAGCCGATAAATTTCTTCGACTGGGTCTCACCATTTGGTCCGAAGACCGTAAGAGTCACCGCGGTCTGGGGTAACGATCCTCCGAAGTCGTTGCCGTTATAGGGGAACCCGGGAGGGAGGACGCCGGCGAACTCGGAGCTAAGCGAACGGGCGGGCGACTGGAACGTGAGGGTGATGTCCCCCTCATCCACTCTGCACCCGCCCCAACCCGGTCTCGGGGGGCCCATGCACAACGTGTGGAGTTGGCCGGGATACCGGCGAGGATCGGGATTGGGCTCGGCCACATATACCATCGGCCCGCCGTTGATCGAACTGGAGAAGACCACGCCACGATTCTTGAATTGCGTCGTCACCGGCGTGCCGTCTGTCAGATTCATGAAGTCGAAGGTGGTCTGCGTCTCAGCATGAGCCGCCGCGGCGCCGGAGAGGGTCGCGAAAAGCAGTGCCATCGGCACGAAATCGGGTCGTATGCCTGTCGCCATAAGCCGTCCTTTGGGGATTGAATCGATTCCGGGTCCGCGGACAGAACCTTCACACGGCTTGTCCCGCTCGCCTCATCTACACATGTGAAATCGGGAAACCGAATCGATCATGAAGGAGGACTTTTTTTCGGGGCGGGCTTCAGGCGGTCGCGCCGCCGCCCATCTCGCGTCGCAGCCAGCTTTCGGCGAAGCGCAGGTCCCGCCCCACAGTCGCCGGCGAGAGCTCTTCCATCTCCGCAATCTCTTCGACGGTCAAGCCGCCGAAATAGCGCAGTTCGACGATGCGGCTCTTGCGGGCATCCAGTGCGGACAGGCGATCCAGGGCCTGGTCGAGGTCGAGGATATCCGGATCCTGCGTGCCCGCTACCGTGGCGATCTCTTCCAGCGAAAGCTTGGCGCCTCCACCGCGCTTGGCGGCCCCGCGGGCCCGAGCGTGCTCGATCAGGATCTGACGCATAGCCCGGGCGGCGATCCCGAAAAAGTGCGACCGGACCTGGAACGACGGCAGGTCTTCCTTCACCAGCCGCAGGTACGCCTCGTGTACCAGTGCGGTGGCCTGCAATGTGTGGCCGGGACGCTCACGCCGCAGGCAGGACCGCGCCAGTTCGCGCAGCTCGCGATAGACCAGAGGCATGAGTTTATCCCGCGCCTCCACACTTCCCCCGCACCAGGCTTGCAGAAGGTGCGTCACTTCCTCGCGTGCCGTCATCGTCCGCGATGCTCCCCGGAAAACCCCGCTCTCGCTGGCGGCCACCCGCGGACCCGCCTCGGAGTGCGTGCGCGGCCGTCGGCCGCTTATATAAGATAGTACAATTTCGGAGTGCGGCCGGGTCAGCGCCCCCCCCCGGCCGCGGCCGAGATCGCCCGGCAGGCTTCGCAGAGCCGCTTCAAAAAGGAACGCGCCCGGGATACCGTCATCCGCGGCAGCGGCCCCGAAATGCTGAGCGCGGCCGCCACCGCCCGGCCGGGGCCGAAGACCGGCGCCGCCAGGCAGCGGCCGTCCGGCTCGTTCTCGCGGTTGTCGAAGGCGTAGCCCTGCTGCCGCACCCTCTCAAGTTCGACCAGCAGGTTCCGCTCGCTGATGATGGTGTTGGCGGTGAGCCTCGGCATCTTGCGCGAGCGGAGAATCCGCAGAACCTCCTTCTCCGGCAGCGCGGCCAGCAGGATCTTCCCCAGCGCGGTCGAGTGGGGATAACGGCGGTTGCCGATCTTCGACGACATCCGCACCGTCTGCGGACTCTCGATGGTCTCGATCACCACCACCTCGCCGCCGTCCAGTACCCCCAGGTTGACCGTCTCCTTGCAGGACTCCACCAGTCTCCGCATCTCGGGCCGCGCCGCCTGAAGCAGCCGCTGCACGCCGGCGCCGTCGGACTGCAACTCGACGATCCTCCGGGAGAGCCGGTACCGGCCCTCCGCCGAGCGGCCGACATAGCCTCGGGCTTCGAGAGTCGCCACAATCCGGTAGACCGTCGGCTTGGGCATTCCGACCGCGGCAGCGAGTTCGCCCAAGGCCATGCCCGCTCCACTGGCGCCGAGCGATTCCAGGACGTCCATGGCTTTGTGGAGCACGCGAACACCGGCGAATTTCGGGAGCGTCTTCCGCATGTCAGTTCACATTGTAAAACGGCTCTTGTCACAAAGCAAAACGGGGGCTTGACACGCCCGCGCGTTTCGATATAGAAAGGAACCCTGTGAGCGCGCCCACGAGAACCATCCACACGCCCCGCGCCGAAGACATCGAGCGCCTGCCGGCGGCCGAGCTGGCTGCCTGCTTCGTAATCGGCGATCTGTTCGAACCCGGCGAAATCCGCCTGGCCCTCACGGACCTGGACCGGTTCGCCGTCGGAGGCGCCGTGCCGGAGGGCGAACTGGCGCTGCCGCCCTGCCCGGAGTTCGGCACGCGCTACTTCACCGAGCGGCGGGAACTCGGCATCCTGAACATCGGAGCCGAAGGCAGCGTCCGGGTAGGCGGGGAGAGTTTCGCCCTAGCCCCGCTCGACTGCCTTTACGTGGGGACCGGAGAGGAGAAAGTGGTCTTCGCCTCCGGCTCGTCGGGGCAGGCGGTGTTCTACTTTCTGAGCTGCCCGGCGCACGCCCAATTCCCCACCGCCAGGGCGACGAAAGCGCAGGCCGCCGCGGTCGAACTGGGAGACGAGGCGCACGCATCGAAGCGCTGGATCCGGAAATACATTCACCCCCAGGGCGTGCGCAGTTGCCAGTTGACCATGGGCTACACCGAACTCGCGCCGGGCAGCGTCTGGAACACCATGCCCGCGCACACCCACGCGCGGCGCTCGGAAATTTACTTCTACTTCGGTCTCGAGGACGGGATGGTCGTGCACCTGCTGGGCCGGCCGGATCGAACGCGACACGTGATCGCGCGAAACCGGCAGGCGGTGCTGTCGCCTCCCTGGTCGGTGCACGCCGGCGCCGGAACCCGGAGCTACAGCTTCGTCTGGGGCATGGCCGGGGAGAATCAGGATTTTGCGGATATGGACGCGGTGAACGGCGCGGATCTGCGCTGACGCCGCGCGATCTAAGGAAAGAGGAGTACGGACAATGTCAACAACCAGGTACACGGCCGCCGCGGTGCTGGCGGTTCTTCTTTGCACCATGGCGGTCTGGGCGCAGGAGACGCGCAGCGTGATTTTCGGCCGGGTCACGGACCCGCAGGATGCCGCCGTCGCGGGCGCCGCCGTGGTGATCGCGAACGTGGACACCAACACCGGCATGACGCTGGTCACCAACGAAACCGGCTACTATGAGGCCAACCTCCTTCTGGCCGGCAACTACCGCGTGACCGCCGAACTGGCGGGCTTCAAAAAATCGGTGCGCAACGGCATCGTGCTGCCCGTCAGCACCCGCTCCGAAGTCAGCATCAAGCTGGTGCTGGGAGAGGTGGCCGAAAGCGTTTCGGTGACCGCCGAGGCGCCCCTGCTCGACACCAGCAGCATCAGTTCCGGGCGCGTCATGGAGAACCGCAGCGTCAACGACTTGCCGACCTTCAACAACAGTCCGCTGATGCTGATCAAGCTGGTGCCCGGCGTCCAGGCCAGCAGCAACCGCCGCTACAACGGAGTCAACGCGCTCGGCGGCACCGCCGAAGCGCACAATGCCGGCAACGTCGGCGGCAACGACTGGTCCATCGACGGCGTGCCGAACATGGGCGCCAATTACAGCGCCGCCTACCTGCCGTATTCGACCACCATTCAGGAGTTCAAGGTCGAGACGGCGAACTTCGACGCCGCCGTCGGACACACCACCGGCGCCACCATTTCGGTCATGACCAAGGCGGGGACCAACGAGTTTCACGGCGCCCTCACCGAGCAGCACTG
>JACQZT010000484.1 GCA_016213755.1 Acidobacteriota bacterium | reverse complement strand
GTTCCAGTCCAGCAGGGCGCTGGGAGTGCCGCTGGCCAGCCGCAGGGCGTGCATGCCGACGACGCCCGGGATGTCCACCTCGCAGGCGCTCGACATGAGGTTATTGGACATCATGCTCATCACCGAGCAGGGCACCACGCCGAAGTACTCTTCCATCGAGGTCCAGCACTGCACGGCGCTGATGGCCAGGTCGTTGGCCTGCATCCAGGCGTCGATGACGGCGCCGAGCTTGGCCATTTTGAGCAGCGCGGCCGCAGGCACGTCGGTCACCGGGACGTAGCCCTTGAGCGCGGCCAGTTTGGCCTGCACCGCCGGGTCGTTGTCCTTGGTGCGCTCGATGCGGCCAAAGATCTCAGAGAGATCGACAGGCTCCACGGTGATGCCATTGGCTTCCAGAATCTTCTCGCTATAGCGCACGGTGTTGAAGGCCGCCGGGCGGGCGCCGATAGCGCCGATGCGCAGCCGGCGCAGCCCGTTGGCCACGCGGCAGACGGCGGCGAAATTCTCGAGGTCGGCCTGGAACTCGGCCGAGCCGGGGGCCTCGGTGTGCAGCGTGGTGAGCGAGTAGGGGATGCGGTACTGCTTGAGGTTGTTGCACACGCTCATCTTGCCGCAGAAGCTGTCGCGGCGGTCGGCGATGGTCATCTTGCCGGCCGTGTCGGGGGTGGCCTGCACCAGCACCGGCACGTTCAAACCCGCCATGCGCAGCGTCTCGGCGACGCCGCGTTCGTCCCCGAAGTTGGGCAGCGTAACGATCACGCCGTCGATCTTGCCCGCGTTCTTGCGAAACAGGTCCGCGCACGCTTTCGCTTCGGCGCGGGTTTCCACCGCGCCGTACTTGGTGTCCTCCTGGGTCAGGCAGACGCCCTTATGGCCGGCCGCTTTCAGGGCCGCGAGCATCTCCTCCCGGCCGCTCTTGGCCAAATGGTCCGGGAAAAATCCGCGGTTACCGACGATAACGCCAAAGGTCATCTTTTGCATGTGCACCTACCAAACCAGAATATTGAAGATCACAAACACCACACCCACCACGGTAGCCCAGAACCAGGGCCGCTGGTAAAAGGGCAGGTGTCCCTCCGAGGGGAGCTCGGTGCAGCCGTAGACCAGCCCGGCCAGTTCCTTGTCCGCCTTGGGCTTGGTCAGGTAGCTGACCACCACCGTAACCACCACGCAAACGATCCAGGACCACAGAGCCCGGTACATGTTCTCGGCCATGTCCTTGGCCTGCGAAGACAGCGCGATGTAAGAAATGGCGCTGGGATCGACTTTGACCCAGGCCCACATGGCGATGGAACTGACCGTGCCCGTCAGCAGGCCCCAGAATCCGCCCGCCGGCGTGGCGCGTTTCCACAACATGCCCAGCAGCACGGTCCCGAACAGCGGAGCGATGAAGAAGCTGAACAGGGCCTGCACGTAGTCCATAATGCTCAGGAACTGCATCACCAGGTAGGCTGTGCCGATCGACACCAGCACGCCCAGAATGGTGCACCAGCGGCCCATCGAGACATAATGGCCGTCCGGGGCGTCCTTCCGGAAGAAGGCGCGGTAGATATCGTAGGTCCATACCGTGGCGAAGGCGCTGATGTTGCCCGCCATGCCGCTCATGAAGCCGGCGATCAGGGCCGTGATGCCGAGACCCAGAAGTCCGGGTCCGCAGTAGCGCGCCAGCATGAGCGGCAGGACCTCGTTGTAGCTGTGCATCCCGGAGGCCACCGCCTCGCCCTCGCCCACCAGTTTCATTGGCAGCACCGCCAGACCCAGCAGGCCGGGCAGGATGACGATGAACGGGACCATCATCTTGAAGGCGGCCCCAATAATCGGGGCCATCTTGGCTGAGCGCAGGTCCTTGGCCGCCAGCACGCGCTGCACCACCAGGAAGTCCGTGGTCCAGTAGCCGAACGAAATCACCCAGCCCAGGCCCAGGACGATGCCCGTCCAGTGGATGCCCATGGGGTTGTCGGAGAACGATCCCAGCGTGCGCCACAAGTGGGTGAAGTCCTGCCCGCCCAGGTTCTGCGCGATGCGCCGCTGGAGACCGTTCCATCCGCCGGCTTCGATGAGGCCCACGATGGGAATCGCCAGCGCGCCCAGCCAGATGAGCATGAACTGGAGCACTTCGTTGAAAATCGCCGAACGAAGCCCGCCCAGCGCCACGTAGATGGCCACGGTGATCGAGGACACCCAGATCGAGAAGTTGATGTCCCAGCCCAGGACGACCTTCATGACCAGGGCCATCGAGTACATGTTGATGCCGCTCATCAGCACGGTCATCAGGGCGAAGGTCACCGCCGAGAGCCCGCGGCTCGATTCCCCGAAGCGCAATTTCAGATAGCCGGGAACCGAGTGGGTCTTGGAAATGTAATAGAACGGCATCATCACCAGGCACAGGAAGAGCATGGCCGGGATGGCGCCGATCCAGTACCAGTGCGTGGCCAGGATGCCGTATTGGTAAGAGGCGGCGGCCCAGCCCATCAGTTCCAGCGATCCCAGGTTGGCCGAAAGGAAGCTCAGGCCGGCGATCCAGGCGGTCATCTCCCGGCCGGCCATGAAAAAGTCCTCCCCGGTTTTAGCCAGGCCTTTGAGATAGAACCCAATGGCCAGCACCACCACGAAGTAGGCCGCGATGATGGCGATGTCGACGGTGTTGAGCGAGATGAGCCGGCTCGGCGCGGCGGCGAACAGGAAACCCAGCGGGGACGGCATTCAAGCTCCTCTTGAGACCCAGGCTGAAAGCGATGGCAAGAGAAGAGGGTAGTTCGTGGCCAGTCCGCTTGTCAAGGACGGGATGGTGCGGGGAATGGACGCAATAGTCTCCAGCATGCCACGCAAATGCGGAGACTCTTCCTCCTCTGGGTTGCTTTGGTCTGCGCTTGGGGCGGCGAACCCGCGCCGCGGGTGGTCCGCGTGGGCCGCATCCCCGGCCTGACGGGACCCGGCACGGCGCGACCGCGGTGGCTACGGCGGTTCTCCTGCCCCGTCCGGGCCTCGAAGTGCACTGCTCGGGGGCGTGGTCTTCTGCCGCGCGGATGATGCCGGCATTCGGCAGCTTGCCGACCTGCGCGGCAAGCGCGTGGCCGCCACCGATCCCAGGACGCTGGGCGGCGCTTTGTCGGTCTTCCGCGAGTTGCGGGCTCTGGGGATCCGGCCGTAGAAGGACCTGAAGGGAGTCCATTACCTGGGCCGGCTGGCCAAGATTATCGATGCGGTGGTGGGCGGTCAGACGGACTGCGGCCTGACGGCCGCACACTTGAAGCGAATTTCGCCGCCGGCCGGTTGAAGCGGAGCCAGGTCCGCGTTTTGCCTCCGTCCCAGCCCTTTCCGGGAATCCAGAAATATCCGCTTCCCGTTAGCACGCGCCTCTATCCCGCCGCCCCTTTCGTCAAGATGCGCCATACTCCGCTCGCCTTGGCCAACAAGGTATCCATTGCACTGTTGGCGCTGGAGCCGGGCGGCGAACTGGCCCGCGGCATGGGAGTGGGCGGCTGGCCGGTTCCGCTGGACTACCAGGCCGTGCACGAGTGTCTTCAGGAGTTGGGTGCAACTCCCTACGAGCATTTCGGGCAGGTAACGGCGATGGAAGCCGTCCGCCAGCATTCGACCAAGGTCCTGCTGGGTCTGTCTGCCATCATCCTTGCGCTGGCCATCGGCTGCGGGCTTCTCAGTCGGCTCTGGAGTCGGAGCTGGAGCAGCGCAGGCTGGCCGAGCAGGAGCGGGTGCGGCTTGAGGAACAGCTTCGGCAGTCGCAGAAACTGGAGAGCGTCGACCGGCTGGCGGGCGGCGTGACGCACGACTTCAACAGTCTGCTCACCGTCATTAACGGCTACAGCGATTTGCTGCTGATTCTGAACGCCGTGGCCAGTGAAACGGAGAAGTTGCTGCGACGGGTGGTGGGGGAGGATATCGAGATCGTCACCCTGCTCGACCCGTCTTTAGGCCAGGTGATGGCGGACCCGACGCAGATGAACCAGGTGCTGATGAACCAGGCACACCGAAGTGACCCCCGGGCCGTGTGTCCTGATGTCGGTGACCGACACCGGGGCAGGCATGGATGCGGAGGTCCAGCCGCACCTGTTCGAGCCGTTCTTCACCACCAAGGAGCGGGGGAAAGGGACCGGGCTGGGGCTGTCCCACGTTCAAGATCTACCTTCCGCGCACCGATGTCGAAACGGCACCGGAGCCCGGGACCCGTTCCGTTCCGGCCGACCTTCGCGGCGCCGAGACGGTGTTGGTGGTCGAGGACCAGGCGGAAGTTCTCCTGCTGGCCAGAGAGGCGCTGGAAACCTATGGCGACCGCGTGCTGCAAGCGACCCGCGGAGAAGAGGTCCTGGCGGTGGCCGAGCAACATGCGGGGCCGATCCACCTGCTGCTGACCGACGTGGTGATGCCCGGCATGACCGGGCGGGAGCTGGCCCGGCGGCTGACGCCGCTGCGCCCCGAGACCAAGGTCTTGCACATGTCGGGCTACACGGCGAACGTGATCGCGCACAAGGGAACGCTCGATCCCGGCGTGGCTTACATCCCGAAGCCGTTTACGCCGGAAGGGCTGGCGGCTTAAATCCGCACGGACGCGGTAACAATCGACATGGGCGGCAGGTCGATGGTTACTCGCGAGCCTTCCGCCGCCGCCGCGTGCGGCCGCGGCACGACCAGGTCCGGCTGTTCGAAGGTGTTGGCCGCGTTGAAATTCTCGTGGTGCAGGATGCGCGCGGTGGCAGAGGCGGCCCGGCCGCTCGACAGCCGGCAGGCCGCTTTCAGCGGCGTGTCGTGCCGGGGGTTGATCAGGGTCAGCACGAGTTCGTTGTCCTGGCGCGAGGCCGAGACCGACAGGCCCAGCGGCGAGGAATCGCCGGTTTCGGCGCGCACGGCGGTCTTGGCGCGGTGCGGCTTGGCCAGTTCGAAGGCGTAATAGCTGGGCGTGCGGATGCACTTGTCCTCGTAGGCCAGCAGCATGGCGTGCAGCACGTTGACCGTCTGCGCGATGTTGCCCATCACCAGCTTGCCGGCGTGGCGGTGGAAGACGTTGAGGCCCAGGGCCGCGCCCACCGCGCTGCGCAGCGTGTTCTGCTGCCACAGGCGGCCGTACTTTTTCTCTTCGGCCGGGATCATGCCGTCCCACACGCCCCATTCGTCGATCAGCAGGCCGACGCGGCGCTCGGGATCGTAGCTGTCGAGCAGCGCCCTCTGCTGCACGATGGCCTTTTCCATGTCGGCGAACTTAGTAAGTTGGGCCGCGGCGTTGTCGGCGGTGAACTTAGTGGGTTCGACGCGCATGTTCTGGTAATAGTGCAGGGCGAAGCCGTGCGGATAGCCGCGGCCCTGCATCGAGTCCATGAAGCCGCGCGTCCAGCGGATGTCGTTGGAGTTGGGTCCGCAAGCGACCAGGTACGGCGGCGTTCCGAAATTGCGCATGTAGCCGGCGAAGCGGCGGTAGTGGGTGGCGTATTCCTCTGGGGTCATGCGGCCGCCGCAGCCCCAGTTTTCGTTGCCCACGCCCCAGTAGCGGATGCGGAACGGTTCGGGCGAGCCGTTGGCCGCGCGCTCGTCGGAAAGCGTGCTGCCCGCGGGGTAGTTGCAGTACTCCACCCAGTCGCGCAGTTCCCGCGGCGTGCCGCTGCCCACGTTGCCGGCGAAGTACGGCTCGGCGCCGATCAGCCGGCACAACTCGACGAATTCGTGCGTGCCGAAGCTGTTGTCCTCGGTGTAATTGCCCCAGTGGATGTTGACCCGCTTGGGCCGCCTGGCCAGGGGGCCGATGCCATCGCGCCAGTGATAGTCGTCGGCGAAGCAGCCGCCGGGCCAGCGCAGCACTGGAATGCCCAGCGCCTTCAGATAGTCGACCGCCTGCTTGCGGTGGCCGTTGAGGTTGGGCACCGGAGAGTTCTTGCCCACCCACAGCCCGCCGTAGACGCACGAGCCCAGGTGCTCGGCGAAATGCCCGTGCAGCTCGGGACGGATCTTTCCGATTTCAACCTGCGGGTGAACGACGACGTTTTCTTCCCGGGCCGCGGCCAGAGCGGAAAACGGCGCCGCCGCGGCGCTCGAAACAAACGCCCGGCGCGAAAGGGTGGATTTGGTTCTCATCGCGCAGCCATTATACCGAGTTGGGCGAGGTCGAGGCGGCCGGTGTAGATGGCCATGCCCAGGGCGGCGTGGACGCCGATGCGCTCCAGTTCGCGGATCTCCTCGAGGGTAGTGATGCCGCCGGCGGCGGTGATCTCGAGCGTGGTCGCGGCGAGCTGGCGGCGGAACCAGTCCAGGTCGGTTCCGTGGATCATCCCTTCCTTGTCCACGTAGGTGCACAGGAAGCCGCC
>JACQZT010000483.1 GCA_016213755.1 Acidobacteriota bacterium | reverse complement strand
GGCGCTGGCGCTGACCGAACTGCATCGCCGGAGCGCGGTGCGCTTGAAAGTTGGAATCGTCTCCTTCGGACCGGACGCCGACTGGAGCGTGGAAGAACTGCTGGGTCTGGCGCACGGTTCCGTGTGCGAAAATGGGCCGAGCCGGCTTGCGCGGCTCGCCAGCGCGTGAGAATCGCCCTTGATGCAACGTATGCCCTGGACCGGATGCCAACCGGGGTGTCGGTGTATTCGCGGCAGATCCTGTCCGGGCTGGCCCGGGCCCATCCGGAGGCCGAATTCCTGCACTGCTACCGGCCGCACCGGTTCCTGAAGTCCTTTCGGGAGAGCGTGCCCGCCAACTGCCGCCGGCGCCTGCTGGCGGAGTTCAGCCGTTTCGGCTCGGCGGCGCTGTTTCATGGACTGAACCAGCGGCTTCCGGAGGCCCGCCAGCGGCGCGCGGTCGCGACGTTTCACGATCTGTTTGTCCTGAGCGGCGATTACTCCGCGCCGGAGTTCCGCCGCCGCTTTGCCGGGCAGGCGCGCCACGCCGCCGAAGCCGCGGACCTGCTCGTCGCCGTCAGCCGGTTCACCGCCTCGCAACTGGAGGATTTGCTGGGCGTCGAGCCGGCGCGGATTCGCGTGGTGCCCCACGGCGTTCACCGGCCCGCCGGCCGGCTGCCGGAAACGGCGGAGCGCGAGAAAATCGTGCTCCACGTGGGCGCCGTGCAGCGCCGCAAGAATGTCCCGCGGCTGGTGGAGGCCTTTGAACGGATGCCGCCCGGGTGGCGCCTGGTGCTGGCCGGCTCGGCCGGTTACGGAGCGGCCGAGATCTTCGCGCGTATCGAGCGCAGCGCGCGCCGCGCCGGCATCGAGGTCACCGGCTACCTGGCCGCCGCGCAACTGGAACGGCTCTATGCGCGCGCCTCGGTGTTCGCTTTTCCGTCTCTGGACGAAGGATTCGGGATGCCGGTGCTGGAGGCCATGGCGCGGGGCCTGCCCGTGCTCACCTCCCGTGGTTCCGCGCTCCAGGAAGTGGCCGGCGATGCGGCGCTACTGGTAGATCCGCACGATACCGATGCGATTGCGGGCGCGCTGCGGGCGCTGGCCGAAAGTTCGGATCTGCGGAATAAGCTGTCCGGGCTGGGGTTGGCTCGGGCCGAAGACTTCAGTTGGGATGCCGCCGCGCGAAGCACCTGGGCGGTCTATTGCGAAGTGCTTTAGCGCTACTCCTCTTCGGCGGAGATCTTGAGGGCCCTTAAAAACTTGTGGTCCTGCGACGTCCACTTGATCCGGCCGGCCGGACTGAACCGGCGGCGCGTCTGAGGCGGTTCGAGTTCCACTTCCGGTTCGGCGAACTCGGCGTGAGTTTCGATCTCGTCTTCCGGGACCTCTCCGGCGTCCTCATCGCGTTTGTTGAATCCGATGGTGGCTTCCAGAACCAAGAACACGTCGTAGCCGGCGTGCTTGATCTCTCCAATCGCCGCGGCAATCCGGTCGGAGTCTGAAAGCGACTCGTTGATCGCGTTCCCGAGTTCCTGCATCAACTCCTTCAATCGGTCTTCCACGTTACGCCCCTTTCTCGCGGGCCGCCTCCAGCATACCACTCCATAATCCTTGGATGACTGCAAGCCGGATCTCGTTGCGAGTTTTGCGCCTCAGGCGAATCCTTTCACCTTCCATATCGGCGCTCTGGGCGGCCGGCTTAAGACCCGTCCCGCCGATTCTTTCAGCGTACCGCTATACTGGAAATGTCGGAAGCGTCCGGCCCTGCCGCCGGCTTCCGTTTTCTCCACATGCGGTTTGTCGTCAAGCAGTTCTTGCACCATGTCGTTCCCGGCGTCATCCGCCCCCTGCGGGTGCTCTGGAACGAGATGATCGCCTTTGTTTTCCTGATTTTCGCCGTGATTCCGGCCCCCCGCACCTGGCGCACCTGGCGGCAGTACGAACAGACCGGAGAGGGGCTGTTCAATATCGTTCTGGCGGTGGTCTTCATGCTCATCATGGGCGGCTTCGCGTGGGGCTCTTACCGCCGCGCCCGCAAGGCCGCGCGTTCCTGACCCGGCACGACCGCCCTTTGTTACAATAGTAGTCTGCCTGTACCGCCCAATCCTTACAGCCAGGGAGCAGGATTAACATGATTTCAGCGACACAGATGCGCCCGGGAATGGTGATCAAGTTCGAGGGCGGGCTCTACACGATCTTCAGCGTGTTCCACCGCACACCGGGCAACCTTCGCGGCTTCGTCCAGGCTAAGATGCGCAATCTGCGCTCCGGCACCATGACCGAGCACCGCTTTTCCTCGGAAGACCGCGTCGAGCGCGCCGTCATGGAACAGCACGAGATGGAGTACCTGTACGACGACGGCGAGTTCTACTACTTCATGAACATCGAGACTTTCGAGCAGATGCACCTGACCAGGGACTTGCTCGGCGACGCGGTGCTGTACCTGATCCCGCAGCTCAAGGTGACCGTCGAGTTCTACGAAGGCAAGCCCATCAGCGTGGACCTGCCGGCGCAGGTAGCCATGAAGGTGAAGGAAACCGAGCCCGGGCTCAAGGGCGCCACGGTTTCCAACGTGACCAAGCCGGCCAAGATGGAAACCGGCCTGGTGGTGCAGGTTCCCCCCTTCATCAACGAAGGCGAGATGATCCTGGTCAACACCACCGAAGGCACGTATCAGACGCGCGCCTGAAGAATAGCCGCGGCGAGCGCCGCTTCCTCTTCCGGAAAGACCGTCCGCAGATCGACTAACAGACGGCCGTTTTCGACTCGCGCCACCACGGGCGGTTCGCCCTGTCGCAGACGCTGCTCGAACTCGCTCACCTTGGCGGCGCGCAGCGCCACCAGCCAGGTGGGAATCCTCTGTTCGGGCGTGGCGCCGCCGCCGATGACGGATTCTCCCGGGATCACCTCCGCGTCCAACCCGGCCCGCCGGCCGGCGAAGGCTTCGCCGCGCTCGCGAATTTCTTCCGCATCGGCGCGGATCATGGCCAGCGCCGGAATCTCCTCCCAGCGCTCCAGCATCAGCCGCCGCAGAGTTTCCTCGAGCGCCTGGCAAATGAGTTTGCCGGCGCGCAATGCGCGACACATGGGGTTGCGGCGCAGGCGGGCGATCAGCTCCGCGCGTCCGGCCAATATGCCGGCCTGCGGCCCGCCCAGCAGCTTGTCGCCGCTGAACGAGACCAGGTCCGCGCCGGCGGCGAGGCTTGCGCGCGCCAGCGGTTCGTCGATCCCGAAGGGTTGCAGATCGGCCAGGCACCCGCTGCCCAGGTCTTCATACAGAGGCACGCCGCGCTCGCGCGCCAGCGCGGCCAGTTCCTTGAGTTCGGGCCGCGCGGTGAAGCCCGCCATGCGAAAGTTGGAGCGGTGCACGCGCAGGATCAGCCGTGTGCGCTCGCTGAACGCCGCGCGGTAGTCGCCGATGTGAGTGCGGTTGGTGGAGCCGACCTCGCGCAAAACGGCCCCCGAGTGAAGCATGATGTCGGGGATGCGGAAGCCGTCGCCGATCTCGATCAGCTCGCCGCGCGAGACGATCGCCTCGTGCCCGCCGGCCAGCTCGTGCAGCGCCAGGTACACCGCGGCGGCGTTGTTGATCCCCACGCCACGAGGCGCCCCGAGCAGGCGTTCGCACAGCGCCCCGGCGTGCACGTCTCGCCGGCCGCGACGGCCGGCGGCGAGGTCGTACTCCAGGTTCGAGTAGCCGGCGAGGAAGCTCATCCTGCCCAGCGGCGCGCGTCCCAGGTTCGTGTGCAGCACCACGCCGGTGGCGTTGATCACCGGCCGCAGCGACGGCCGCGCAAGGGCCTGGAGCGACCGCAGCGCGCGCTCCTCGGCCGGCGCCCCGCCGGCGCGCCCTGCGCGAATTTCCGCGCGCATCGCTTCCAGTGCGCGCCGCACCTCGTCCACCACCAGGCCGCGCGGATACGCGGCGGCCGCGTCCCCCAGCCGCGCCAGCACTTGGTCGACGGAAGGCAGCTCGCGAAGGCTCCCGCTCATGAAACCTCCGCAAAGGGAATTGGCCGCGAATGAACGCGAATGAACGCGAATGATCCAATCGGATTCGCGTTCATTCGCGTGTATTCGCGGCTCACTTGTTCTTCCTCCGACTACCTTGCCATCGGAAACAGCCGCTTCAGCTCCTGCGCGTCCGGCCGGCTGCCGTACTCGCAAAGCTCGAAGGCTTCGGCCTGGCGGATCTGGCTGCCGCGCTCGGCGCCGTACCACTTGACCAGCGCTTCGCGGATGGCGGGGTTGATCTGCCGCTTCTGGCGCTGTTCGCCCAGCCACTTGCGCCGCGCCCCCGGCTCTTTGGGCACTCCGTCCAGAGTTCCGGCCACCCATGGCAGCCACTCGTAGAACTGCGAGACGTGCGCGTCCATGGCGTCCAGTTTCCGCTCCAGGACGCTGTCGATGGCCACGGCGACGTCGGGGCGGAACGGGTTCGGCCGCTGGAAGCCGTCCTGGAAATAGAAGAACGCCGGGTTCTTCTTGAGCGGCGGAGTGTCCGGGCAGATGTTGGGCACCACCACCATGTACGCCGCGTCCTGCACCAGGATGCCGGTGTAGCGGTGGTCGGGGTGATAGTCGTTCGAGCGCGGGGAGATGACGATGTCGGCGTTCCAGCGCCGGATGCGCCGGATAACCTCCTTGCGCACCTCCAGCGACGGCACCAGCTCGCCGTCGTGGTTGTCGAGCACCTCGTATTCGGCGATGCCGAAGCGCCGGCCGGCCTCCTGGGCCTCGGCGCGGCGCCGCTTGGCCAGCGCGCCTCCGCCCATGGACTGGTGCCCCGCGTCGCCGTTGGTGACCGAGAGGAACTTCACCAGGTGGCCGAGCTTGGCGAACTGAATGGCCGTGCCGCCCGCGCCCAGGTCGCAATCGTCCGGGTGCGCCCCGATGGCGATCACGCGCAGCGGATTCTGCGCCAGTGTCAGAACTGAAAAAGTCAGCAGCGCGCACGCGGCGCGCGTCAGGCTCCGAAAACGCTCTTCCATGTTGCCTCCCGTTTGCTGTAGATCGCCGTGCGGCCGAGGAGGGCGATCATGGTGCTTAGCGCCGACCGTTCCGCCACGTTCTCCGGATTGTTGGTCACAATCCGTTCCAAGAACTGCTCGATGCCGTCGTAGGTGATGTCGCGCTTGGAGTCGATGGTTTCGGTCTCCTTGGGGCTCTTGTAGTGGATCATCCGCGCCCGCGAGGTGGCGATGGTGCCCTTGGAGCCGGTGAACTCCTCCCCAATGCGGTTGAAGCCCATCGGCGTGAGCTGATTCGCCTCGAAGTTCACGTATACGCCGTTGGGGAACTCGAAGGTCAGGTTTAAGTGGTCCAGGATCTCCATGCTGGTGCGCAGCTTGCGCCCGCCCCAGCCCGCGGCGCGCAGCGGCAGACCGCCCAGAAACCAGTGCAGCACGTCGAAGTTGTGGCAGTCCTGCTCGACAATGAAATCGCCCGAGTAGTCCCGGTAGCAGAACCAGTTGCGGAGCTTTTCGATCTTCGGATCGGGGTACGGCAGGCGCTTGAACGGGTCGTTGGCGATCCAGGCCGCGCGCGCGGCGGCCATTTCGCCGATCTGACCCTCCTGGATGCGCTTGTAGGCCTCCAGGTAGACCGGGCCGTAGCGCTGCTGGAAGCCCACCGAAATGCACTTCTTCGGGTCGGCCTTCTTCGCGGCCGCGATGACGCGCTTCACTCCCGCAACGTCCACGCCCATGGGCTTCTCGCAGTAGACGTGCTTTTTGGCTTCGATCGCCGCTTCCAGGTGCCGCGGATGCTCGAACGGGGGCGTGGCGATCAGCACGGCGTCCACGTCGGTGGCCAGCAGCTTCTCATAATCCCTATAGGTGGCCGGGTTTTCCAGTTTCAGCTTGGATTTGGCCATCTCGACGCGGTCGTCGAACAGGTCGCACAGGGCGGTGACGCGGGCGCGCGGGTCGTTGTGGACGATGGTGGCATCGTACGTGCCGCGGTTGCCCGAGCCGATCAGGCCCAGCGAGATCCTGGAATTCGCCTGTGTGCCGCGCACCAGGTTGGGGCTCACGATGGTGAACGCTCCGGCGCCGAACAGGCTCCGGCGGGAAACTGCGTTATCGCCGTTCATGCAGATAGAGATCCTCCAGGGCAATTATAGGTCACTTGTCGGCGCGGGCGTTCCGGCTGTTCGCCAGGTCCGTCTCGGCTTCCCGCCGCAGTTCGCCGATCTTAAACTCGGTGATCGCCAGGGCAATGAAGCCGGCAATCAGCAGCGGCAGCGTGATGGCGCCCCACAGCACAATGGAGAAGCGCTTGGCCAGGCCGGTTTCGATTCCGAACAAGTGCAGGCCCAGCACCATCAGGGCCTGGAACGTGCCCAGGTTACCGGGCGCCTGCGGTACCACCGTGCCCAGACGCAAGATCACCATCAGCACGAACGCTCCGCCCAGGGTGATCTCGAGACCGTAGCCCCGCACCAGCGCGTAGATCGGAACCACCTGCAGCAACAGGTAGGGAAGGCTGGCGATGCCCGCCAGGTAAAACTGCCGCGAGTTGCCGATGAGGTGCAGGTCGTCCACCAGCACGCGGATGTTGCGCAGAAAACGGTTGCCCGCCATCGCGGCGTGCGCGCGATGTTTGTGAAACATCACCACCGCCAGAACAACGGCGGCCGCGGCCAGGATGCCGGCCAGCAGCGCCGCGCCATCCACCAGAAACTGGGGCAGCTTCACGTAGCGCGTGGTAACGAACAACAGGCCTACCAGCCACAGGCCGTCGAAAATGCGCTCGATCACGGCGCTGGAAAGCGCCACCGTGAAGGGGAGTTTGCTCCAGCGCGCCTGCAGGTAACAGCGAATCACCTCACCCGAGCGCAGCGGCAGCACCTCGTTGGCGAACAGGCCCACATAAATGGCGCGCACCGATTGCCACACCGGCGTGGGCGCCACCGGGTTCAGCAGCAGGCTCCAACGGTATCCCTGCCAGACATACACAAAGATATCGGAAGCCACGGCCAGCGCCACCCAGCCCCAGTGCATGGACTTGATGTCCTCGATCAGGCTGGCCAGGTCCATGTCGTGCAATACCCAGATCAGGCACGCGATGGACACGAGATTGGAAACCAGGATCAGCGTGCGCCGCGAGAGCCAGCGGCGGCCGCCGTCGTCGGAAAGCTGGGACATGCCGTTAACTACCATCTTAGCGGATGAACGGCCGCCCGCCCGGTACGGGTCAAACGGTGACGTCGGCGTCGGCCATGCCCTGCCGGATGGCTTCCAGGTTTTTGAGCGGCGCGCCGTCGTAGTGGCCCAGCGACAGTCCGTCGGCGCCGCACTGCGCCGAGACCACCACTCCCTTGCGGATCAGCTCCGGTGTGGCCTTGGGGCGGATGCCGATGGCCGACAAAAAGTGCATCTCGTCGCCCGCCATGGCCCGCACCGACAGCAGGAACTTGCGCTTGTGCTCGAGTTGCGCGGCGTTGCCCGATTGCTCGTCGTAGTTGCTGGAGCGGATCGAGCCCAGGTACGGGCGCAGCGCGGCGAAGTCGATGCCGGCCAGTTCCCAGTCGTCGTAGATGTAGGCGTTCAGGCGCAGGTCGATTTTGGGCTTGATGCGCATCACGGCGGCGTGGACGTCGCGGAACAGCCCGGTGAGCGACACGCAGCGGAACTTGAGCCACTCGAAAAGCTCCGGATGGCGCAGCAGTCCGGCGGTGGGGGTGATGTTCGAGGCCCTGAGCAGCGCGAGAAAGTGGAGCGCGTCGGGTCCGCCGTGATCCAGCGCATCGGCCACCGGCAGCAGGGCGCGGCGCACGGCCTTCAAATCGAGTCCCTGCGCCTTGGCGGCGGCCTCGCAACTGGAGCAGAAGCAGCCGCCCAGAACGGTCCCGAGGGTCTTCTCCGCGGGCGTCGCCGCGCCGCCGGCGCCCCAGGTCTGGAAGCCGAACGTGCCGGCCGCGTGGCTTTCGCCGCCCAGGCCCACCGAGGCGCGCAGCCGGCCCGCGGCGAACGGAACCAGGCAGGTCTGCACGAAGTCGAGATCGTAGTTGGCGGTCAGGTCGGTGAACAGCCCAATCAGGTAGCCGCGCGCGTCGGGGTTATTGGGACAGACCAACTGCGCCAGCGGGTTGCCGTAGATGTCGCGCTGAACGGCGTAGGAGCACTCGCCGCGCGCGCGCTCGAAATCCAGCACCGTGTGAGAGATCTCGGCGCCGGTCTTCCAGCCCGCCTTGCGCGCGGCGGCGACCAGCGTGCGGAGCCAATCCTGGCCCTTGAGCTCGGCGCGGTCGCTCGGGCGAGGCTTAATGCGCGTGGCTTTGTAGTGCTCCAGGCTGGGCCGCCAGTAGGCGCGACTGTCTTCGGGGAAATAGGTTTTGCGCTTGGGATTGTGCGGATAGTAGAAATCCGTGAGCGGCCGCTTTTCCCAGTGCATGAGCGCGACCAGGTAGGCGCTGTTGGCGCCGGTGGTCTCCTTGAGCGTTTCCAGCACCGGGTCCACGCCTTCGTCCAGCAGGTCCCAGGCGTAGAGGCTGGCGGCGATTTCCTTGAAGCGCTTGAGAATGCGCGCGCGCGCCGGTGTGGGTTCGGCG
Organism: Acidobacteriota bacterium; assembly: GCA_016213755.1. GTDB lineage: Bacteria > Acidobacteriota > Terriglobia > Bryobacterales > Bryobacteraceae > JACQZT01. Next base: position 7,032 of record JACQZT010000483.1, on the reverse strand, counting down.
GCGCGCAGGGTGAAAGGCGCCGCCAGGGCGGCTGCCAATTCTCTTCGGCTGACCATGGTTTCTCCTATCGCTGGACGCTCCATTGTTTTCCGCCCGCGCGAACCCGGGCGAATTCCGCTTGGCCCGGCGCGCGGATGGCGATTTCGACATCCTTCGACCGCGCGCCGCTAACGCGCAACCTCACGCCGCCGGCCTGCCGCTCCACCACCGCCTTCGATTGAGGGGCCGCGCCCTGCTTGTACGGCCGCAGCACGGTGAGCGTGAGCGCGCGCGTGGCCGGCTCCACCGACGAGGCCTCGACGTGCCACTGCGGCGGGATGCCGGAGGATTTCACGCTCTTCAGGTATTCCCAATCCGGCTCGGGATCGTAGCCCGTCCACTGCCGCATTTTGAGCGGCTGCGCGGCGGCGTAATCCACCAGCACGCCGGCCGGGCCTCGGTTCACCGTCAGCTTCTGCCCGGCCTGGTCCACGTCGAAGGCCTGGTGCGCGTGCAGCATCCACTGGAACGTGCTCGGGTGGGGCGCTTCCAGCTCGTCGACCAGCACCACCACGTCCGGCTTGACGAAAACGACATGACGCAGGGCGCTCTTCAACCGCCCTTCATAGGAAGCGCCGGCGTCGCCGGCGACGTAATCCAGGCCGTCCTCAAACTGCCATTTCACGATGCGCCCGCCCAGGTCGGCCGAGCGCGGCTTCTGCCCTTCGCCATTCACCAGCACCGCGTTCTGCGCGCGGGTGGTCCAGACCCACTTGGCGTGGAACGGGCTGCCGTACAGGTCGCGGTACACGTTATTGACCAACAGGGCTTGTCCGTAAGCGTTGAGGGTGAACGAATTGTGCGGGTCGTGGCCGTGGCTCCAGCGGCCCATGGGGCTGGCTTTGAAGCGGATTTGCACGTTTTCGGCCGCGTCGAGCAGGGTGTCGTTCAACACCGCAACGCCGGTTCCGCGAAATACTTTGGAGGGCGGCAGCCCCGAGGGCGGCTTGGCAGCCACCGGCGGCGCCGATCCCCACAGAAAATCGAGCACCGGCTCGCTGCCCTCTTCCGGGATGTTCCACTTTTCCAGCCACCAGGCCCAAAACGGATTTCCCGTACGGCGCACGTAGAAGTGCATGAAGGCCCAGCCGCGGCCGGGCCGGCCATAGGCGAGGTCTCCTATGCCCAGGTCCGGCGTCCCGGGAGGTGCCGAGTACAGGGCGTAGTCGCCGAAGTGCGCGAAGAACGGTTTCTTGAAGCCGTCGATGCCCAAGGCGCTTTGCGCGAAGTCCATCCACCAGGCGGTCTTCCCCATGTAGCCGGCGAAGTAGGAGAGGCCTTCGTGCCAGCCGCCATCGTCGTCGGACCAGGCCGGGTAGGCGGCGAAGAACTTGGTGACGGCGTAGCGCAGGAACATCTCCGCTTCGGGGGTCTCGTCGAAGGTGGCCACGGCGTTTTCCCCCAGCTTGTGCCAGGTGCGGTTGCCGTGAGAGTTGTAGGGCTGGTTGAGGTGGCCCACGCCCTCCCGCACCTCGCCGCTTTTCCAGGCGTCCATGCCGCGCCGGAGAATCATGGCTCGCACCCGGGCGCGTTCGTCTTCGCTCAAAATGTCGTAGGCCCAATCGTAGCCTCGCGCCAGGCGGTGAACCAGCGGCTTGGCGGCTTCGCAATTCAGCTTGAAGTTGGTGGGGCCGTCCGGGTCCCATGCCGTCAGCTTGAGCAGAAAGCGTCGCGCCGCGTCGCCGTACTTCTTTTCGCCGGTCAGCAGGTAGACGAACGACAGGACCTCGACCTCCTGCGCCGCGCGAATGGTTTCCACGCGGTTGGTCCACCAGTGGTCCCGGCTGGCCGGATCGCGCACGTCGCCGCGAGAGGTGGGTTCGGGCGTGGGCTCGGCCGTGAGCAGCGCCCCGGCGCTTTCGAGCAGCTTACGGTAGGACCCGGCGCCGCCGCCCCGCGCCCACTCGCGCAGGCGCGGCAGATCCTGGCCGCGCACGAACAGCCGCGGATGGCTCTTCGGGATGCGGGCGCGCAGTTCGGCCATGGTTGGCTGCGGGAAAACAGTGGCGTCCTTGGGGATCGTGAAACGCCGCGCGCGGCTCCAGGCCGACGGCTTTCCGTCCGCGCCGGCGATGCGGTAGCGCCAGTACCAGACGCCCGGCTTGAGCGGAGCGTTGTGGGTGTAGACCGTCCAGGGCAGATCGCCGGCCTCGGCCGCGCGGGCGAAACCGGGATTGTCGGCCCACTGGACCTGGTAGCCCTTCGCGTTCTTCTCGTGCACCCAGCTTAGCGAGGGCGGGTTCACCGGCGTGACGGCGCCATCCGCCGGGCGATACCCCCACTCGTCGGCCAGCGGCGCGCGGTCGGGGGCCTGGGCGGCCGCCACCAGCGCGGCCAGGAAGAGGAGCGAGACAGCGTGTTTCATGACGAGAACCAAGGTATCAAAAAACCGAAAGCGAAAATCGTCCGGACCGCTTGGCCGGCGGGACGCCGGCCGGCCGGCCGGAGGCCGGTCCCACGAGAACGGGGAACTGGCCGGGGCGGGTTCGATTCGGGTGAAGTATCGGTGGAGGGGTGGAAAAAAGGGCGAAAGGCACGGAGAAAAATGGGCGAACCGCGCAGTGGAGGCGGCCGACCGAAAATGGTGTTTTTGATGAAAACACGGGGACTTAGAGCAAACCGGCTTGGGTTCGTTTGGTACCCCGCTCCGGTGATGGGATCTTGGGGTGGCGAAATCGGTTTTTGGAGCAGCAGCCCGCATTCACTTTCTCCTGGCACCACAGTATACACCCGAGTTCCCGAGGTGCCGGGGTTAAGTCGTTTGGAATGTATTGAAAATTGCTTGTGAACGGCTTCGGGGCAGAAGCGGCCGCCGGGTGGCGTTGACCGCGGGGTCCCAATTGCGTCACACAATACCAGTGTTATTCTGAAAGTGGAATCGGCCATGCGTTCCCTGCACGAAATTCAAACCGCCATCGGCGGGCTTTCCGCCGGCGAAAGGCGGACGCTTCTCGACTGGCTACTGGACGCCGACCGCCAGGCCTGGGATCGGCAGATTGCGGAAGACTTCGCTCCCGGCGGCACCGGGGCGTGCTGGCTCGCGGACATCGACGAGCAGATCCGCCAGGGCCAGTTCCGCCCGCTGGAGTAGGCGCCATTCGCTCCTTCGCACTGCCTTCCTTCTGGGACTGCTACCGCGCGCTGCCGCCTCAAGTTCGGGACCTCGCCGGCAAGCAGTTTCGCCTCTTCCGGGAGAACCCTGCGCACCCATCGCTCGGCTTCGCGCGGAAGGGCGAGGTGTGGACCGCCGAGATCGGACGCAACTATCGCGCCCTGGCCCGCCGCCATGGCGAAGATGTCCACTGGTTCTGGATCGGGACGCACGAAGCCTACAACCGGCTGCTGACTCGCTGGAAGTAGAGGCGAGTTCGAAGCCATCGCGCCGATTCGCCGTTGGTTTCTTCGATTATGCGGCCGGCTTCCGCAACCGCGACTTCGGTTTCCGGAAGGCCGACCTGGGGCTTGACCAGATGAATCCTCGCGGCCCGATCTGCCAATGGACAACGCTCGTCCAACGTCATATCGACCGCCTTAGCCAGACCCTCTAACCCGGCGACGTCCTTGTCTTTGAACCGGGCGACGACGAATTCAGTCTCGAGTTGTACCGCCTCTTCGAGCGCGCTAAAAAGGCCGGCATCGCACCGCACCGTGGAATGGAAGCTCGTCTGCATCTGCTCCAGGATCGCGATCAGTCGGTCCACGACTTCGTTGAGTTTCGACTCCAGAAAGCGCCCGGCGCGGCAAACGAGGATGCTCTCATGGGCCTTGAAGACCCGGTTCGGACGAATCCCGCCGCTCTGGTTGAGTCCGCCTGACGCGAAATCGGCGCCATCCAGCCCCGGCCGCCGCTTCCATGCTGCGGAAATCCGCCGCACCCGTCCCGCGCGCACGCCAGTAACCTCGCTTCAATGGGGCCGCGGCATCGATGCGCTGGAATGGGCGGGAGTTCACCAGATTCCGCTCTTCCGAGTCGAGCTTCACGAACCCGTGGACCGGGTCGCGGATCTCGTGAATGCGGTTGGCCATGGTGATTCATCCCGATTCTGCACCCAAACAAATTAACACAGAGATGTTCGATTGAATCCGGTCTTGACCTTTGGCCGTTTCTTGCCCGTCTTGGCGCTTTTCTTCCGCCTGCCGGCGGCGACTCCGGGTTGATTTCCCGCCCGCGCGAAGCCGGCGTCAGGCGACTTGTTCCCTCTCGAAGAACCGCGGGCCGTTCTCGCGGAAGTCGTCGAGCGAGGTGAACTGCTTGTCGCTGGCGCTGGTGATTCGAAGGCGGTCCTTCTTCGTGATCGAACTCTCGAAGTCCTGGTGCACCATCACGCCTTTGAACGCGACGCGCCGCCGCTGAAACTCCAGGCATGAGATTGTGGCCAGCCGCGCCTTGTCGTTGTCTTTCACTCCGAACAGGAAGATCGGGCGCGGACCAACATCAAACTGGTAATCCACCTCGTATTCCTCGTGATCCGGAATCGGCAGCGTGTTCCGGCGCGGGTTGTACCCGGCCAGTCTCTCCTCCACGAATTCGGCCAATCTGACGCTCAGCCGGATGGCGCGCACCGACGCGCTACGAATGATAAAGCGGCGCGCCAAGGCCGCCGGACTCCCCTACTCCACCGGCTGCCACACGTTCCGGGCCACTGACATCACCGCGCACCTGGAAAACGGCGGCACCATAGAGAACGCCCAGGCAATCGCCGCCCACGAGTCGCCGCGCACAACGATACTCTGCAACCGGACGGCAGACGAGACTACCCTGGACGAGGTCGAGCGGATTGCTATCTGATGATTCAGCCGTGCGATAGGAACAGTAGGAAAGCGCGCGGGCAACCGAGGAGGTCTGGCCGCTGCAATGCAAGCACTGCGGAACCACATTGCCACAAGCCCCGGAGCAGCGGGAGACAACCGAGGGTGTCTTCCGCCGTCGGCGGGCCGGCGGAACATGGCCTGTGTGCGAACGGGATGCACCGCGGAATTCCGTCCGCGCGAGGATCAGGACTTCTCGAAGTAGCGCAGCCCTTCGCCGTCAGACTTGAAGCCAACCTTCTCCGGGCTCACGGGTGGTTTCTCCGGATCCAAATACACCTCTCCGGTTTCGATGCCCACCAGAAGGCCCACATCGGCCGGCAGGAGGGTCACGGTTTGGTAACGCTCCTGCAACGTGAGGATCGTTTCAACCACCAGGCTCTCTTCGTCAAATGCCTCCTTCAAGTCGTTCGTAGGCTCATCCGGCAGCGCGGCGAGTACTTGCCGCCGGGTGGCATGCTCCAGTCCCCATTCCGAGACCAGGACGAGCAACTTCCGCGAGTACATCGTAGGGTGTCTGGATCTCACATATTCGATGTCCGTCAGGAGGTCGCGAAGCCCCGCCAGGTACAGGTGCTTGCCGCTATGCTGACGCCGGATCTGGCAGCTTCCGATATGAAGTACTCCGACCGTCACATCCGGCCGGGTCAGAGCTCTCAGCATCCCCTCGAAGAGTTGGCTATTCGGCCGATCCCTGTCGGGGTCGTATTCCGTGTCGCCGAGCAGGACGGCGGTGGAATCCCTCCGATGGGCGCCGTTCGTCCCCGTCGACGAGATGATGATGCCGCGCGTACCTTCTCCGGGCCCGGCGCTCTGGTGGGACGTATCGAGCGGCGTCGCCCGCAACGCCCGCTCTTCCCCGCCGGCCGTCCGATAGGGCACTTCGATATCGAAATGCAACTCGTTGAACTCTTTCGGCCCCAGCCCCTCCCCAGCGTACGATTCCAGCATCCGGACCACCGGCTTGGCACAGTGGATTCGAGTGGCACCGCCAAGTACGTGGCGGGACGCAAGGTACTCAAAGACGCCTCCCACGTGATCGGGGTGATTGTGGGTGACAATACACGTATCAAGGCAGGACACGGGCACGCCAAGAGAACCGAGGACGTCCAGCGCGCGAAAGCCCGGGTCGATCAACACGCCCGGGATCCTGTTTCCTTCGGCAGGCACGCCCAGAACCGCATAAGCGCCCCCTTTGACATGGAAGAAGCTGGGATACCAGGAATTCCACCTCCTGGCGACCACCAGCAGCGGCTCGCGCGGCGTAAGGCGAGGCGGGTGCTTCGCGCGGCACTCGAAGTAGTCCCGCAGCGCCCGCTCCCGCCGCTCCACCGCCTCGCTGAGCCGGAGTTCCCGCTTTTCGTAAAACTGCGCCCCGGGAACGTGCCTGGCCTGGGTGTCGGACTGCCGAAGGTACAGATGCATCCGCGTCCCCTGGTAGTCAAACGCGCAAAGATCAAGCGGTTGGTGCTCGGCAATGCCCGGAAGTGTGTACGGAGCGGACCGGCGCGGGTCGCTAAACGAATCCAGAACCGAGGCTAGTACGCCCGCGGAAGCCGGCTTCGGGATCAGGGCTCGCACTTTCAACTCCAGGTACCGGCGAATGATGTCCGGCTCGAGCCTCGCGCTCAGCACAATGACCGGAGGAAGCGGGATTCCGTCCCGGATGGCCGCCTCAAGCATCTGAATGCCGGTGATGCCACCCAGGGAGTGGTCGAGCAGGACGATGTCAAAGCCCCCCGAAGAGCCGCGGAGACAATCCAGCCCCAATTCGCCGTTTATGGCTTCCGTTGCATTCCACCCAGCCGTTTTCAACGCCGCGACGTACCGATCCCGGGTGTCCCGATCGTCCTCAACCACCAGCACGGTCCTGCTCACACCATCCTCCTCATCGGAAGACTACCGCCCGCTCGGCAGAGTCACAATAAAGGTCGCCCCGCCGTGGCGGTTGCTTCCATCGACATCAATCGTGCCGTCCATTACCTCGACAATCCGCTTCACCCAGAAAAGACCGATGCCCATACCTCGGGATCCCTTGACAGCGGAGTATGGGAGGAAGATCTTCTCCAACCGATCCGGCGGGATTCCGGGCCCGCTGTCGCAGACGGCGATCTCAACCATGCCACGATCTTTCGGCACTACAGAGACCTCGATGCATCGCGGGCCGGCTTTCGTCTCAACGGC
>JACQZT010000482.1 GCA_016213755.1 Acidobacteriota bacterium | reverse complement strand
TTCGGGTTCGCGGCGACGCCGGCCACCCGAACGCTTTAGCTTCAACAGCCGGAGCGCCCGGGCGGCCGGTCCCCGAGGGCCGCCGACATCCGCGAGTCGCAGCAGTTGCTGTCCCCGCTCGGCCAGTCCTGGGGAGTCCAGCCGTTGGCGCCAAACAGCAACAGAGTGGGGAGAAGGAACGACCCACAGATGATCCGCAGAGGTCCGCGCAACGTGAGTGTCGCGCATCTGCCCTCTTAACTTGTAAGGCGGTTTTTCGTGCGGAAGTCCTTCATTAAACTTTCTTAATTTGGAGCCGTCTCTCCCGTTTGACAAACTGTCACCGGAATCTGCGTTAATAGATGAGTAACAGCCGAGCCAAGGTGCAGAATCCATGAGCCCCGTCCGCCAGAAGGATGGCCACCCGTCGCTCGCCGACCTGGTTCGCCAGGTGTACCCCGAACTGCGCCTGATCGCCGGGCGTCTGATGCGCGGTGAGCGGCCGGATCACACCTTGCAGCCCACGGCCCTGGTCCACGAGGCGTTTCTGCGCCTGTTCGGCTCGGACTTCCCGGTGACCGGCGACCCTCAGCAGGTTCTGCACGCCGCCGCACGGCAGATGCGCATCGTTCTGGTGGACCACGCGCGCCGGGCCGGCGCGGAAAAGCGCGGAGGCGGCTGGCAGCGGGTGTCCCTGGAGTCCGGCGACACGGCCCTGGATGCGGAATTCGAAACCCTGGTCGCGCTGGAACGCAGCCTGGTGCGCCTGGGTGAACTGGACTCGCGCTCCCTGCAAGTGGTGGAACTGCGTTTCTTCGCCGGCCTGAGCGAGGAGGAAACCGCCGCGGCGCTGGGCCTGTCGGTTTCCACCGTCGAGCGGGACTGGGAATTCGCGCGCGCCTGGCTGCATCGCGCCTTACGGAGCGGGGATCGGGACCATGCCGGCCGGTGAGTTGACACAGGTCAAAGAGCTCTTTCAGGACGCGCTCTCGCTGCCGTCCGACGAGAGGACCGGTTTCCTGGTTCGAACCTGCGGCACGAACGAGTTGCTGTTGCGGGAAGTCCTTCAACTGCTGGACGCTCACTCGGAAGCTGCCGGGTTTCTGGCCACGCCGGCGCCGGAACGCTTTGCACAGACCAGCTACACGGCCGGCGAAGCCGTGGTTGGGTTGCGACTGGGCCCTTACGAGCTGATGCGCGAGATCGGCCAGGGCGGCAGTTCATCGGTCTTCGCCGCCCGGAGAGTGGACGACCTCTACGAGAAACTGGTCGCCATCAAGTTGCTGCACCGCCTGCAAGTGGACGGCGAGGCACAGCGCCGCTTCAGCCGGGAACTGCGCATTCTGGCCAACCTCGAGCACCCTTACATCGTGCGCCTGCTGGACGCCGGCATCAGCGAGGCGGGCATGGCTTTTATCGTCATGGAGCGCGTCGAGGGACTCCCCATCGACCGCTTCTGCCAGGAGAACGCGCTCCCCGTTCCGGACCGGCTGCGCCTGTTTCTGCTGGTGGCGGAGGCGGTCTCCGCCGCGCACCGCAGCCTGGTGGTGCACCGCGACCTGAAGCCGTCGAACATTCTGGTCACCGCCGAGGGCGTGCCCAAGTTGCTCGACTTCGGCATTGCGGTGGCGCTGGAAGACGAAGTCAATCTCACGCACACCGGCTGCGGCCACCTGACGCTCCCCTACGCCAGCCCCGAGCAAATCCGGCAGGAGAAATCCATCACCACCGCGACGGATGTCTACAGCCTGGGGGTGGTGCTGCACCAGATGCTGACCGGGCGGCTCCCGTACCGCGCGGAGGGCACGGCGCCGCACGAACTGACGCAGGCCATCCTGGAACAGGAATACCAGCCGGACCACTCTCTGCCGGGTGACTTGCAGGCGATTCTGGCGCGGGCCCTGGAGAAGCCGCCCGCGCGGCGCTACGAGTCGGTGGAGGCGTTTCGCCTCGACGTGCGCAATTACCTCGACGGATTGCCGGTCGCCGCCCGCCCGCACACCGCACTATACCGCTGTTCGAAGTTTGTGGCGCGGCATCGCGGGCCGGTAGCGGGAGTGCTGCTGGCGGTGCTCCTGCTGGCGGGTGCGTTGTTCATCGCCGTGCGCCAGTGGCGGAAAGCCGAGCGCAACTTGCAGGAGGCGCTGGCTATTGCCACCCAACTGCACTGGAGCTTGCAGCGCGCCCTTCCCGGCCTCCAGCCGGAGCTTCTGGGGGTGCTGAAGGACCGCGCCGCCGGCCTGGCCAAACTCGCGGCCGAATACCCGGACAATCCCGAGGTTTTGCACATCCTGGCTCTGGTCTTGAGGGATCTGGGCAACTTACTGAACCACCCGACCGGACAGAGCCTTGGAAACACAGCGGAAGCGGTTCGGGTGCACACGGAGGCGGTTCGGATCGGCGAGATGTACTATCGTCTGAATCCGCGCAACGCCGGGTCCGCCTCAGCCCTCTCGTCGGTTTACTGCGCGCTGGGAACGGCCCTGATCGAGGAGAACCGCTACCCCGAAGCGCTGGAGCAATTCCAGAAGGCGGCAGCACTATTCCGAAACCTCTCCGTCGGCGATCCGGACTGGCTTACTCGAGCCGCTGCCTACGCCGATGTTCTGGCCAACATCTCCCGCGTCCACCTTCACAACGGCGCGCGCCAAGAGTGCCTGCGCCTGCGCCGCGAAGCGGTCGACCTTCGGCGGAAGTACGTCGCCGCGGACCCGAGTGAGGGCATCCGGACCGACCTTGCCGCTACGCTGGCCACCTACGGCTGGGCGCTGCGGCACTTTGGCGAACCCGCCAGAGCCATCGAGGTCTACGACGAGTCGAACCGCATCGTGGACACCCTGCTGGAGAAGCAAAGCACCGTCAGGCTGCTTTCCCTCAAAGCCAAGAACAACGAGCAGATCGGGCGCAGCCTGCTGGCGCTGGGGCGTAACCGCGAGGCCGGCAGCGTGCTCGGCGCAGCCGTGGAACTGTTCCGCCGGATCCGCACGCTGGACCCGTTTAACGCCTCCGACCGCCGCGCGATGGCGGTCTGTCTTTCGGTCCTGGCGGAAGCGGAACAGAATCTCGGGCGCCGGCCGGCCGCCCGGGCGACGGGGCGAGAGGCGCTGGAGCTGATCGACGCCGTGGCGGCGGCGGACCCGGCCAACCTGAAAATCCGAGAGGATCAAGAAGAGGTACGGCAGAGGGTACAGCGGTTGGGCCTGCTTACGGCGCCAGCTTCAAACTGAGCGCCCAGTCCTCGGCCGACGGCGCGGGCGGGATCTGGATGCGCCCGGCCACATTGGCCCTCAGGGTCCCAGCGCCGGTCCATTCTCCGCTGCGCGGATTGAACCATCTCGCGACATAGGCGGCGTTGGGCAGGGCGCTGCGCACCGTCACCCGCGGACAGTCCTTTTCCAGGTACGCCAGGAAGAGGTCCTTCTCTTGCGTTCGGGAGCAAAAGGCCCAGCCTTCGTAGCCGCGCAAGAGGGAGTTGCTGTTGGGCAGGATGTAGTCCGCAGCCGGGATCAGGTCCTGGTAGCGCCGCCCTTCGGAGAAGACGAAGGCGCGAAACTGCGGGATCTCGGCGGCCGACTTCCACAGGAACGCCTCCCACATCTTGGGTTCGGCTTGCGGCTCAATACTCGCCTGCCAGATGCCGTCGGCGCCGTAGATGTGCCCGCCCAGCCCGCCGGAGAGGAAATTGCCGTACATCACCGAGCGGCAGAAGAAGTTGTCTTTTTCGCTGTTACCGGGCGCGGAGTACGTGTTCTCGACGCCCGGCTTGTACCAGATGCCGGCGTAGTAAGGCTCGCCGGTCACCGAGGGCAGCGCGGGCTTGGCCCAGAAAACCTCGGTGTGATGCCAGTAGAACTCGTGCTCGCGCTGGTTGCCGGTCTGATGGAAGGTCAGCCAGCGCGCGTCTTCGCCGCTGCCGAAGTTGACCAGGCTGGAGGGATTGGAGTTGGTCGAGACCAGTGTGCCGAACGGCGGCGGCCCGGTGCGGGCGTAAGCCAGATTCACCGCCGGCGAGTATTCTCGGGCCGGAATCGACTGAGACGGCGTGTCGAAGTGGATGGGGCTGAGGAGCATGTTGTTCGCCTGGTAGCGGCTGAACACGTACTGGATGTAGCGCGCGTAGGAGTCCGGCCACGGGTAGTACTTCTTCCAGACGGTGCTCACGTCGCGGCGCGCGACCTCCAGGAACGGGATGAAGCCCTGCGCGTTGAGGTAGTCGAGCTTTTTGTCCAGGTGCTGGAAGTAGGCCGGGTTGATGCGCTCAACGTCGGGGAAGACGTCCTCGAATCCGGGCACGCGCCCGGGGAAGAAGAAGGGGCGGCCGCCCTCGTTGTGCATGTCCTTGGCGCTGGCGGTGCCAGGCTGCGCCCAGGCCGAGCGCACGATCGTTTTCTGAGGGTCGTTCATGGACAGCGTCGCGGGCTGGCCGTCGTTGGCCCAGGAGGGAAAGGCGGCCAGAATCGCCAGCGAGTTGAAGCTCTGCGATTTGCGGAAGCGAACGTAATCTTTGAAAGTCGCCTCGGGGCCGATGGAGTGGCTCGCGTCGTCATCGGTCCAGCGGAAGCGGAAGGTCCCCGCAGCCCACCAGGTATCGCCGAGCAGGAAGCAGGGCGTGCCGTCGGCGTGCTCGAAGGCGTGCCCGTTCGGAGTGGCGCGGACGAAGCCGCGGCGGCAGATGTTGGCGGCCTTTTCCTCTTCGGACCACGCAACGGCCGGGAACGAGCCGCTCTTGCCGCCGAGCCCCGAGTCCCGCGGATTCGAACCGCTGGTCCAGCGCCAGGCGCCGGGCGCGGTCGCCAACACGCGGACGCGGAACACCGCCCCGCCATCCCAGAAGCCGTAGACGCGTTTGTGGAAGCCGGGCCCTTCCAGGTCCACCCAGACATCGACCTCGGTGTAAGGGTTCTTGTACGTCTTCTCGGCTTTGAGGGAGATTTCCCGCTTCTCCCATACATGGACCGGAGCGGCCGCCAGCGGCCACGATACCACCACTGCGGCGATCAGAACTGTGCGCATGACTCTTCCGGATGGTACACCAAAACCCGGTGACAGACGGATGTGTCCCCGCACAGGACTTTGGCCGCGAATGAACGCGAATAAAAACATCCATTCGCGTGTAGTCGCGTTCATTCGCGGCCCAGTCCTTCCTGCTTCTTCCCCTCCCGCTCGGGCGCATTCGGCGGCGGAGCGCGGCGCTCGAGCTGGCCGATGCGTTCCTCCAGGCTTCTCAACTGCAATCGCAGATCGTCGGAGTTCCGCAAATCCGGCTGCCGGACTTCCAACTGCTGCACCCGGCTTTGCAGCGTCCGCACCTCCGACTGAAGAGACTGGATCGAGTAGTAGAGTTGGGAGTTATCCTGGTTCTGCCCGCCCGCCGGCAGAAACAGCAGGCACAGAAAGAACGCACCCGCGGCGATTCGCATGTTCACCTCGCAATATCACTCAGACAGGCTGCGCACGAAGGCGAGACTGGACTCCACCAGTTCCCAGGCGCCCTCGCAGAAGCACAGGTCGACACACCACCAGTCGGCGCCCGCCAGGCGGCGCAACTGCGGCGCCAGCGATTTGAAGTCGATCACGCCCTGCCCCAAAGGCAGGTGCGTGCTGGTCTCGTCGCCGTACAGCGTTCCGTCGGTGTCGCTCAAATGGACGTGGCCGACGCGCGCGTCGAGTTTCTTCAGCAACTGGTTTACGCCGCCGGAAAGCGTTTCCCGGGGCGGGTGCTGGCGCGCGCCCACCACCGCGCCCAGGTGGGCGTGCGAGGTGTCGAAGATCACTTTGAAGTTCGGGTGGCCCACCCGGTCGTGCAGCGCGATCACCTCGGAGGGCTTATTGAAAACGAAGCCCGGCTCGAACTCCCAGCCCATCACCACGCCGGCCTCGGCGGCAAAACCCGCCGCCTCCCGCCACACATCGGCAACGCGCTCGAAGGCGTCCCGGTATTCGTCGTCGCCAAGCGATCCGGGAGCGGCAATCGTGTCCACCCGCACCACGGGACTGCCCAGGTCCGCGCACATCTCGACGTTGCGCCAGAACAGGTCCAGGTACCGCTGCCGGTTGCCCGGCTCGGCCAGGTTCACGCTGGTATGGTCGGCCGAATATCCCGATACGCCCAGGTTGAGATCGTCGAGCAGGCGTTTCACTTCGCGCCGCGACTCGCGCGTCGGATAGCTTTCCAGCGTCACGTGCGGCGGGAAGCCGCACACATCGACCCCGTCATAGCCGGCCTCCGCCAGCCGTCGCGCCACTTCCTCGAAACCGATCGGGCGATCGGCGTACGGCCCGAATGAGAACGCCCACGTTCCGCATGAGATTTTCATGGTCTCTCCCGGCAGTCCGACACGCCTCTCTTGACATATACCACCCTTGACGGCAGTTGAAAATGGCAAGCCGGAAATCGGCTAGAATGGAGGCTTCAGGTGGCAACCCTATGGTCAAACGTCTGGCAATATCTCTTCTTCTTGTCATCGCTCTAGCCGGCGGCGCTTTCGCACAGGCGGTCGCGGGTCAGGGCGGTATCTCCGGCGCCGTGCGCGACGCCTCCGGCGCCAGCATCCCCGGCGCCAAAGTCCTGGTCGCCAACGAATCCAAAGGCATCCGCCGGACGCTGGAAAGCAACGAGGCCGGTGTCTTCACCGCGCCGGCGCTGGTTCCCAGTTCCGGCTACAGCGTCTCGGTCGCCAAAGACGGTTTCGCCAAGTGGGAGACGAAGGACTTTGAAATCCTTGTCGGCCAGACGTTGAACTTCAACATCGTCCTGGAAGTGGCCGCCGCGGCCACGCAGGTGGAGGTCACCTCGGTGGCGCCCCTGGTGGAAGACACCAAGACCGGCGTCTCCCAGGTGGTCGAGAAGGCCCAGATCGACAACCTGCCCATCAACGGCCGCCGCGCGGACACTTTCGTTTTGCTGACTCCCGCGGTCACCAATGATGGCGAGTTCGGCCTGGTGAGCTTCCGCGGCATCGCCGGGGGCAACGCCTTTCTCACCGACGGCAACGACACCACTCAGGCCTACTACAACGAGAACGCCGGGCGTACCCGCATCGCGACGCAGATCTCGCAGGACGCGGTGCAGGAATTCCAGGTGCTATCCAACGGCTTTTCGGCCGAGTTCGGGCGCGCCACGGGAGGCGTGATCAACACCGTCACCCGCGGCGGCTCCAACAGCGTGCACGGCACCGGCTACTGGTTTTTCCGCAACCGCACCCTGAACGCCGCCGACCGCTACGCCAACGGCGTCAACATGCCCGAATGGCGGCACCAGGCCGGCGCCAGCCTGGGCGGGCCGATCAAGCCGGACAAGGTTTTCTACTTCATGAATTTCGAGATGGTCAGGCGGAATTTCCCGGGCCTGAACCGCATCATCAACAACAACCTGAGCGATGGCAATAACATCATCGTGCCCTGCACGGCGACGGCCGCCCAGTGCGCCACCGCCATCGCCTTCATCAACCGCCAGCAGAACGTGCTGGTTCCGCGCTCGGTGGAATCCGTCATGGGCTTCGCCAAGATCGACTGGCGGCCGACCGAGCGGAATGCGTTCAGCTTCAGCTCCAACGTGATGCACTGGAAATCCCCGCACGGCATTCAGACCCAGGCCGTGCTCACCAGCGGCAACATGCTGGGCGGCAACGGAAACTCCACTGTGGAGACGCGCTACGGGAAGGCTTCGTGGACCAGCATCCCGAACAACTCCAGCGTGAACGAGTTCCGCTTCGGCTGGTTTAAGGACCGCCTTTCCGATCCCGGGGCCAGCGACCTGTTCCCCGCCGAAACCGGGCCGCTGGCGATCTCTCTCAGCGGCAGCGCCATCGGCGCGGCGCAAGGCTACCCGCGCACGCAGCCCAGCGAGATGCGCTTTCAGTTCGCCGACAACCTGAGCTGGACCCGCGGAGCGCACTCCATGAAGTTCGGTTTCGACGCTTCCACCAACAAGGATTTTATCGACCAGCTCTACAACGGTTCCGGCGGGT
>JACQZT010000478.1 GCA_016213755.1 Acidobacteriota bacterium | reverse complement strand
CGCCTGGCCGCGCACCTGGCGGCTTGCGACCCTTGCCGCCGCGAGACGGACGCCTTTCGCCGGGCGCGCGCCGAACTGCGCGAGGCGGCCGGGGAGTTGCCGGCGGGGCTGGACTGGTCGCGCCTGGAAGCCGAGATGAAGGCCAACATCCGGGTGGGGCTGGCGGCGGGAGAGATCGTCGGCCCGGTGGCGGCTCCGGCGAGATGGCTGGGATGGCGCATCGCGGCGGGCCTGGCGCTGGCGACGGTGGTGGTGACGATGGGATGGTTTCTAAACGTGCCGCGCCCGGTGGCGGCCCAGGGCGTGATTCTCCAGGCCACCCAGGCGGGCCTGGAACTCCAGGAGAACGGCCGGACGCTGACCATGCTGCAGCCGGCCTCGACGGCGGTGACCTACACGGTGAACGCCGAGGGATCGTTGCGCGCCCGGTACGTGGATTCCGACACCGGGCAGGTGACGATCACGAACGTCTATGCGCAGTAATCTTCTCTTTATCGGACTTCTGGCGGCGGCCGGCGCCTGGGCGCAGGCGCCCGGCTCGAGCAGTTCCGTGCGCATCAACCTGCCGCCGGATTCGCCGGTGACGCTGGTGTCGGCCGATTGGGGCGAGTTGCGGGCAACGCCGCGCGGCGGGGCCATGCAACTGGATTTGCGCGCGGCGCTCCAGCTTCGCAACGCCGGGCCGCGGCGCGTGCGCGGCATCACCCTGCTGGTGCTGGCGCAGAACACCACGCCGGGCGGCAAGGCTTCGGTTTCAGTGCCCAGCCTGGACGTCGGGCCGGGCGAGGTGTTTCCGGTGCGCGTCGATTTGCGCCTGCTGCGGCCGCTGGGCGGCGGCCCGCTGGTGGAGGTGGGGTTGGACGGGGTCCTGTTTGAAGACCTGTCCTTCTTCGGGCCGGACCGGCTGAACTCGCGCCGGCTCATGACGGCCTGGGAACTGGAGGCGCGGCGCGACCGGCGTTATTTTCGCTCGATTCTGGAGGCCCGGGGGCCGGAGGGCTTGCGCAACCACGTGCTGGCCGCCCTGGCGCGGCAGTCCGAGCGGCCGCGCCTGGACGTGCGGATGGCGCGCGGCGGGCGGGCCACCAACGCCGAGCCGGAACGGGAAGTGCAGGTGGCCTTCCTGCGCCTGCCGGATGCGCCCGTCGAACCCGTGACCGGCCTGGCGCGCATCTCGGGCAACGAAGTGCGCGCGCCGCGGATCGAGGTCCGCAACCGTTCGGACCGCACCGTGCGGCACCTGGAAATCGGCTGGATTCTGCGCGACCGGCAGGGCCGGGAGTTCCTGGCCGGCTCGGTGCCGGCCGGCGTCTCGCTGGCGCCGGGCGGGCGCGCGAGCGTGGCCCCGGAGACCGCGCTGCGGGTTTCCGAGCGCGCCGGCCAGCCCGTGCCGCTGGAGGGCATGACCGGCTTCGTCTCGCAGGTCGAGTTCAGCGACGGCAAGCTGTGGATTCCGACCCGCCACGCGCTGGCCGATCCGCGCCTGGAGCGGCTGGCCGCGCCATCCCCCGAAGAGCAGCGCCTGACCGAGATCTATCGCAAGAAGGGACTGCCCGCGCTGGTCGAGGAACTGAAGCGGCTGCTTTGAGAGCCGCACCGCCCGCCGCCCCGCTTCGCGCTATAATGATGGTTTGTCGCCCCGGCACTGCTGGCGGAGGTGTGCATGTTCCTTAGCATCCGAGACATGGAAGTGCGGAAGCTGCGGTTTGAAACCGCCTATCCGCCGGGCGAGATCGATTTTATTGACAGCCAGCTTCGGCAGGCAACCCCTCTGGAAGTCAGCGGGACCGCGGAACTGTTGGGGGCCACCGAAGAGATCCGTGTGCGGGGCCACCTGGCGGTTCGGATGGAAGCCGATTGCGACCGCTGCCTGAGAGTGGCGCCGTTCGAGCTGGCCGCCGGCTTCGACCTGTTCTACCGTCCGGAAGGCACCGGCTTGCGGGGTGAGGAGATCGCGCTCGAAACGGGGGAGACCGAGATCGACTATTACTCGGGCGGCGGGCTGGATTTGAAAGATATTCTTCGCGAGCAGGTGCTGCTGGCACTCCCTATGCAGCGCATCTGCCGGGAAGATTGCAGGGGAATTTGCCCGGTTTGCGGACAGGATCGGAACGACGGCGAGTGCGGCTGTGCCCCTCGGCCGCCGGACGAGCGCTGGGCCGCGCTGAGAAACCTGTAACGGCGCCGGGCGAGAACGAACGCTAAGCGGAAGGAAACGATTCATGCCCAACCCAAAACGACGACATTCGAGCCGCCGCACAGCGGCGCGCCGCACGCACGACTCGCTGCGCCCCGCCGGCACGGCCGAGTGTCCCAACTGTCACGAGACCAAGCTGCCCCACCGGGTGTGCCCGCACTGCGGCAAGTACAAGGGCCGCGAAGTCATTGAGGTGGCCGAGAAATAACTTCGCCGGCCTCCCGCCGGCGCCAAGCCATGCTAACGATTGCGGTGGACGCAATGGGCGGCGATCACGCCCCGAAGAGTGAAGTCGAGGGCGCGATCCGGGCCGCCAGGGCCTACAACGTGCGCGTCATCCTGGTGGGCAAAGAGGACGTCTTGCGCCGGGAACTGGCCCAGCACGACGGCCACCGCTCGCTGCCCATCGAAGTGCACCACGCCAGCGAGCGGATCACCATGGAGGAGAGCGCCGCCAAGGCGGTGCGGACCAAGCGCGACAGCTCCATCCGCGTGGCCTCGCGCCTGGTGCGCGAGGGAGTCGCGCAGGGCCTGGTTTCGGCGGGCAACACCGGCGCCGTCATGGCGACCTCCAAGATGGTGCAGGGGATGATTCCGGGCGTGGACCGCCCGGCCCTGGCCTCGGCCTTCCCCACGCTGAAGGGAAAGCCCGCCGTCATGGTGGACGTGGGCGCCAACGTGGATTGCTCGCCCCGCATGCTGGCCCAGTTCGCCGTGATGGGCGAGATTTACTCGCGGGTCATCTTCCGCACCGAAAGCCCCGCGGTGGGGCTGTTGTCCATCGGCGAGGAGGAGAGCAAGGGGAACGAACTGACCCGCGCTGCCACGCCGCTGCTCAAATCGCTGCCCATCCGCTTCGTCGGCAACGTGGAAGGCCGCGACGTCTACACCGGCGCGGTGGACGTGATCGTCTGCGACGGCTTCATCGGCAACGTGGCGCTCAAAGTCAGCGAAGGCCTGGTGGATGTGATCAAGCACATGCTCCAGGAGTCGCTGGAGGCCACCATCACGCGCAAGGTGGGCTACATCCTGTCGCGCGCCGGCTTCGCCGATTTCCGCAAGCGCGTGGATTACTCCGAGTACGGCGGCGCGCCGCTGCTGGGAGTGCGGGGAGTGTGCATCATCTGCCACGGCCGCTCGAACGCCAACGCGATCAAGAATGCCATCCGCGTGGCTTCCGAGTACGCCGGAGGCGAGATCGACTGCCGCATCCAGGAGGAACTGGCCCAGTGGTCGGGGACCTCGGTCGCGGCCGCGCGGGCCGACTAATGGCCGCTCAAGCCGGACTCGCCCTCACGCTGCTGGCCCTGCTCGGGGCGCCCGCCCCGGCGCCGGCCCAGCGGCTGAACCCTGCCGCGTGGAGCCTGACCCTGGAACCGCAGAGCGCGGCTCCGGGCGCGGAGGTCCTCGGCCGGCTGACCGCGAAGCTCGAAAAAGGCTGGCATCTTTATTCCCTCACCACGCCCCGGCCGCCCATCGCCACCACCATCTCGCTGGCCGAAAACGCGGCCGTCCAGAACTTTCGGGTTCTCGTGCCCGCTCCCCTCCGCAGGTTCGACCCCAATTTCGGCGTCGAGACCGAAACCTATGAAGGCGACACGGTGTTCCTGCTGCGCATCCTGCTCAAGCCGGATGCCCCGGCCGGCCCCCTAGAGGTTACCGCGCAGGCGCGCTACCAGTTGTGCGACGACCGGCAGTGTCTGCCGCCGGTGCGGCGCTCGGCCGCGGCGGCGCTGACCGTCAGCGCCTCGGCCGCTACCGTCGCGCCCTCGATTCCCGCCGGATATGCGGAACCACGGGCCGGCTCGCCGCCGCCGGCCGCGCCGGCCAAGCCCGCGCCCGGCCCGGGTGCATTGCGCTTCCTGCTGGTGGCGTTCGGCTTCGGCCTGGCGGCCGTATTCACGCCCTGCGTCTTTCCGATGATCCCCATCACCATGTCGTTCTTCCTCCAACGGCCGCGCGGCGGAGCCGTGGCGCAGGCCACGGTGTTCTGCCTGGGGATCGTGGTCCTGTTCTCGCTGCTGGGCTTGGCGACGACGGCGCTGCTGGGACCTTTCGGAGTGGTCCTGCTGGGATCGAATCCGTGGGTCAACACCTTCATTGCGGCGGTCTTTCTGGTGTTCGCCCTCAGCCTGCTGGGAGCCTTCGAGATCACTCTCCCATCGGGGCTGCTGACTCGCATGGACCGCGCCTCGCAGCGCGGCGGCTACGCCGGCACTCTGCTCATGGGCCTGACCTTCTCGCTGACCTCGTTCGCCTGCGTCGGCCCGTTTGTGGGCACTCTGCTGGCGGCCTCGGTCGCGGGCGGCGGCTGGCAGCCTCTGGCGGGCATGGCCGCGTTTGCCGCGGGATTGGCCACGCCGTTTTTCTTCCTGGCCCTGTTCCCGTCTTACCTCCAGAAGATGCCTCGCAGCGGCGGGTGGCTGGCACGGGTCAAGGTGGTGCTGGGCTTCTTCATTCTGGCGGGCATGTTCAAATACCTGAGCAACGCGGACCAGGTTCTGCAATGGGACCTGCTGACGCGCGAGCGGTTTCTGGCCGCCTGGGTGGTGCTGTTCGGCCTGGCCGGGGCCTATCTTCTGGGCCTGCTGCGCATGGAAGGCGTCAAGCCGGAGGAACCGATCGGCGTCCCGCGCCTGCTGGCCGGAAGCGCGCTGCTGATGTTCGCGGTGGGCCTGGCACCGGGCATGTTCGGCGCGCGCCTGGGAGAACTGGACGCCTACATTCCGGCCCCTCGCGAACAGACCGCGACGCCCGGCGCCCAAGCCGGAGCGCGCTGGATGAAGAACCAGTTCCGCGAAGCGCTGGAACTCGCCCGCCGGGACAATAAGCCCGTGCTGGCGGCCTTCACCGGCTACGCCTGCACCAACTGCCACTGGATGAAAGCCAATCTGTTCCCCCGCCCGGAGATCGCCGCCGCGTTAGGGGATTTCATCCTGGTGGAGTTGTACACCGACGGCACGGACGAAGCGTCTGCGCGGAACCAGAAACTACAGGAGGCGAAGTTCTCCACCATCGCCATTCCTTACTACGCCATTTTTGACGCCGACGAAAAGGTGCTGGCGACCTTTCCCGGCCTGACGCGGGACCCGGCCGAGTATCTCCGCTTCCTGCACTCCGCCAGGCAGGCGAATTAACCCGGCAGACAGCGACTCGATGCGACTCATCCTTCTGGCAGCACTCCTTCTTTCCCCCACCCAGGCCGCCGACGATCTGCGCGGATTCCCGCCCGGCCGGACCGAGGCCCAGCGCCGGCTCGAGGAGCGCTTCCGCGCCCTGCCGCGGCCGGAGCACATGCGCGAGTACGTCCGGCGGATGTCGCGCCAGCCGCACCATGCCGGTTCCGCCGGCTCCCGCGCGGTGGCCGAGTATGCCCTGAAGCTGTTCCAGGACTGGGGGCTGGAGGCGCGCATCGAGACCTTCGAGGCGCTGCTACCGTACCCGGCCGAGCGGCGGGTGGAGATGCTGGTCCCAGTGCAGTACCGGGCCCGGCTGGAGGAACCGGCGCTGGAGGAAGATCCGGATACCGCCGTGGCGGGGCAGTTGCCGAGCTACAACGCCTACTCCGGCTCGGGCGATGTGACGGCGCCGCTGGTGTATGTGAACTACGGCCTGCCGGACGACTATCGGACCCTGAAAGAACTGGGCATCGATGTGCGCGGCAAGATAGTCCTGGCCCGCTACGGCCAGAGCTGGCGGGGCACCAAGCCCAAGGTGGCGGCGGAAAACGGCGCGGTGGGCTGCCTGATATACTCCGACCCGCGCGACGACGGCTATTTTCAGGGTGACGTCTACCCGCTCGGTCCGTTTCGGCCGCCGCACGGCGTGCAGCGCGGCAGCGTCATGGACATGCCGCTTTACGTCGGCTATCCGCTCACCCCGGGCTGGGCCTCCGAGCCCGGCGCCCGGCGATTGCCGGCGGACGAAGCCCGCACGTTAATGCGAATTCCGGTCCAGCCGATCTCCTACGCCGACGCCCAGCCTCTGCTGGCGGGCCTGGCCGGCCGCGTGGCCCCGGAACCCTGGCGCGGCGCGCTGCCGCTGACCTATCACCTCGGGCCGGGACCGGCCACCGTGCGGCTCCAGGTGGAGCTGGATTCCAATTCGCGCCCGGTGCACGACGTCGTCGCCTCGATTCCGGGCAGCGTGTGGCCGGACGAGTGGATCGTATGGGGCAACCACCACGACGCCTGGGTCACCGGCGCGGCGGATCCCGCCACCGGCGCGGCGGCGGTGCTGGAAGCCGCGCGGGCGTTCGGAGAGTTGAAGAAGTCCGGCTGGAAGCCGTCGCGCACGCTGGTGTTTGCGTTGTGGGACGCCGAGGAGTTCGGCCTGGTGGGGTCCACCGAGTGGGTCGAGAAGCACCGGGAGGAGTTGAAGGCCAAGGCCGTCGCTTACCTGAACACGGATTCCACCGGGCGCGGGCGCATCGGCGCCGGCAGTTCGCCGCTGCTGGAGCGCTTCTTCCGCGAAGTCCTGCGCGACGCGCGCGATCCGCGCAGCGGGAGGAGCTTGATCGAGGCCGCCGAGCAGGACCGGCCGTTGCGCTTCTCGGCGCTGGGCGCGGGGTCCGACTACGTCGCTTTCGTGCACCAGGCCGGCATCGCCAGCCTCAACACGGGTTTTGGCGAGGATCCGGGCGGCGTCTATCACTCCATCTACGACACTTTTCGCTGGCACGCACGCTTTTCCGACGGCGATTTCCTGAACGGCCGGACTCTGACCGAAGTCATGGGTGTGACCGTTCTGAGGCTCTCGGAGGCGCCCGTCGTCCCCTTCGAGTTCGGAGCGCTGGCGGCGGCGGCCGGAGGGTGGGCCGAGGAGATTGCCAAGCTGGCCGGCCAGGATGCCGCGCGCATGAATCTCAAACCGGTGAGCGAGGCGCTGGCCGGAGTCCGCGAAGCGAGTGCGGCCTACGAGGCGGAGCTTGCGCGCGGCGTGCCGGCCGGGGAGGTGGCGGAGCTGAACCGGATCCTGCGCGGCTGCGAGCGGGCCCTGACGCTGGAGGAAGGACTGCCGGACCGCCCCTGGTACAAGCACCAGCTCTATGCCCCCGGCCTTTACACCGGGTACAGCGCCAAGACCCTTCCCGGCATCCGGGAGGCGGTCGAAGCCGGCCGGTGGGAGCAAGCCAACCTGGCGGCGCGGAGCGTGGCCCGGGCGCTGGACCGGTTGCGGGAGCGGATCGGGCAGGCCGCGCGGCTGGCTCACGGACTGGAGCGCTGAAGCCGGGCAATCCGGGCCAGGTGCAGCTCGCCGGCCAGGTTCTCCAGTTCCCGGTCGAGCTGGGCGGACCATTCGGCCTGGCGCACCTGGCGCAACCGTTCCAGCAACCGGAAACCGCGGCGCGCCTCGGCCACCCGCTGGCGCTGGGCGTCGATCCGGCGTTCGCACTCGGCGCGCTGCCCGGACAGGCGCCGGCTCTCCCGTTGCGACCAGGCGCGGAAACCGTCCAAGGCCTCTAGTTGCCGAGCCTCCAGAATGGCGGCCCCGGCCAGCGCCCGCTCGGCCGCGGCGCGCTCGGAGTCGATCGCGCTTCGGCGCTCGTCAATCGCCTGTGCTTCGGTCCTCAACCCGCCCAGAGCGGCCAACTCGGCGTCCAGGCGGGCCCGGCGCCACTTCAAGACCCGTTCCAGAGGGAACTCGAAGCGTTTCATCTGCCTCCGTGGACAGGCGTGAGTAGGATTGGCCGCGAATGAACGCGAATACACGCGAATGAGGTTGGATGTTTTGATTCGCGTTCATTCGCGTGTATTCGCGGCTCAATCGTTTTTCCTTCTCTAAATCGAATCGGCCAGCGTCCGGAGACGGGCCAGGGTTTGATCGCGCGGGGAGAACTGGCCGGCGTCCTGGCGCAGGAATTCGAGCAGGTCCGGCCGGGCGCGGATGGCGGCGTCCAGCGCCGGGTTGGACCCGGCGGCGTAAGCGCCGAGCTGGATGAGATCCTCGGCGCGCTGGTAGGTGGCCAGGGCCTCGCGGATTTTTTGGGCGGCCTTGGTTTGCTCGGAGGAAGCGACCGCCGCGCTGAGGCGGCTGACCGAATTCAGGATGTCGATGGCCGGGTAGTGTCCCTGCGCACCGAGCTGGCGCGACAGAACGATGTGGCCGTCCAGGATGGCGCGCACGGCGTCGGCGATGGGTTCGTTGAAGTCGTCCCCTTCCACCAGCACGGTAAAGAAGCCGGTGATCGAGCCGGAGTGGAAGTTGCCGGCGCGCTCGAAGACCCTGGGCAGCAGGCTGAAGACCGACGGCGTGTAGCCTTTCTGGCTGGGCGGCTCGCCGGCGGCGAGGCCGATTTCGCGCTGCGCCATGGCCAGCCGGGTCACCGAATCCATAACCAGCAGCACCGAGGCGCCGCGGTCGCGAAAATACTCCGCGATGGCCAGCGCGACAAAGCAGGCCCGGACGCGCAGAGGCGCGGGGCGGTCGGAGGTGGCCACCACGACCACGGACCGCTTCAGGCCCTCGGGGCCCAGTTCGTGCTCCAGAAAGGCGGGCACCTCGCGGTTGCGCTCGCCCACCAGGGCGATGACGCTGACATCGGCCGAGTTGCGCCGGGACATGGCCCCCAGCAGGGGGCTCTTGCCCACGCCCGAGCCGCCGAAGATGCCGATCCTCTGCCCCTGGCCGCAGGCCAGCAGGCTGTCGATGGCGCGCACGCCCACCGTCAGCGGCTCGGCGATGGCGCGGCGGTCGAGCGGCCCCGGCGGCGCGGCGTTTAAATCGTAGTAGCGCTCGGGAACGATCGGCGGCCCGCTGTCGATGGGTTCGCCAAAACCGTCCAGCACGCGGCCCAGCAGGTCCCGCGAAACGCCTATGCGCGACTGTTCGCGGCGCGCGACAATCGGGTCGCCGGCCTGCAAGCCGCCGGTTTCCTCGAGCGGCATCGAAAGCAGCCTCCCGTTGCGGAACCCGATCACCTGGGTGCGGATGGATCGTCCGGCCGAGGTGAGGACCTCGCAGAAGTCGCCCAGGGCCGCGGCCGGGCCTTCCGATTCCACCAGCAGCCCGGTCAGCTCCGCCACGCGGCCGGTCCAGCGGAAACGGCGCACCTGTTCCAGGCGGTCCAGGTAGGGTTGCAGTTGGAAATGATCGGCGGAACTCATGCCCGGCGCTCCAGCAGATCCGCCAGCCCGCGGGAGATCTCGGCCAGTTGCGTGTCCACCGAGGCGTCCATTTCGCCCCGGGCGGTTTCAAAGACCGCCGCGCCGCGCTCCAGCGCCGCGTCCGGGACGATTTCCAGCCGCGGCGGCAGCCCCAGTTCGGCCAGCCGCGGCTGGATCGCGTGGAGGTCCTGGGGGTGCAGGCGCAAGCGGTGCGTCTCGCGCAGGTCGAGCTGTTCGAGAGCCGACTTTGCCAGCCCCAGCATGGCCGCGGGATCCACCGCCAATTCCCGGTGCAGAATCCGCCGGGCGACGGACAGCGCCAGCCGCACCAGGTCCTGTTCGGCCTCGCGGCGGAAGCGGCCGCGGCAGGCGGCCAGTTCCCCGGCCGTGCGCGCAAGCCGCTCCAGCAGCGGTTCGGTCTGAGCCGCGGCGCGGAGCAAACCGGCCGCCTCGCCCTCGCGCAAGCCCGCCTCGCGGGCTTCGCGCACCTGGCGTTCGATCTCGGCCGCCCAGGCTCTGCGTTCCGCCTCTCCGTCCGGCCCGGCGCCGCGCGCCTCGAGCTGGGCCGCCGGCCTCGAGTTCGCCCGGGTCCAGTGAATGGGAGAGGCCGCCGCCGCCGGCTCCCCGGTGACGAGCTTAGACGACATACTGCTCCCCCATCGCGCCCTTCAGGCTGAGGACGCCCTCGCTTTCCAGTTGCCGCACCAGGGCGATGATCTGCTGCTGCGCGGCTTCGACCTCCTTGATTTTCACCGGACCGAGCGCCTCGATGTCTTCTTTCAGCATGTCCGCGCCGCGCTGCGACATGCATTGCAGGAAGTGGCTCTTGAGCTGCTCGCTGGTGCCTTTGAGCGCCACAGTCAGCAGTTTGCGGTCCATCTTGCCGAGCAGCTCCTTGATGCCCTGCTGGTTGATGAGCAGCAGGTCCTCGAAGACGAACATCAGGTGGCGCAGCGCTTCCACCAGCGCCGGGTCGGAAACCTCGATGGCGTCCAGGACCTCCTTGCTGGTGCCCGAGTCCAGGCGGTTGAACATCTCGGCCACCGCGCGCACGCCGCCGTAGGACTCGCGGCTCAGCTCGCCCAGAGCCTTCAGTTTCAGGCTGATGATGCCCGCGATTTTGGAGATGACCTCGGGCGAGATCTGGTCCAGGTGAGCCATGCGCAGCGCCACGTCCGCGCGCAGCTCGGCCGGCAGGGAAGCCAGCAGGCCGGCCGCCTGCGACGGATCCAGGTGCGACAGCACCAGGGCGATGGTCTGCGGGTGCTCGTTGTGAATGAACTTGGCCAGTTGCTGGGGATCGGCCTTCTGGAGCGCGTCGAAACTGGCCGTTTCGCTGCCCAGGGCCTTCACCAGCCGGTCCACCACCTTGCGGGACTGCTCGGGTCCGAAGGCGTTTTGCAGGAGCTTGCGAGCGTAGTCCAGACCGCCTTTGAGAACGTAGTTCTGCGCCACCGTCATCTGGTAGAACTCGTCCAGGACGGTTTCGGCCTGCTCGCTGGTGATGGAAGTCACCCGCGCCACCTCGCGGCCGATCTGCTGCACTTCCTCCTCGTCGAGCACCTTGAGGATCTCGCCGCTGGCCTGCTCGCCCAGGATGATCATGAGCAGCGCCGCCTTGCGGACGCCCGGGATGAGCTGCGGCCTGTCGGTGTTCTGGATCATCAGGTGTCGGACTCATTCAGCCAGGCGCGAATCAGGTGCGCCATGGCCACCGGATCCTTCTTGGCCTCCTCGACCAGGTGCTTGCCGAGAACCTCGGCCTTCTTGGTGGTAGCCTGGGGCAGTTTCAGCGCGTGCAGCGCTTCGCTGGCGGCTCTTTCCTTCTGGGCCAGTTGCCCGGCCAGCGCGGACTCCATCTGTTTGCCGGCGGACTCGTCGCGGGCGGCGATCGCCTCCCTGCTTCCGGCCGAATGCAGTTCGGCCTGCGTCAGCAGCGCCCGCACCCTAGCCTTGCGCCGCCAGGAGCGGAACAGGAACCAGACGGCCGCTCCCAGCGCGCACGCCGCCACCGCGCCTCCGGCCGCCAGCGGAATGGACACCGGTTTGCCTCCCAGCAACGAGTCGAGCCAGCCGGCAGGCGGGGTGGCGCCCGGCGCGGAAGGGGCCGGCCTGTTCAAGGAAACCGG
>JACQZT010000480.1 GCA_016213755.1 Acidobacteriota bacterium | reverse complement strand
CATGAGCGTGTTCCTCTACTGCATGCGCGAACGCGAGGACCTGCTGCGCATCTTCGAGATGTTTTCCGGCCAGCGCATGATGACCAGCTACATCCGCGTCGGGGGCCTGGCGCTGGAGCCGCCGCGAGGCTGGGACCAGCCCGTGCGGCGCTTCCTGGACGCCTTCCCGTCCAAGGTGGACGAATACGAGAACCTGCTCACGGCCAACCCCATCTGGCTGCTGCGCACCAAGGGCGTGGCGGCGGCGCCGGTGGAGGACCTGCTGGACCTGGGCGTCACGGGCCCTTGCATTCGCGCCTGCGGCATCCCCTGGGATATTCGCAAGGCCGAACCCTATTCGAGTTACGAGAAGTTTCAATTCGACGTGCCGACGCGCACGGCGGGCGATGCATACGCCCGGTACCAGGTGCGCGTCGAGGAGATGCGGCAGAGCGAGCGCATTGCCCGGCAGGCGCTGGAAGGCATGCCGGAAGGCCCGTGGCAGGCCGATGCGCCGCACGTGGTGCTGCCGGACCGGGAGAAGATGAAGACCCAGATGGAGGCCCTGATCTATCATTTCAAGATTGTGGCCGAAGGTTTCCGGGTCCCCGCGGGCGAGGTGTATCAGGCCATCGAATCGCCGCGCGGCGAGCTGGGCTACTACGCGGTCAGCGACGGGGGCGCGCGCCCGCTGCGCGTGCACATGCGGACGCCGAGTTTCGGCAACTTACAAGGGCTGCCGGCCATGATGGAGGGGCGCTTGCTCGCCGATTCGGTGGCGGCCATGGGCAGTCTGGATTTTGTGCTGGGAGACGTGGATCGGTAGGGCGCCAAGCGAATGACCTTCTCACCGGAGCTGGAAGCCAGGTTCGACAAGCTGATGCGCAGTTACCCGCCCGGGCGCGAGCGTTCGGCGCTGATCCCCATGCTGCTGTACGCGCAAGACGAGACCGGGGCGGTGACGTCCGCGCTGGTGGCCGAGATCGCCCGGCGGTTGAGCATCACGCCGCTGGAAGTCGACGAGGTCGTCAGCTACTACTCAATGCTGCGCCGCAAGCCGGCAGGCAAGCATCATCTGCAAATCTGCACCAACGTCAGTTGCCTGGTGTGCGGCGGGCGGGAACTGTTCGAGCACGCCTCGCGGCGGCTGGGCATCGGGAACAAGGAAGTTACCGCCGACGGCCAGTTTTCCCTGGAAGAGGTGGAATGCCTGGGCGCCTGTTCCTGGGCCCCGGCCATGATGGCGGGCTACGACTATCATCACCAGATGACGCCGGAGAAACTCGACCGGCTGATCGACAGCCTGGAGAAGAAGCACGGACGCGATGCTGTATAACCAACCCAGCCCGCTCGAAGTGAAGGTCCTGACCCGGCGGTTCGGCCTCGAGAACTCGCGGTCGCTCGGCACTTACCTGGCGACGGATGGCTTCCGCGGATTTCGCCGCGCCCTGGAGATGACGCCCGAGGAGATTATCAACGAGGTCAAGCTCTCGGGCCTGCGCGGGCGCGGCGGCGCGGGATTTCCCGCCGGAATGAAGTGGAGTTTCGTGCCGCGCAACTCGCCCAAGCCGAAGTACATCGTGGTGAATGGCGATGAAGGCGAGCCGGGCACCTGCAAGGACCGGGTGCTGATCGAGAACGACCCGCACCAGTTGCTCGAGGGCATGCTGATCGCGGCGCTGGCCGTGGGCGCCTCGGCCGGCTACGTCTACGTCCGCGGCGAATACCGGCGGGTGATCGAGATCTTGGACCGCGCCATCGCGGAAGAGTACGAGAAGGGCTACCTCGGAAAGAACATCCTGGGTTCGAGCTTCAGCTTCGACGTTTACACCCACACGGGCGCGGGCTCGTACGAGTGCGGCGAGGAGTCGGCGCTGCTGGAATCGCTCGAGGGCAAGCGCGGCGTGCCGCGCATCCGTCCTCCGTTCCCGGCCGTGTCGGGGGCGTTCCAGTGCCCCACGGTGCTGAACAATGTCGAGACATTCTGCGCGGTGCCGGCCATCCTGCGCGACGGCGGGGCGGCGTTCGCGGACCTGGGACCTCCCAAGAACGGCGGCACGCGCCTGTTCTGCCTGTCCGGCCATGTCAATCGGCCCGGCGTGTACGAGCTGCCCATGGGCTTCAACCTGCTGCGCATGATCGGCGAGGTGGGCGGCGGCGTGTGGAAGGGCAAGAAGCTCAAAGCGGTGATTCCGGGCGGCTCATCCTGCCCGGTGCTGCGCGCCGAGGAGTGCGACCTGGCGATGGATTTCGATTCGGTGGCCAAGGCCAAAAGCATGTTGGGTTCGGGCGGCGTGGTGGTTTTCGACGAGGACACCTGCATGGTCACGGTGGCCATGCGCCTGATGCGTTTCTACCAGCACGAGAGCTGCGGCTGGTGCATCCCCTGCCGCGAAGGCACCGCGTGGCTGCGCAAGCTGCTGGTGCGCTTTCACGCCGGCCACGGAACGCACTCGGACATCGGCCTGATCGGAGAGCTGGCCCGCAACATGCTGGGCCGCACCTTCTGCCCGCTGGGAGACGCCGCGGCCATGCCCACTATCGCCTTCGTCGAGAAGTTCCGCGAGGAATTCGAAGCCTACCTGACGCGGGGCGCCCGCCACGAGGTGAGAGTCCATGGCTGACCTGGTGCGCCTCACCATCGACGGCCAGGCCGTGGAAGCGCCGCCGGGAGAGCTGGTCATCGACGCCGCCAAACGCGTGGGCATCGAGATTCCGGCCTTCTGCTACTACAAGGGCCTTTCGCTGCAAGCCGCCTGCCGCATGTGCCTGGTGGAGGTCGCCAAGGCCCCCAAGCTGCTCACCGCCTGCACCCTGCCGGTGGCCGAAGGGATGGTGGTGACCACCGACTCGCCAGTGGTGAAGCAGGCGCGCAAGTCGATGCTCGAGTTCCTGCTCACCAATCACCCGATGGATTGTCCGGTGTGCGACAAGGGCGGCGAGTGCGAATTGCAAGAAATGACGTTCCGCTACGGGGCCGGCGAAGGCCGCTTTAGCGAGGTCAAACACCACGTCGAGGAGAAGCGCTTTTCGCCTGTCGTTTATTACGACGCGCCGCGCTGCATCCTGTGCTACCGCTGCGTGCGCATCTGCGACGAAGGACTGGGCGTAAAGGCCCTGGGCATCGTCAACCGCGGCGTGACGTCCGAGATTGGGCCCAACCGGGGCGATCACCTCGAATGCGACGAGTGCGGCGCCTGTATCGACATCTGCCCGGTGGGCGCGCTGACCAGCAGCGCCTACCGCTACCATACGCGGCCCTGGGAGATGCGGCACGTGGGAACCGTTTGCGCGCATTGCTCCAACGGCTGCACTACCACTCTGGGCGTCCGCAACCACGAGATTATTCGCGCCAACAACCGCGACCGCTCGGGGCTCAACGGCGAGTTCCTGTGCATCAAGGGCCGCTTCGGGTTCGACTTCGTGCACAGCGAGGAGCGGCTGCAATCGCCCCTGCTGCGCGTGGATGGCGAGTTGAAGACGGTTTCGTGGGCGCAGGCGCTCTCGGCCGTTGCGCGGGAATTCTCTGAGATCAAAGCGCGCGGCGGCAAGTTCGGCGTCATCGGCTCCAATCACACCACCAACGAGGAGGGCCGGCTGCTGGCTCGGTTCGCGCGCCAGGGGCTGGGCACGGCCAGCATCGACCATCACCGCACCGGCGATGTGGTGACTTTCCTGGCCTGCGACCGTCCCCAGGCCACCGTGGCCGATCTGTACAACACGAAGGCCGCGCTGGTGGTGGGCGCCGACCTGGCCCAGCAGCATCCGCTCTATGCCTTCCAGTTGCGCGCCAACTGGCGTCACCACCAGGCGCGCGTGTACACGGTGACCGAAGGGCCGGTGCGCGAAGACCAGTATTCGGCCGGGCGCGTGCGCGTCGAACGCGGCGGGGAACTGACCGGCGTCGAATCGCTGGGCGAGCGGCTCAAGGCCGAGCCGGAGCTGGTGATCCTGTTCGGCGATGCCATTCAGGGCCAGGCGCTGCGCGGCCTGATCGCCTTTGGCGACGGGCTGGGCATTCCAGTGAAATACGTCTGCCTGGTGGACTACTCGAATTCGCGCGGCGCTGTGGAGGCGGGCCTTGTGCCGGGTCCGGGGCCGGGCCTCACGCTGGCCGAAATGCTGGCCGCCGGGGATTTGGATGCCCTGTGGGTGGTGGGCGCCAATCCTCTGAAGAACGCGGAACTGGCCGCGCGCGGCGCTTTCGTCGTGGTGCAGGAACTCTTCCTCACGGAAACCGCGCGCCGCGCTGACGTGGTGCTGCCGGCTGCCTCGGCGTACGAAAAGACCGGCACGGTGACCAGCGCCACCGGCGAGGTGCAGACTCTAAAACAGGGTCCGAGAGTGATGGGCGCCAAGCCGGACCTGGAGATTCTGAAGCTCCTGGCGCGGGAAATGGCGGTGGACTTGGCGGCGGCGGAAGCGGTTGCGCTGGACGCGCCGGGATTGGTGCAATCGGCCCGGGACACGCTGTTCACTTCCGGCTCCCTGGGGCGGTATTCCAAGGCGTTGCATTCGGTGAGGGAACATCCGGGCGGGCTCTATCGATGAACTTCTACCTGCTCAGCTTGATCAAGGCGGCCGTGGTGGCCGGGGTGCTGCTGACCACGCTGGCCTACTTGCAGTGGGTGGAGCGCAAGGTGATCGCGCACATCCAGGTGCGGCTGGGGCCTTCGCGCGTCGGCCCGCACGGCCTGTTGCAGCCCATCGCCGACGTCATCAAGCTGTTCACCAAAGAGGACCTGCTGCCGCCGCACGTTAACAAGTTCCTCTTCCTGCTGGCTCCGTTTCTGGCGGTTTCGTTGGCCCTGATTTCCATCGTGGTGATGCCGTTCGGGCCCGAAATCACGGTCTTCGGCGTGCGCACCACGATGCAGTTGACGGACCTGAACATCGGCGTGCTGCTGATCCTGGCCATCTCCTCGATCGGCGTGTACGGCATCGCGCTGGCCGGCTGGTCTTCCAACAACAAGTACGCCCTGCTGGGCGGCCTGCGCAGCGCCGCGCAGATGGTCAGCTACGAGCTGCCCATGGCGCTGGCCATCGTGGCCCCGCTGCTGATGGCCAACACCCTGAGTCTGCGGGAACTGGTGGAGGGGCAGGCGGGCTTCTACTTGGGGCTAGTGCCGCGCTGGCACGTCTTCCAGATGCCGCTTCCGCAGTTG
>JACQZT010000487.1 GCA_016213755.1 Acidobacteriota bacterium | reverse complement strand
GTCACCGCCGAGGAACTGGAGAAGCCGCCTTGCGGAATGCTGCCCGTGCAAACCAGCCGCAGGCCGCGGAAATTCTCGCGTCCCAAGTGCTCCTGGACCTTCGCCCCCAGGCTTCCGGCGCGCAGCGTGCGCAGCGAGGCGATGGCGTTGCCCACCAGCGCGAAGGGGCGCCGCATGTTGCTCGAGACCCACAGCGAGGGCGGCGGCAGCGGCTGGCCGCGCCGGCGACGCTCGCCGAGTTCATCGTCGCTGAAGTAGCCCAGCGAGAGCAGCAGGTTTTCGCTCATGCGGGTGCCGAAGGCCTCGTACGTGTGCAGGTCCGAGATGGCTTCGCCGGGGTACATGACGTCGTTGTCGGAGGGAACGAAGTCGATGTTTTCGCGGTACTTGGGGTTGAGCGGGAAGAGGTGGATGCGGCGGTCGCCGGCGCCCTGCGCCAGCATGACGATCTGCTCCCCGCCGGCTTCGTCGCCGGCCCCGATGGGCATCTGCCACGCGGGGCCGAAAAAGCGCATCATGTCCGGGTGCATGAAGGCGATGCGCAGGCGGCCGCCGGCGACGCCGAGGCCCACCGGCTGGTCGGGCGCGAAGTGCAGTTTTTCGCGCGAGACGGTTTCCATCAGCTCCTCGAGCTGGCGCGCGATGGAGGCGATCTGCCCGGCAGGCCGGCCGGCCGCAACCGCGCGCGCGGCTTCCTCCACCTCCAGGTCCTCGGGAAACAGCAGACCTTCGGCCGAGGCGAGAAGGCCCTCCAGCAGGGCCAGGTCCATGGGCTGGGTGACGTCCGAGCACAGCAGGTCGTACTCCGGGTCGGCGAGGGTCGTGGTGACGGTGCGGATGTCGCCGCCGTCGCGACTGATGGCCTCGACGATGTCGGTAATGTAGTACTGGCCCTGGGCGTTGGCGTTGGTCAGGTCGCCGAGGTACTGCCGCAAGGTGGCGGCCCGGATGGCGTACAAAGGGCAGTTCCCCTCGGTGGTGTCCAGCAGCGCCTGCCGCGCCGGCCCTTCCTCGCGAGCCAGGATATCGCGCTCCTCGGCGATGCCCAGCACGCGCCGGTTCTCGTCGCGCAGGACGCGCCCCTTGCCGCGGTTCTTGGGCGGCTCGTAGATGGCGCTCAGGAACGTGAGGTCGGCTTCGCGCTCCCCCGCCCGGTGCGTGTCGCACAGGCGGCGAAAGACCGAAGACGGCACCACGCGGTCTCCCATGCCGATCACCAGTAGCGGATTCTTCTCCATCAGGTCCGGCACGCTGAAGGCCTCGAAGGCGGCGAAGGCGGTCCCGCCGGCGGGGTTGTCCGAACGCACGCAGACGTTGTCCGGGCCCAGCGCGCCGTCCATCTCCTCGTGGCGGTAGCCCACGATGCAAACGGCCGGCGCCGGGCTGAGGCGGCGGAACGCGTCGATCGAGTGCCGCGCCAGCGGCGTCCCGTGCACCGGCTGGATGCACTTGGGCGCCAGGCCGAAGCGCGTGCCCTTGCCGGCCGCGAGAACCACCAGCACCGGCGTGTCCGCCTGGATGCCGCCGCGCCGCGCCAGGGCGGCCGGGTTGAGAATCTTGTCCGGCGCGACTCGCGCCGCCTTGTCCAGTTGCGTCATCGCTTCCTTGTCACCTTAATCCGCAGCCCCGCCTGAGATACTATCAGACCATGCGCGCCCTCTTCCTGGCCGTGCCGCTCGCGGCGGCGTCTCTGCTTGCCGCGGACGACCCGCTGGCCACCCTGCGGACTTCCCATCCGCGTCTGATGGTCTCCGATGCCGACCTGGAACGTTTCCGCGGCGTGATGGCCGAGGATGCCAATGCCCGGCGGCTATACGGCTACATCAAGAGCGACGCCGAAAGACTCCTGACGCAATCCACGGTGGAGTACAAACTCATCGGCCCGCGCCTGCTCGAGCAGAGCCGGCTGTGCATGAGCCGGGTCTACCGCCTGGCGTTCACCTTCCGAATGGAAGGCGACCGCCGCTTCTTGGACCGGGCGCTGCTGGAGATGTGGGCGGCGGCCAACTTCAAGGACTGGAACCCGTCGCACTTCCTCGACACCGCCGAGATGACGCACGCTTTCGCCATCGGCTACGACTGGCTGTACAACGACCTCGCCGAAGACCAGCGCGCCTGGCTGCGGCGCGCCATCGTCAAGCTGGGGCTCGATCCGGCGCTCGAGCGCTACGCTCTCAACGGCAAGGGTGACGGCTGGTGGGCCGTGAGCCCCTTCAACTGGACCCTGGTGGTCAACGGCGGCATCGTCGCCGGCGCCTTGGCGGTGGCCGAAGACGAACCGGAACGCGCGCGCCGGGTGGCCGAGTACGCCCTGAAATCCGCGCCCCTGGCGATGAAGTCGTACGCGCCCGACGGCGGCTGGGCCGAGGGACCGGGCTACTGGGATTACGCCACACGCTACGCCGGCGTTCTGATGCAGTCCCTGAACACCGCGCTGGGCTCCGACTTCGGCCTTTCCGAGATGCCGGGATTCGACCGTGCTGGACATTTCCGGATCTTCACCGCCAGCCCCATCGGCCGCAGCTTCAACTACGCCGACTCGAGCGACGGCGTGGGCGGTTCCTGGCCCCTGATGTGGCTGGCGCGGCGTTTCGGACAGCCCACTTACGCCTGGTTCGAACTCGACAAGCTGACCTCGGCCTCGCGCACCGACCCGCTCGATCTGGCCTGCTACCCGGAGACCTCGGCGCTGCCGGACCTTCTCCCCAGCTTCGCCTTCCGGGGCATCGACGTAGCCGTGCTGCGCACGTCCTGGACCGACCGCAACGGTATCTTCCTCGGCATCAAGGGCGGCGACAACGCCGCCAACCACTCGCACCTCGACCTGGGCAGCTTCGTGCTCGACATGAAGGGGCAGCGCTGGGCCATCGATCTGGGCGGCGACGACTACGACCTGCCCGACTACTTCGGCGGCAAACGCTGGACCTACTACCGCCTGCGCACCGAATCGCACAACACCGTGCTGATCAACGGCCAGAACCAGGACACGGCCGGCCGCGCTCCCATTGTCGAAAGCGATTTCTCGGACCCGTCGCAGCCCTATGCTGCCGTCGATCTCAAGGGCGCCTATCCGAAACTGCTGGCCGCGCACACGCGCCGGGTCTGGATCGAGAACGGCAGCAAGGTGGTTTTCATCGATTCTCTCCGGGCGGCGTCCCAGCCGGTGGAGGCGCTCTGGAGCATGGTGACCGACGCCGAAGTTCAGTTGCGCGGCAACGAAGCGACCCTGGCCAAGGGCGGGCGCACGCTGACGGCCAGCGTCTACAGCCCTGCCGGCGCGGTGTTCGAAGTAATTTCAACCCAGCCGGCGTCGGCCGCCGAGAATCAGAACCGCGGCACGCGGAAGCTCGCCGTCCGCCTTCCCGGCCGCGTCGAGCGGGCCGACATCGTCGTGACGCTGGAATGAGACAATTAGGGGAAGGCATTTTACGAGCATGGTCGCGGATGGAATCTATTACGCTCTGGCGCTGACGGCGGGCGGCGCCCTGGTCTCCTGGCTCACCCGCCCGGTTTTCGGACTGCCGCTGTTCATTCTGGCGCTCTTCTGCTTGTGGTTTTTCCGCGATCCGGAGCGCGTTATCCCCTCCGGGCCGGTGGCGGTTTCCCCCGCCGATGGCAAGGTGGTGCTGGTGCGGCCGGAAGGGGATCTGACGCGCGTCAGCATCTTCCTCAACATCTTCGATGTGCACGTCAACCGGGCCCCCATCGCGGGCCGCGTCACCGAAGTGAGGTACCGTCCCGGCAAGTTCCTGGTGGCCAGCCGCGAAGAGGCCACCAGCGACAACGAACAGAACGTCATGACCGTCGAGGGCGACGGGACCCGGGTGGTCTTCAGCCAGATCGCGGGCCTGATTGCGCGGCGCATCGTGTGCTACAAAAGGCCCGGCGACGCGGTGCGGACCGGAGAGCGCATCGGTCTAATCAAGTTCGGTTCGCGCATGGACGTGCTGCTGGGTCCGGAGTGGAAGATTGAGGTCCGGCCCGGCCAGCGGGTCGAGGCCGGCGCGAGCGTGCTGGCTCGCCGGAGGGACCGATGAGAAACCCGATCGGGAGGTTGAATCTCACCGAGCGGCTGGTGGATCCCCGCTCACCGGACCGCCGGCCCCGCCGGGTGGCCTACGCGCTGCCGACGCTGTTCACCGCGGGCAACCTGTTCCTGGGCTTCCTGGCCACGCTCAAGGCGTATGAAGGCGCGATGTACGCGGCGGCCGGGCATATGGGCGTCAACATCCACTTCCAGGCGGCCGCGGTCATGATCGGCGTCGCCGTGTTCCTGGACGGACTGGACGGCCGCATCGCGCGCATGACCAACACGGTGAGCGATTTCGGCCGCGAGATGGACTCGCTGGCCGACGTCATCACCTTCGGCATCGCCCCCGCGGTCCTGGCCTACGCCTGGGGACTCCAGTTCCTGAATGGAGACCTGGGCGGCATGGCCCGCGAGCATTTTCGCCGCGCCGGGTACTTCGCCACCTTCTTCTACGCGCTGTGCGGCGCGGCGCGGCTGGCGCGGTTCAACATTCAGATCAACCCCATCCCCAAGAACCCCGGGCGGCCCGATCGCAAATACTTCGTGGGCCTTCCCATTCCGGCGGCGGCCGCCGCCATCGCGGCCGTGATCTTCGTTTTCGACGGCGTCCCGGTGACCTGGTGGCCGCTGGGCGCCTGCTGGATTGGCGCGGTCCTGGCTCTCGCGCTTCTGATGATCGGCACCTGGCGCTACCGAAGTTTCAAGGACTTCAACCTGCTGCGCCCCCGCTCCACCATCAGTATCGTGATCCTGGGCACCTTGATCTACATGGTTTGGAACTACCCGCAACCGGTGCTGCTGGGCGTGGCTCTGACCTACGTCGGCAGCGGCATCGCGGTGCGCATCGGCGGCCTTCTGCGGCGCCTCAGAAAGGCGGCGGCATGACCGGCGCCGGACGGCAGGCGCTGGTGGCGCTGGTGGGCGGCGAAACCCTGCTGGGCCGCGAGGTGCGCGATGTGTTCCACACCGCGCAACTGGCCGCCAAGCTGAAGCTGATCGGCGCCGCCGACGAAGCCGCCGGCACGCTCACCGAGCAGGAAGGCGAGCCCGTGGTGGTCAGCGCGCTGGACGAGGAGCACCTGCTGGGCGCCGGCGTCGCCATCCTGGCCGGCACGCCGGAATCGAGCCGCAAGGCTTTCGGCCTGCTGGCCCGCCGCTCGCCGCGGCCGGCGGTGATCGACTTGTCGGGCGCGCTGGAGACGATTCCCGAAGCACGCCTGCGCGCTCCCATGGTGGAGCCGCGGGGATTTTGCGCCGGGACCGGCGACCTGCACATCATCGCGCATCCGGCAGCCGTGGCCCTGACGCTGCTGTTGCGCCGCGTGCCCGCCCGCCGCTCGGTGGTGCAGGTGCTGGTCCCGGCCAGCGAGCAGGGCCAGCGGGGTGTGGCCGAGCTGCAACAGCAGGTGATCCGCCTGTTCTCCTTCCAGCCGCTGCCCAAAGAGGTGTTCGACGCGCAAGTGGCGTTCAATCTGCGAATCCGCTACGGCGCGGAAGCGCCGTGCAAACTCGAAACCGCCGAAGAGTGCATCGGCCGCCACCTGGGAGCTTTGCTGGCGCATTATCCCCGCTCCGCCCGGCCGTCGTTCCGCCTGTTGCAGGCGCCGGTCTTCCACGGCTACGGTTTCTCGATTTGGCTCGAATTGGAGCAGGCCCAGGACCCGCTCGAATTCGCGGCCGGGCTGGCCTCGCCGGGCGTCGAGGTGCGCACCGCGGACCAGGAGGCGCCCGACAACGTGGGCGTGGCCGGCGACAGCGGAGTCATCGTGGGCGCCGTCGAGAGAGACGGAAACGACAGCCAGGCCCTCTGGCTGTGGGCCGTGGCCGACAACCTGCGCCTGACCGCGGTCAACGCCGTGACCGTCGCGAGGCAGGTGCTGGAGGCCCGCGCTCAATGAGGCGGAATCTTCTTCTGGCGCCGTTGGCCTTGTCCTTGCTGGCCGGCTGCGGCTATCATGTTTCGGGCCACGCCGACCTGCTGCCCAAGAACATCCGGACCATCGCCATTCCAGCCTTCGGAAACGCCACTGTCCGCTACAGATTGGGCGACCTTCTGCCGGGCGCCCTCACTCGCGAGTTCCTGACCCGCACGCGGTACCGGATCGTGGCCGACCCGAACGAAGCCGACGCGATCCTGAGCGGCACGCTGGTGAATTACAACTCCTACCCGGCGGTGTTCGACCCGGCCAGCGGCCGCGCCAGCGGAGTCATCATGGTGGCCGCGCTGAGTATTACGCTGACCGACCGCGCCACCGGCAAGCCGCTCTTCGTCCGGCCGTCGATGGAGGTGCGCGAACGCTACGAGATCTCGGTGGATTCGCGCGCTTACTTCGAAGAGAGCTACACGGCGGTGGAGCGCATGAGCCGCGATGTGGCGCGTTCCGTCGTCAGCGCCGTGCTCGAGAAATTCTGATCATGACCCCCGATCGGTTCCTGGCCCAGATTCGCAAGCAGCCGCCCGCGCCGGTGTGGCTGTTTCTCGGCCCCGAAAACCACCGGCGCGAGATGTGCCGCAAGGCGCTCGTGGAGTGCGTGCTGGCGCCGGAGGAGCGGGAACACGGCCTGGTGCGACACGACCTGGACGGACTCTCCCTGGCCGAAGTGGTCGACGACGCCCGCTCCATGTCCCTGTTCGCCCCCCACCGGCTGATCTGGGTTTCGGGCGCCGAAGCCGCCCTGCCGCGCGGCCGCGCCGCCTCCAGCGAAGACACCGGGCCGGGCGCGAGCCTGCTGGCCGACTACGCCGCCGCCCCCGCGCCGGGAGTGGTGCTGGTCTTCGACACGTCGCGCTACGACTTCGAGGGCGAGGACAAAGCCAAACAGGACCGCGTCCGCAAGTTCTACGCCGCCATCCCGCATCAGGTGGAGTTCGTGCGCTTCACCGAAGCCGAAGCCACGCAACTGGCCGGCCAGTTGGCCCGCGAGGCGGGCCTCAAGATGGGGGACGAAGAGACCGAACTGCTGGTGGAATCCCTGGGCGCCGACGCCGCCCGCATCGCCGCCGAGATCGAGAAGCTGCGTCTTTATGTCGGTCCGGGGGGCGAAGTCCGCCGCGAGCAGATCGCCGAACTGGTGCCCGATTCCCGCTCCACCACCGTGTTTGCGCTGGTGGCCGCGCTGGGGCGCAACGACCGCGTGCGGGCCCTGGAACTGCTCGACACCCTGGTGCGCGAGGGCGAGTACCTGCCGCTGGCGCTGGCCTTTCTGGCCACCCAGTTCCGCCTGGCCCTGGTGGCCAAGGAAGCGGGTATCAAGAGCGCGCCGCAGATCCTGGCGCACTTCTCGAAGCTGGGCGTCCCCATGTGGCGCTCTCGCGCCGAGCAGGTTCAACAGACCGTGGCCGCTTTCACCGGGGTGCAGCTCTCGCGCGCGCTCGGCAACATCTTCGCCGCCGACCGGGCGCTGCGCGACGCGCGTCCGGACGACCGCATCGTGCTGGAAGATTTTGTTCTGAGGCTGACCGACGTTCCGGTTTAGGCGCTGGCGAGAGACCGCAGACGGAGCGTAATCCGGCTCTTATAGCGAGCCGCCGTATTCTTCTTGATGATGCCCCACTTGGCGGCCCGGTCGATAATGGAGAACGTAGCCGGAATCTGCGCTTCGGCCCCGGTGGCGTCCTTCTTCTCGATCAGCCGGCGCAGTGATCGGACCTCGTGCCGCAAACGGGTCTTCCGCATACGGTTCACCGCGGTCCGGCGCTTCTCGGCGCGCACCCGTTTCAGGGCGGAAATAGTGTTAGCCATTCTTATAGTCAGGATACCGCAGCGCGGCCGGAGGGGTCAAACCGGCTATCTGTGGGATCGGACTCCGACTTGTCCTTCCCGCCAGGCCGGATCGGTGGAATGATAGGCACATGGAGAAGGCGCCGGTCGGCTTTTCGTTGGCCATAGAGCACTACCCGGAAGAGGATGGCCGCTGGCTGGCGGACATCCCGGCGCTTCCGGGCGTCACCGCCTACGGACGCTCCAAGAAGCAGGCGACAGCCGCCGTTCAGGCGCTGGCGCTCCGGCTGATCGCCGGCCGCCTGGAGCACGGCGAGGCAGTTCCCGGTCCGATGAACGTGTCCTTCATTGCCGCCTGAGAACCCGTCTCGAAGTTCGTCCGCCCGCCTCAAACCGGCCGCTGGTGCTCGCCCAGGGTGAAGTTCTCGCCCAGGTAGACCCGCCGGACCTCAGGGTCGCGGCCCAGGGCCTCGGGGCTGCCGGCGCGGAAGATTTTGCCGTTGTTGATGATGTAGGCGCGGTCGGTTACGGCCAGGGTTTCGCGCACGTTGTGGTCGGTGACCAGGATGCCGATGCCGGCGCGCTTGAGGTCGAAGATGATGCGCTGGATTTCGAGCACCTGGATGGGGTCGATGCCGGAGAAGGGCTCGTCCAGCAGCAGGAAGTTGGGCTGGATGGCCAGCGAGCGCGCGATTTCGACGCGCCGCCGCTCTCCGCCGGAAAGCATGTACCCCTTGTTCTGCTGCACCTTTTCCAGGCCCAGTTGTTCGATCAGCCGGGACACGCGTTCGCGCCGTTCTCGCGCGCTCAAGGGCAGCGTCTCGAGGATGGCCATCAGGTTCTCCTGCACCGTGAGCTTGCGGAACACCGACGGCTCCTGTGGCAGGTAGCTGATGCCGCGCCGGGCGCGCTTGAACATCGGCAGGCTGGTGATGTCGTCCCGGTCCAGCAGGATGCGTCCCGAATCCGGGCCCACCAGGCCCACGATCATGTAAAACGAGGTGGTCTTGCCGGCGCCGTTCGGCCCCAGCAGCCCCACCACCTCGCCCTCGGCGAGCGACACCGACACGTCGTCCACCACCCGCCGGCCGCGATAGGCCTTCGAAATCTCGCAGGTTTCGAGCGTGCGCATCCACTTCCCAGTCTAGGGGAAAACGGGACAGGCGGCACTTTCCCATTTTCCTTTACGCTGAGACCGGCGGCGCGGGCATCCGGGTCGTCAAGAGAGAAACCTCAGACCGGGCCGGGTTGGAAATCAGATCGATGTATCTGACTTGTAAGTCGAATCTCAGATCTCCACGGAACCCAAGCCCTAAAGATGAAGCATGCGAATCATGGATGCGGAACCACTGAGCGATGCTGTCAGACACGCTTTCCGCTGGGAGATGTATAGCGCCTTCAACCTGAACCCGGAGGAGCTATCGCCTGAGGAACCGCGCCGCACGCAGTCGCGCGCCCTACCAGCCGTAAGCGGCCAGCATGATGCGGAACAGGTCGGTGTTGCGGATGTAGCCGTGCACGCGCCGCGAGCCCGGTCCCTGCGCGGCCACCAGGACCTCTTCGCCGGTGTGCCCGTCGTCGACGCGGATGGCGCTCTTGGCGGGCGTGGGAGTGACCATCGGCAGCGCTTCGCCCGGCCGGCCGCCGCGCAGCCGGGTGTCGAACGAGTGGTCGGCGGTGAAGATCACCAGCGTATCCTTGTTTAGCCGCGTGGCCGTTTCCTCGACGATCTTGTCGAAGGCGAGGGTGCGGGTGATTCCGCGCTGTAGGTTGTCGGTGTGCAGATCCGACTCCACCATCAGGAAGAACCCCTTCTTACTCCGCGACAAGACGTCGATCGTGCGGCGGACCGCCGCGGCCAGGTCGAAGTC
The DNA here is from genome assembly GCA_016213755.1 of Acidobacteriota bacterium. Taxonomy (GTDB): domain Bacteria; phylum Acidobacteriota; class Terriglobia; order Bryobacterales; family Bryobacteraceae; genus JACQZT01. Next base: position 6,864 of record JACQZT010000487.1, on the reverse strand, counting down.
CCCGGCTTCGTACAGCACCACGGCGCGCTTCCCGTCTGGCGGGATCGCTTCCGCGTTCTCGTACACGCCGTAGTTCTTCGCGCGCAGCCCGCTCTCCATCTCCGGCGTCAGCAGCTTCTTGCGTCCGGCGCCGATGAGAACGTCCACGCCGTCTCCGAAGGAAGGCTTGAGGACCTGAGCGAAGATCTCGGCGGCCTTGCCGCGGTCGTTGGAGTGCGCGTAGCAGGCGGCCGGGGTCGCTCCGCTCACCGCGTCATTCGAGATCACGCCGGTAACGAGGCCCCGCTCCTCGGCATGTTCGAGCAGGGTCTTGAGCGGCGCGCCGTCGGACTTGCCGCGGACGGCCTTAACGGACTGCGAAAGAACGCCGCTATGGGTCTTTTCCCCGGTGATGATGGCGGTCATGCCGGCGGCCGAGTCGGTGACCCAACTGGTGGCCGCGGAAGTGTCCATCAGGCCGATCTGGGGCATGCGCTGGATGAACAACGATTGCGGTTTGCCGGCCTGAATGGCGGCGATGTTGAGAACGCCGATGCCCGCCGCGTCGCCGACGAAGAGCACGACGTTCTTGGCTTTGCGTTCGGCCGCCAGAGAGGCCACCGAAAACAGGAGTGAGAGAGCAATGATTTGTTTCATGGAATGCGACTCGCAATGTCTTCCCAGCGGTACAACAGGAAATTCTTCGGGCCGCTGTTCATCACCACCAGCAGGCCGTTGGGAAACTGAGGTCCGAGCGCCGCCGAGGTGACTTCAATGCCATCGGTCGAGTCGGCTCCGCCGCGGACGCACTGGATCATTCGGGCATGGTCGTGCGGGCCGCCGGGACCGCCTTCCCGGCGGTAGATGTGATAGTGGGTGTTGCCCGCGATCTGGTCGGTGCAGAGAATGTAGCCCGTGCCGTTCGGGCGCGCGTAGATGGCGATGCCTTCGTGATCGCCGGCGAACTCCGTGCGCCCGAAGCTGGCCAGCTCGCGCGCGGCCTCCGGATGATCCGGGTCGGCGTGCCACTTGTGGATGCCGTAACCTTCGTCGGCGTAGTAGACGTAACCGAGAGCGTCATCCACCGCCACCGCCTCGATCTCCTTGCCGCCCAGGTAGCTGCCGAAACGGCGCACGAGAACCGCTTTGACCCGGCCCGCGCCGTCGTCCTCCAGCCGGTACTGCGCCAGATACCCTTGCTTGGGCCCGGTCTTGGGACTGACGATGGCGAAGATCGCGCCGTCGCGCGGGCGGCGGTAGAGCGATATGCCCATGGGCTCGGGCTCGGTAGCTGTGTTCGCCGTGATGTCGGTCAGCGGGCCGCCGTCGCTCGGGATCTTGAAGATCCGCAGACGGTTCTTCAGCCGCTCGGTCACGACCGCGACATCCACTGTCTCGCTGCCCAGTTTCAGGCCGTACTCGATATCGACGTTGTTGGGACGGTCGATTCCGGCGATGGTCTGGCGGGTCTTGCCGTCCAGCCCGAAGACCACTACCGCGCCCGCCGGCGCCGCCACTTTGTTGGTGCCGACGATCAGGCTCCGCGCGGGGTCGGTGGGATGCACCCACACGGCCGGATCGTCGGCGTCGCTGGAAACCGCGTCGGTGGCCAGCGCCGGGCGGATGTCGGCCGAGGGATGCGGGGGCCTCGAGCAAGCCCCGAAAGCCAGTATCAGCGGAAGAACGCCGCCCGCCGGAATGGTGCGCCTCATGCTAAAAAATGTACCGCAACATGAACTGGATCTGCCGCGCGGCGCCGATTTCGATGGTTCTGTTCATCGGCGACGTGATGCGGCCGAAAGAACCGAGCGAGGAGATGTTCGAACCCGGCGTGCCCAGGTGCGGCCGGTTGAAGATATTGAAGAACTCCGCCCGGAACGCCAGGCGATGGTTCTCAGCGATCTTGGCGGCCTTCTGTAAGGACACGTCGAACTGGTTCACGCCGGGTCCGCGGCCGAGATTCCGCGCCGCGTTGCCCCACGTGCCACTCTTCGGAACCGCGAACGCCGCGATGTTGAACCAGTTGTCAATCGTCTGGTTCTCCGGAACGATGGGGACGCCGGGCACCCGGTCCGGGCGCTGGTTGCTGCTGTTGCCGTCCGGCAGGTCCCTGGAGCTGCGGCTCACCGAGAAGTTGATGGCACGGCCCGTCCGTGTGGAATGGATGGCGCTGAGTTCCCAGCCGCCCACAATCTTGCCGGCGGCGCCCCCGGATTGCAGGAAGCGCTGGCCGGGGCCGAAGGGCAGCATCCACACGAAGTTGGCGGTCATGGTTTGCCGGATGTCGTAGTTGCTGTCCGCCTTGCCGGCGCGGTGGATTCGCCGCCGCCGATCATTCCGTCGTTCATCGAGTGACCCCACATGTACTCCGTCTGCCACATGAGGCCATTGGTCAGGCGCCGCTTCAGCGACACCTGCAGCGCGTTAAAGTTGGCGTTGCCGGCATCTTCCTTGCTGTCGATGCGGCCGAATTTAGGCCACGGGCGCGTGCCGGTCGCCGGGTTGATGAGGTTGATGTAGGTGCGCGACAGGATCTTGTGGGCGTTGTTGCCGAGGTAGCCCACCTGCAAGGTGAAGTTCGCCGGCAGCATTTGCTGGACGGAGAGCCCCCAGTTTTGCGAGTACATGTCGCGGCGCCCTGGCATGATGTGCCGGGGTGTGAGGCCTTGAATCTTGGCCTGCGACGTCGGCCGAGGTCAGGCGGAACGTCTCCTGGGTGCTCTCGATCGAAGCCATCACGTCGTCGAATTGGCCGGGGCCGTAGTACATGCCGTAGCCGGCGCGGATCACCGTCTTTTGTTTCAGGAAGTCGGGCGCCCAGGCGAGGCTCGCGCGCGGCGCGATGTTGTCGCGGTCCGGGAGATAAGCCGGCGTGCCTTTGGCCGCAAAATCGCCTTTTATCGCGTCGAAGACCAGGATGCGGTCTTTCACTTCCTGCATGACGGAATAGAATTCGTAGCGGGCGCCCAGGCTGAGCGTGAGAGTGCGGCTGGCTTTGAACTCGTCCTGCGCGTAGCCGAACCAGTAGGTGCGCCGCCCGCCCCGGGTGGCCATTTCACCGCTGATGCTCACCGAATCGACGGCGTTGCGCACGAAGTCGTTGGCCGTCGCAAAGGCAGCGGATCGCGAAGCGGTCCACCACACGTTTACGTGCGAGCGGCGAACCTCGCCCCCAAACTTCAGGTTGTGCCGCCCGCGGAATACGCTCAGGTTGTTGATGACGGAACAGGTCGTTCCCATCTCCTTCTGCCCGCCATTGTTGGGAAGCGCGGTCAGCCCGGGAACGTTGACGGTTTCGTTGAAAGCGCCGAAGTCCTCCTCGATGCGCGGCACCCGGTGTGCGCCGGTGCGCGTTTCGTTAACCACGTGGGAACTGAAGGTGTGCTGCAACTGCACCATCAGGTTCTTGGTGTGCTGCAGTTCCGTGTCGATATACGCGGGACGCATGCCGCCCGGGTCGGCGATACGCGCGTTGTTCCCGTTGTACCGGCCAAACAGCGTGGTGCGGTCGGAGATCTGATAGTCGGCGCGGCCCATCATGCTGTCCTCGGTGCCTTTGCGCGACCATTCCTGCACGAGTTCGTTTACGTTGGCGTCCTTGGTGGTTCTGTCGCCGAGCGGGTAAGCTTCGATCAGGCTCCTTAAGGCCGGTGCGCCGGCGATCACTCTGTTGCGCAGCGCCGCGCTGGGCACGTTGTACGTGTAGACCGAACTCTGCCGCTGCCGCAGACCCTCGTAGTTTCCGAAAAAGAAAAGCTTGTTCGTCTTGATGGGACCGCCAATATTGCCGCCGAACTGATTCAGGCGGAAGGGCGCCAGTTTGGGACCATCGAATATTGTGCGTGCGTCGAGCGCGTTGTTGCGGAGGTACTCGAACAGCCCGCCGTGAAACCGATTGGATCCGCTCTTCGACACAAGGGCGACCTGCCCACCCGTGCCGCCGCCGGATTCGGCCGAATACAGCGACGAACTCACTTTGAATTCCGCGATGGAGTCCATGCTGACCACCAAACGCGCGCTGGTGCCGTAAGTGGGGTCCTTGATGGCGGTGTTGTCGATGCCGTCGAACGTCCAGTTGTTGTCGTCGTTCGCTCGGCCCACGAACCGAACGGCGTCCTGAAAACCCTCCCCGGTGTTCACCGCGCCAGCCGCAAGCACCATCAAGCTGGCCCAATTCCGCCCGTTGATGGGCAGTTCGGAAACTTGCGTGGATTGAACCACCGTGCCCAGTTCCGCCGACGAGCGGTCCAGAGACGCTACCGTGTCGCGCACCTCGATCGCGGTGGCCGACGTCGCGATCTCGAGTTTGGCGTCCAGAGTCCGGGTCTGTCCCACCAGCAATTGGACACCATCGAATTGGACGCTCCTGAAGCCCGCGGCTTCAATCCTGACCGAATATGTACCGATCGGCAGTTGCGGGATCATGTATGCACCGCCCGCGCCAACCTCGCCCTCGCGCTCCAGGCCTGAGCCCTCGTGCGTGACCCTCACCTTCGCGTTCACGATGACCGCGCCGCTGGCGTCGGTCACGGTGCCCGTCAGCGAGGCACGATCCACTTGGGCGGCAGCCGGGAGAACCAGGATCGCCACTGCAAACAATACTGAGATGGCAAGAAACGTATGCTTCAGGTGCACCATTTAGGACGGCTCCTTTGAGAGAGATGACTTTGTCGAGCAAATGAAACTCTACCGTACAGCAGGCTGGACAACAAGAAAGTTTCGGTGCATTACCGGGATGTGAATGGGCCATCGTGTTGCAGTACAATGAGATTCGCCGGATGAAAATCGGCGGGGAGGAGCAGTCACCATGCAGTCCGCACACCTCGATGCGGGTTCGCGTGAAGACAAGCAACAGGAACTCGACCACCTGCTGCACTCCGGTGTGGTCCGGGAACGGACCCAGTTGCACAGCCTGCTGGCGTACCTGGGGACCAAGGCGATTGAAGAGCCGGCGGAGCCGCTGAAAGAATACACCATCGGGGTGGAGGCGCTGGGCAAGTCCGGCGATTACGACCCGCGCCTCGATCCGACCATTCGGGTCGAGGTGGCCAAGCTGCGCAGAAGGCTCAAAGAGTACTACCAGGAAGCCGGGGCCGAGCGTCCGGTGAAACTGGAGATCCCCAAGGGCGTCTATCTTCCGGTTTTCAGCTCGGCGTCAACTCCGGCCCGCACCGGGCGGAGTGTGCCGCGGAGCTGGGGATTCTGGCTGGCCGCGGTGGCGGTGATCGCGTCTGTGGCCGCCATCGCCGTCGGGTGGTCCGGCCGGCGCGGGAACACCGCCCGCCTGGCGCCCGAACTGGAAGCGTTCTGGGAACCGCACTTCTCCGAACGCACCCCGACGCTGCTGGTTCTGGGCGCCCCCATGTTCTATCGAACTGCGTTTTCCTTTTACCGCGCAACGCGCGTGAACCGGCCGGAAGACCTCGAAGGCAACCCGGAGGCGCAAGAGATCCTCTCGATCCTGAAACCGCAGGAACCTCATCCGGTTTACCATTTCGTGGGAATCGGGGAGGCCGAGGCTCTGTTCCATATTACCCGCCTGCTGGCCGGACGCGGAGCCCCTCTCATGGTCGAGCGATCCAGCACCGTCGGATGGCAGGATCTGAAGGGACGGCACGCCATTTTCCTGGGCGGACGCAAGTTCAATCCGCAGATTCCCGAATTCCCCTACAAGGCCAAGTTCGAGGCGGTCGAGCGGCGGATCGTTAACCTGGAGCCCAAAGCCGGTGAACCGTCGGAGTATCTCTCGATGAGCCTTCCGCCGAACGGCGATATCACCGAAAAGCACGCCCTGATCTCGGTTTACCCCGGCTTCACGCCCAACACACGTTTTGTGACTCTGGAATGTTCCTCGACCGAAGGCACGCTGGCGGCGGCCGAGTTCCTGATCCGCCCCGACATGCTGGCGCAACTAATCTCCCGCCGGATTCCTCTCCGGCCCGAGCGCGGCGTGTATCGGTCTTTCCAGGTCGTGATCGCCGCCAAGTTCAACAAGGGCGTCGTCGTGGGCCTCTCCTACAAGACACACCGCGTCCTCAACTGACAGGGCACTGTACTCCCCGGTCAGAAGTTAAGACGCAGCGCAAGCTGCAACTGCCGCGACGTGCCCGTGCCGATGGTGCGGTTCAGCCCGCTGTTGATCAGGCCGAAGCTGGCCGGCGAAGTAAACGTGGTGCCGGGATTGCCCGGCTGAGTGCTGTTGGGAAGGTTGAACGTCTCGAGGCGCAAGAGCAGCGACTTGTGCTCCGCCAGCCGGATGTTCTTCTGCAATGAGAAGTCCACCTGCAAGAGACCGGGACCGGTGGCGATGGCGCGCCCGGCGTTGCCCCACGTCCCGTTGGCGGGGATGGCGAATGCAGCCGGGTTCAGCCACTGTGCGAACGTCCTTCCGCCCGCCGGGTAAAGGGAAACGCCGGGGACCAGATTGGGGCGCTGGGCCGAGGTGTTGCCGTCCGGAACGGCGCTGGAACTGCGCGAAACGGTGATGGTGAGCATGCGGCCGGTCCGCGCGGTCCAAATCCCGCTCAGTTCCCAGCCGCCGAGGACCTTGGAGGCCGCTCCGGAGTTCAGGTAGCGCCGGCCGGCCCCGAAGGGAAGCTGGTAGATCCAGTTGCTGGTGATGGTGTGCCGCACGTCCTGGCCGCTGTTGCCGCGGTCGCAAGCCCGGCAGAAGTTGTTCTGCGGCTGCGAGCCTTCGCCGCCGCCGATGCTGTTGTCGTTGATGGAATGCGACCACATGTACTCGGTCCCCCAGATCAGGCCGCTCGCAACGCGCCGGTGCAGGGAGACTTGCAGGGCGTTGAAGTTGCTGTTGCCGTCGTTGTTCTTCTCGTCCATGCGGCCGAAGGTGGGCAGCGGGCGGACCTTGGTGACCGGGTCGAGGTT
>JACQZT010000479.1 GCA_016213755.1 Acidobacteriota bacterium | reverse complement strand
CTTCTGGTTGCAGGCGTTGGTGAGGGCGTTGAGCGACAGGGGATAGTACTCCGGCGTCGCGAGGTCCTTTTCGATCAGCGCACCGAGGACGCGCGCTTCCACCGCATCGAGTTCGAAGTCCACAAAACCACTATATACTGGACCAGGTGAACGGAATGAGACGAGAGATGACACGGCGCGGATGGATGGCCGGGGCGGCCGGGGCGGCCGCGGCGGCGCCCGCCGAGGTGGTGCGCCTGGGACGGACCGTCCGGGTGGCAATTTTGGGTTTCGACGGGCACACGGGGGAGATTACGGGATCGCTGCCGCGGCTGCCGGACGTGGAGGTGGTGGCGGTGTCGGACCCGGACCCCAAGGTTACGGCGCGGGGGGTGAAGAACCCGCGGCTGGCAAAGGCAAAGCAGTATACCGATTACCGGCGCATGCTGGAGGCCGAGAAGCTGGACCTGGTGGCGGTCTGCAATCCGAACGGCGATCGGGCGGCGGCGATTCTGGACTGCGTGGGGCGCAAGCTCAACGTGATCGCGGAGAAGCCGCTGGCGGTGGAGTGGAAGGATCTCGAACGAGTGAAGACGGCGGTGGCCGGGAGCGGGATCAATCTGGGCATGCTGATGCCGATGCGCTACGACCCGGCCTACCTGGCGCTGAAGAAGGTAGTGGACTCGGGCGAGATTGGGGAAGTGGTGCAGATTGCGGCGCAGAAATCGTACAAAGCCGGCGACCGCCCGGCCTGGATGCGCAGCCGTAAGAGTTACGGGGGCACGATTCCGTGGATCGGGATCCACATGGTGGACCTGATGCGTTTCACCAGCGGGCGCGAGTTTCGGGAAGTGGCGTCGTTCCAGGCGAACATTGCGTTTCCGGGGATCGGCGAGATGGAGAACGTGACTGGCTCGCTGTTCCGGTTGGACAACCGCGGAATCGGCACGCTGCGGATGGATTATCTGCGGCCCGAAACGGCCGCGACGCACGGCGACGACCGGCTGCGGCTGGCGGGCCTCAAGGGTGTGGTCGAGTACCAGGCTTCCACGGGTGTAGTTTTGATGACGGGTACGAAGAAGCCCGAGACCATTAAAGAACTCCCTGCGCGGGGCTCGGTCTTCGTAGATTACTTGCTTTACGCCTATAAGGGAGCTACACCGACCCTCTCGCTGGCGGATATTTACCGGACCAACGAGATAGTGCTGGGCGCGCGAGATGCCGCGGACCGAGGCCAGGTGGTTCGACTGTGACACGCCAAGAGGATTCTTATTTCCAGTGGAATCAGTGAGTTAAGATTTCTTGTGGGAATTCCCTTGGGACGGGAGGCTAGTATCGGGGCGGGAAAGGTTGGCAAGGCTGAACCGGTTCCCAAGGACGGAATACGAATGGGCGAACCTCCCATCATCATTATTTGTCCGGGCCTTTGGTAGGTTGTTGACTTACTCGGTGCGCGCACGGGCGTACGGTACATTCTCAAAACCGAATTTGGTTGCCATACCCACGGCAAAGCTGGTATGATTCCTGGGAGTACCTCCGTCAGGAGTACTCTCAGGAACGCCAGTCCTCCACGTTCTATCCCCCTCAAAAGAGTTCATGAGCTTGGCTCGACCCATCTCCGGGATTGCCCTATTACTTGCGGCCGGGCTGTATCTGCATTCCTGGGCTTCGCTTCCAACTTCTCCAGTTTCCGCGGTCCGGCATCGGGAGCCTTCCGACCTATCGAAGTTGCGCGAGGAGGGGAATCGAGCATTCGGGGCCCAACGGTATCTGGAGGCCGCTGAGATCCACGACCGGGGCTACCGCGAATCCGTCCGAAGGCACGAGCTCCGGTCGGCAGTCCAATTTCTCAACAACCGGGCCGGGTGTTACTTTGCGCTCTCTCAGTACCAGAAGGCGGCGGAGCTGTACCTGGAAACCCGAAGCATGAGCCGCAGCATCGGATTCGTGGAAGTGCGGGGCATGACTTCGCTGAATCTGACCGGAATCTACCTGCAATTGGGGAACGCCGCGGCGGCTGCCGAGGCCGCCGAGCAGGGGGTCCGCGATCTGGCAGGAACTCCCAACGTGGGTTTCCGGGCCCAGCTTCTCGGGCAACTGGGCAATGCGCGGGGCTGGACCGGCAAGTTCGAGGAAGCGCTTTCCTTTCTGCGAGAGAGCATCTGGGAGGCGGATGCGACCGGCGATGTTGCGACGCTGGCGATCGCATTGGACTACGCGGGTAACCACTGTTTGCGCCGGGGAGACCTGGCGGGCGCCGAGGCAGCGTATCTAAAGGCCTATCTGACCCGCAAACTGCGGAAGCCGGACGAACTGCATTATTCCCACGCGAACCTGGGACGGCTTCGGCTGGCGCAGGGCGACCTGGCCGCGGCGGACAATCTCTTCAGCCTGGCGCTCGAGCAAGCCACGCGAGCACCGAGCCTGGTGCAGGTCTGGTCGCTGTATCACGGCCGGGGCAGGGTCCGGCGGGCGCAGGGGCGACAGGAAGAGGCGCTGGCCGATTTCAGGATGGCGGTGGACCTGGCGCGGCGGTGGCGCATTGGGGCGGTGGCCTCGGACGCACTGCGAATTCGGACGGATGCAGGGCTTCACGAGGTGTACGGAGCGTACATTCAGACGGGCAACCGGGTGGCGCTGGCGGGCGGGACGCCGGAGCTGGCACGGGTCACGTTCTCGGTGGCTGAGGAGCATCGGGCGGCCGGCTTGCGCGAGCGATGGAACGAATCGGGCCCGCGAAACTCCCGTCTGCCGGAGGAGTACTGGGCGGTCTTGGCGGACTTGCAGACGGCTGAGATTGCGGCGCTGCGGAATCCGGAGCCGGCGGTGGCGGGGCGGCGGGCCGGGCTGCGGCTGCGGCTGATCGAGATGGAGGCTCAGGCGGGGATGCCGCAACCGGCGGAGGGGCCGGCGGCTGGCGGCGACTTGTCTCGGTCCATTCAGCGCGGGCTGGGCGTGTCGGACGCACTGCTGAGTTTTGATTTCGAGGGCGACGAATCGTACCTGTGGGCGGTCACCAGGGAGAGCTTTGCCCTTCATGCGTTGAGCCGAAAGGGCGAGCTGGGGGCTCTGGTGGTCCGGTTCCGGGATGCGGTCCGCCAGGATGCTCCCGAGGCGGCGGCGGCCGGACGGGAGCTATACGCGAGTTTGTTCGGACGTCTCCCCGCCGTGGTGCGGCGGAAGGCGCGGTGGATCCTGGTGCTGGACGATGTCCTGTTTGAAGCACCCCTGGCGGCGCTGGTGACGGGTGAGCGGGGGGGCCGGCCGGCGTACCTGATCGAAGAACATTCGCTGCTCACCGTGCCGAGCGGCGCGTCTGTGCTCGAAGCCGGGGAGGAGAAAAGGATTTCCGCGGCCGGGCTGTTTGTGGGGGTGGGAGATCCGATCTACAACCGGGCCGATCCGCGGCGGCTGAAAGAGGATCGGATCGGATGGCCCAGGTCTTCGCCTTCACCCGCGGGGCTTCTTGAACTGCCGCGATTGGCCGCGAGCGGGCTGGAGATTCGGAAATGTTCGCGGCGCTGGAACGGAGCGGAGAGGGTGCTGCTGGAAGGAGCGGCGGCCAGCCGGAGGGGTCTGGCCACGGCGCTTGGGCGACGGCCCTCGGTTCTGCATTTGGCGGCGCACGTAATGGCCGCGCCCGACCGGATGGACTCTGCGGTAATCGCTCTCAGTCTTCTCCCGGCGGATAAGTCGGAGATCCTGACCAGTGCGGAGATTGCAGTGCTGGGGGCGGCCCGGCTGGTGGTGCTGAGCGGATGCAGCTCGGGTTCCGGGGCGGCGCTGCCGGGCGCGGGGCTGATCGGACTGACGCGCGCGTGGCTGGCCGGCGGGGCCGAGCGCGTGGTCGCCAGCCTGTGGCCAACTCCCGACGACGTGAGCGAACTGTTCCTGGCTTTCTACAGCCATTTGGGGAGCGACCCAAGAGGAGCCGCCGAG
>JACQZT010000472.1 GCA_016213755.1 Acidobacteriota bacterium | reverse complement strand
TCCCGGCCATCGACCCGGCGGACGATCTGTCGTTTCTGGCGGGCCTGCGCCGTCGTGTCGCCCTGTCCGGCAAGGGGCCTCGGGCGATGGCCGTGTCCGGGAACCGTGTGTTCGTGGCCGGGTACTTCTCCGATACGCTCGAGACGCTGGACCTCGACAGGCCGGAACGAGGACCGGAAATCCTGGCGCGCTTCTCACGGGGCGAGGCGGACGTGGCACGCCGCGGAGAAATGCTCTTCAACGATGGCTCGATCGGCTTTCAGGGGTGGCAGAGCTGCGCGACCTGCCATTCGTTCGACGCCCGGGTGGACGGGTTGAACTGGGACCTGCTCAATGACGGCATCGGCAATCCGAAAAATGTCAAGAGCCTGCTGCTCAGTCACCGCACGCCTCCGGCGATGAGCGAGGGAGTGAGAGAGAAGGCCGAGGACGCGGTTCGCGCCGGACTCCGCTTCATCCTCTTTGCCCAGCGGCCCGATGAGGACGCGGCGGCCATCGATGCTTATCTCAAGTCGCTGGCGCCCATGGCCAGCCCGGCTCTGGTGAAGGGGAAGCTGCCGGAAGCCGCCGAGCGCGGCCGGAAGCTCTTTTTCAGCGACAGGACCGGCTGCGCCACGTGCCATCCCGCCGGCTTGTTCACGGATCTTCAGTCTTACGATGTCGGCGCCCGGTCTCAGACCGACCGGATCTCGGAATTCGACACCCCGACCCTGGTCGAACTATGGCGCACGGCGCCGTACCTTCACGACGGATCCGCGGCCAGCCTGCGCGAGGTTCTGACGATCTTCAACCAGTCGGATCGCCACGGAAAGACCTCTCACCTGACCGCTTCGGAGATCGACGACCTGGCCGAATTCCTTGGCTGTCTGTAACTTCAGGCGGCCAGCGCGGCGCGCGCCACGCGCAGCACGTTTTCGCCGAGGATCTTCCGGATGTCCGCGTCGGAATAACCGCGCTGGACCATCCCCACCGTGAAAATGGGCCAGTTGGTCCAATCGAGCGAAGGGCTGGCCGGTCCGCCGCCAAGCGCGCCGGGGGGCCAGAAGTACTCGAACGGCGCACGCGAGCGCTGCCGCTTGGGGATTTTCCGGTACTCCTCGTTCGAGTGCGCGGACGAATAGACGACATCGGTGCCGATGGCGGCGTGGCCGACGCCGAAGCGCGTCACCACGTGATCGATGTGGTCGAGCATGGCGTTGATGTCGCCGCCGCGCCCGAGGAAACTGGGCACCACGCAGATGCCGATGTACCCGCCGCTGTCGGCGATGGCGCGGATGACTTCGTCGGGCTTGGACCGGATGTGGCGATGGACGGCGGTGCAGCAGGAGTGGCTTGCCACCATGGGACGCTTGGAAGCTTTGGCCGCCTCCAGGCTGGTCTGCCAGCCGGAGTGCGCGCAATCGACGATGACGCCGGCGCGGTTCATCTCGGCGATCGCCGCGCGGCCGAAGTCGCTCAAGCCCGCGTTGGACGGCTCGGCGCATCCCTCGCCGATCATGTTCCGCCGGTTGTAGGTGAGGTGCATCATGCGGATGCCGAGCTGAAAGAAGATGCGGATGTAGCGCAGTTCGTCCTCCACCGAAACCCAATGCTGGGTGATGGGAACGCCGTTGCCGGAAAAATACAGGCAGCGCGTGCCGCTCCTCTTGGCGGCGATGATGTCGCCGGGCGTGGCCGCCTTGCTCACAAAGCCCCGCAGCATGTCGGTGACGTAAGTGAACCGGGCCAGGCGCTTCACGAGCCGCAGCGGGTCCTGACCCTCCTCGCCCGCGTTCTGGAGAATGCAGGTGACCCCGGAGGCGCGCCAGCCGTTTTCGTATTCCACACGCTCGGCCGGACTGGTCACCGGGCGGGTCATGGACATCTCTTCGCTCAAGTCTTCCAGTTCGATCGCGGAAGCTCCGGACTCGATGGCCTCGCGCATGCGGTCGCCGTCCGGCGCCGCGCGCGGGGAGAAGCCGTAGGACTCGACGACCAGAGAGTTGGCGTGCAGTTCGAGGCCGTGCTGGATCTGGCTCGGCGTCGCTTTCAGGACGTCCAGCGCCGCCTGGCGCGCGCGTTCGATGCGGTCGTTCGCGGCGGGAGTCGCTTGCGGGGCCAGGCCCACGGCCGTTGCGGCGCGGAAAGAACTGCTGAAGAACTGACGGCGATTCATCGGTTCACCTCACGCGAGCTAACCAGTCGAAAACGCGCTCCTGCGTCTTTCGGGAAAAACGGTTGATGTCCGCGGGCGTGTCGAGTTCCAGCGCTTCCTCGCGCCCGAGCTGCCTGTAGACGCCGCGGGACGCCTCGACCACACGCCGCACGTCCTCCACCGGAGCATAACGGTCGCGGATCGGCGCAACGACAAGCACCGGGCGCGGGGCGGCCAGAGCCAGCAGTTCGTCGTAGTCTACCGGCAGGCGGGACTCCCGCCCAAGGAAGAAGCCGAAGCGCGGGATCAGCCCGTGCAAGTGCGAGTAATGGCGCAGGCCCTCGGCGCCTTTCTCCGGACGGTCGAGCCGCAAGGCCTCCACGCCGCACACGGCGGCCACGGCGCGAATCCGTTCATCGGCCGCCGCGGCGAACAGAGCGACCTTCGCGCCCAGGGAATAGCCGACGAGCGAGATGCGCGACGCGTCGATCTCCTCCAGTCCCGCGAGCGCGTCCACGGCGTCGCGCGTGTCGGCCACCATGCGGCCCATCAACGACCAGCCGGGATAGCGCTCGTAAAACCGGCGCGCTTCGTGCAACCGCGTGCCGAAGCCGATCTGGTCGAAGGCCAGCACGGCAAAGCCGCGGCCGGCCAGGGAGGCGAACGAGGGGCGCTGGTCGGCCAAGTAGTTCGTCGCCGAAGGGTTCCACGGCGAACGCGCCGACCAGCCCGTCGAATAAGCATACGGATGCAGCCACACGACCGCGGGCCACTTGCCCGGCCTGGGTTTGCCGGACGCATCGACCGGATAGAAGAGTTGGCCGGCCAGTCCGTCGCCGAACGGCACGATCGAGACTCCCATGCCGGCGGCCCGCAGGCGATCCTGCCAGTGCCGCTCCGCGGTGGGACGGTTGTAGAGCGTGGCCAGCCAGCTCTCGTTGGACCAGGAAGCATCGGTCAGCTTCCGCTTGCCGGCAAACGGCAGGCGGGGCGGCTCCGCGCCCAGCATCTGGCGTATTGCCTGGCGGATTTCCGGCTTGCGCCGCTCCCAGCCGGAGGCGAGATTGCCGGGCGATCGTTCGGGAAATTGCAGCGGATCGATCTTCTCGCCTGTGCGCTTCGACCAGGAGTCGAATTCGTATCCGTTGATCCACGTCTCCGACTTGGGGCGTCTGCCGCGCCCGAAGACGGCGTCGTAGAAGTCGACGAAGTTCTCGATGTCATCGGCGCTGGTCGCATGTTCCCCTTCGCGCAGGTGAAGCCAGATGTTTTCCTCACGACCGAGGAAGCGGTAGACGCGCAGGGCGGAGCGGTAGGCCTGCTCGAAGCCCAGCGGGTTGGCGGCCGACTCGGCGTATCCGGAATACATCATCAGGCCGCGCGGAGCCACCATGGCCAGCAGCATGTGCTGATCCACGGGGAGCTTGTTCTCGCGGCCGGCGAAGAAATGCAGCCTTGGATGAAACCAGTGCGACTGCGCGCCGGTGAGCAGCTCGAGGCTCTCGATGGCGAACGGATTGGTGTTGTAGCGCCAGGGGATGATCTCGCCGGTGTTGCCGCTGGAAGGTATGACGGCGCCGATGCGTTCGTCGAAGGCGGCGGCCAGCAGCGCCTGCTTGCCGTTGCGCGAGTGGCCGGTCAGGCCGATCTTGCCTTTATCTGCTTCGGGGAGCGTGTACAGATAATCCACCGCGCGCGAGGCGGCCCAGGCCCAGCGCGCCAGGCACGAGAAGTCGTACCCGGGGTAGACCTCGATGAAACGGTCCGAATCGTCGTCGTCGCCATAGTTCGGGTCGGTGGCGTAGTAGTAGCAGGCGATGTAACCGCGGTTGACGGCGGTGTAGAGCCAGGGGCGATTGCGGCCGTGGTTGGTGAGGAAGACAGGGAACGGACCGCGGCCATCGGGGATGACGAGCTGAAGGCGCAGCGTGGCGCGGCGCCCGGGGCCGAACTCGAGCAAGACGTCGCGCACGGTGGCCGTTCCTTCCCGGTGCGAGCCTTTCACCGTCGCGCGCAGATTGTCCGGCGCGGGCGGCATGGAGCCGAACACCCAGCGCTCCACCTGTTCGCGAATCCAGCGCTTCTTCCGCGCCCACTGCTCGGGCGTGGTGACGGGAACCCGGCGGCCGCCTTCGTCCAGCATCAGCGGGTCGGGCAACTCCGCAACCGATGGCAGGGCGTCGAAGTCGGGCGGCAGTTCGCCGGTCCGCCGGACCCAGTCCTCCCAGGTCTTGTCCTGGGCGTTGATGCGGCCGTTGGCGGGCGCCCGGCTGGGAAGCAGGATCTGTTGCAGTTCCTCGAGCGTGGCGCGCCGGGCGGCGGTTGGGTCCTGCGCGGCGGCCGCGCACAGTGTGAGCGCGGCCCACAAGAGAGTCGCTGTGTTTCTCATGGTCAGAAAGCCAGTCGGTCGTCGATTCATGTTACGACAGATCCAAGCTTGAGAGTACCGAGATATGACGGTGGGCGGCTTATGCCGCCAAACTGGTTCCTTCGGTTCTGGACAGGTCCAGCCGGTCGCGGATGAATTTCACGAGGATTGAGGGTTTGGCGGCAGTTGCGAGAAATTCCGGGAGGGTATTGCGGAGGGCGACGGCGGCGACCTGTTCGGAGGGGGCCAGTGCTGGCCAAACGGTTCGGATCGAGGAATGCAGCGGCGCAACTACGAACGCAATGCCGCCGATTCGGCCCGGCCCGGAAATCAAGCGGAACCCGTCGCCTGCTGGTGCGGTACAATTCAGAGTACTTCGTCAGCTTTCGGCAGGCCTGCGTAAGGGCGCGGGGTGAGCTATTTCCGCGAGGAATCGGCCGCCAGAACGCGGCGCACCGAGGTGCGCCCGATCTGGAGGCGGCGGGCGATCTCGGCTTGGCTGACACCGGCGCGATGTAGTTTCCGGACCTCATCGGCCCGCGGGGCCGGAGTTGCCGGTCGGCCCAGCCGCTTACCGTTCCGCCGGGCGTGGATGAGGCCAGCCCGAACCCGTTCCTTCAGAAGGCGGATTCCTCGAACCCCTTGTTCCGCTTGGCCAGTTTCAATGTCGCCGCCGCGCGGTGGCGGATCACTTCCGGATCGGCGCGCTGGGTGAAGCAGGCCAGCGCATCGTCGCCGAATCCGGGGGCCAGGCCGGTCTCCTTCCGGCCGGCCGCGCGCGCCAGCCACTCCAGCCGGAGGGCGCTCTTCAAGCGCAGAAGGGCGCCCAGCAACAGCCCCCAGCTCAGGCTGGAGGCGGGGATCCGCGGTTGCATCCGGCCATCGCCCGGCTGACGCAGGAAAGATTTCAAGGCCCAGGTGAAGCACGCGTAATGGAAGACCGGCCGGACGGAGGGACCTTTCATAAGCCCTTCTGCCGGCGCCACAGCACCAGCAACTCGGCGCTGGCGG
>JACQZT010000471.1 GCA_016213755.1 Acidobacteriota bacterium | reverse complement strand
TTTCAACAAGAATTGGGGAACGTTCCGTCTGTCCCCGAGTTTCCCCGGGGTTGGGGGTTTTCGTTACACTGGGCGCGATGCCCGCTTCCGTTTCGCGCCGCCGATTTCTCGCCGCTTCGACCGCCCTGGCCGCGCCGGCGAAACCGTATGTCATCGAAACCCACGTCCACCTGTTTGCCGCCGACCAGAAGCGCTTCCCGTATCACCCGCAGGCCACTTACCGGCCGCCCGCCGCGCCCCTGGAGGACTACGTCAAGTTCGCCCGCGAGGCCGGCCTCGCGCACACCGTGATTGTGCATCCCGAACCCTACCAGGACGACCACCGCTACCTGGAACACTGCTTCGCCAATGAACCTTCCCCCGGCTTCTTCAAAGGCACCTGCCTGTTCGACCCCATCGCGCCCGAAACGCCCGCGCGCATGGAAGCGCTGGTGAAGAAGCACCCGGGCCGCATCGTCGCGCTGCGCATGCACGCCGTCCAGGACCCGAAACTCGCGCCCACCACCTCGGGCGCCATCCGGGACCGCGATCTGCGCTCCCCCGCGCTGCGCCCAATCGTGCGCAAGGCGCACGAGCTCGGCCTGGCCATTCAGTTCCACATGATCCCGTTCTACGCGCCCCAGGTGGCCGCGCTGGCCGCCGAGTTTCCCGGCACGCCCATGATCCTCGACCACCTGGTGCGCGCCGCGCAGGGCACGCCGGAGCAATACGAGGAGGTTCTCCGCCTCGCGCGCTTCCCCAAAGTGATCATGAAGTTCTCGAGCGTCGCCTACTCCTCCCGGCGGAAGCACCCCTTCGATGACGTCCGGCCCCTGGCGCGCCGCGTCTTCGACGCCTTCGGGCCGGAGCGGATCGTCTGGGGCAGCCTGGGCCACACGCTCGAGGATTTCCAGCGCAACGACGCTCTGCTCGACCGCCTGCTCGATTTCGCGCCGGCCGCCGGCCGGGCCCGCATTCGCGGCCTCAACGCCGCGCGTCTTTTCGGCTTCCGGGTATAATCGGAGAGTGAAAACCAGCGTCCTTGTGGTTGCGGCGACCGCCTTGGTTCTGTCCGGGTGCAGCCGCGCAATCGATAGCAAAGAAGCCATCCGCCAGGGGGTGCTCGACCACCTGGCCGGCAAAGCGGGCCTCGATGTCAAGTCCATGCAGGTGGACATAACCTCGGTGTCCTTCCGCCAGAATGAAGCCGACGCCGTGGTCTCCTTCCGGCCGAAAGGGAGTAGCGATCCGTCGACTGGAATGCAGATGCAGTACACCCTGGAGAAGAAGGGCGACCGGTGGGTGGTGAAGGGCAAGCGCGACAGCGGAATGTCGCCCCACGGTGGCGCGGCTCCCGCGGCGCCGCAGGGCAGCGGCATGCCGCCCGACCATCCTTCCATGGGGAAAGGAACGCCCTCCGGAAGCGGAAAATGAAACGCGTCGCGGTACTGGGCGGCGGCCCGGCGGGCGCCTTCGCAGCCGAGAGGCTGGCGTCGGCCGGGCTGGATACCGTGGTCCTGGATGAGAAACTCGCCTGGGAGAAACCCTGCGGCGGCGGCTTGACCTACAAAGCCTACAGCCGGTACCCATTTCTCATCGAGAACTCGACTCCCAAACGCCTGGTCCGCGAAACGTATCTCACCGCCCCCCCGGCCGGCTCGGTGCGCATGACCATGCACCGCCCGGTGGTGATCTACTCGCGCCTGGATCTCAACCGCATGCTGCTCGACCGCGCCGAAAAGGCCGGCGCGCAACTCGAAAAGGAGCGCGTGCTGGACCTCCAGCGCGCCGGCTCGGGCTGGCGCATCCGCACCCGCCGCGGCGCTCTGGACGCCGATTTCTGCGTGGTGGCCACCGGTGCGCGCAATCCGCTGCGCAACGTCGGCACCGAGTGGACCCGGCGGGACACCATGTACGCCCTGGGCTACTACGTGCCCGCCGAACAGGACCACATCGACATCCAGTTTTCCCGGCGCTTTGAAGGCTACCTCTGGATCTTCCCCCGCCGCGGCCATCTCTCCGCCGGCATTTGCGGCAAGGGCGAACCGGCGCAGGCGCTGCGCGCGCGCCTGGACCGCTACCTGGCCTGGAAGGGCATCCCGCTCAAGGACGCGGTCTTCTACAGCCACGTGCTGCCTTCGCTCGAGTTTCCCGCCTGGCGCCGCAACCGCATCGCGGGCGACCATTGGGTGGCGGTGGGCGACGCCGGCGGGCTGTGCGATCCCATCACCGGCGAAGGCATCTACTATGCCCTCCGCTCGGCCGACCTGGCCAGCCAGGTGGTGCTGGCCGACTGCCACGCGCCGGCCGAAAAGCAGCGCGCCTACCGCCAGTTGCTGAATCGCGATTTCGGCTACGACCTGGAAGTCGCCGCGCGCCTGGCCCGGCGCCTGTTCCTGGACAAGTTTCTGCTCTCGAGCGTGCCCGCTCGCATGGTGCAATTCATGCGCCGCAGCCCCAGCTTCACCAACCTGGTGCAGGACCTGTTCGCCGGCACGCAGTCCTATGCCGATCTGAAAGAGTGCCTGCTGCGCAACCTGAACGGCACGCTGCACGAGATCGTCCTGAGTTTCTTTTTCCACCGGCTGATGCCGGGCGAGAACCGCGTATGACCAAATCCGAAGTTCTCTTTGAAAGGGCGCAGCGCCTGATCCCGGGCGGCGTCAACTCCCCGGTGCGGGCCTTCCGCGGCGTCGGCGGCACTCCTCCGTTCATTGCCAGCGGCGCCGGGGCGCATATCTTCGATGCGGACGGCAACGCTTACATCGACTATGTCTGCTCCTGGGGCCCGCTGCTGTTGGGCCACCGCCACCCGGAAATCATCGCGGCGCTGGAGGAGACGCTGGCCATCGGCACCAGCTTCGGCGCGCCCACCGAGCGCGAGATCGAACTGGCGGAGCTGATCGTGGAGGCCGTGCCCAGCGTCGAGATGGTGCGCCTGGTGAACTCGGGCACCGAAGCCACCATGAGCGCCCTGCGCCTGGCCCGCGGCTTCACCGGCCGCGCGCTCACCGTCAAGTTCGAGGGCTGCTACCACGGCCACGTCGATTCGCTGCTGGTCAAAGCCGGTTCGGGTGTGGCCACGCTGGGCATTCCCGACGCCGCCGGGGTGCCGGAGGCCTTCGCCGGAACCACCATCGCCGTGCCGTTCAACTCGCACGAAGCGGTGGATCGGGTATTCCGCGAGCGCGGCGGCGAGATCGCCGCTGTGATCGTCGAGCCCGTGGCCGGCAACATGGGCTGCGTTCCGCCCGCGCCGGGTTTCCTCGAATCCCTTCGCGACCTCACCGCCCGGCACGGCGCGCTGCTGATTTTCGACGAGGTGATGACCGGCTTCCGCGTGGCTTACGGCGGCGCACAGCAACTCTACGGCATCGTGCCCGACCTCACCACGCTGGGCAAGGTGATCGGCGGCGGGCTGCCTGTGGGCGCCTACGGCGGCCGGGCCGAGATCATGCGCCAGGTGGCGCCGCTGGGGCCGGTGTACCAGGCCGGGACGCTTTCCGGCAATCCGCTGGCGGTGGGCGCCGGGCTGGCCATGCTGCGGCATCTCAAAGCGCACCCGGAAACCTACGCGCAACTCGAGGCGCGCACGGCCGAACTGTGCGCCGCCGTGCCGGCGGGGCTGACCGTGAATCGGGTCGGCTCGATGTTCACGCTCTTCTTCACGCCCGCTCCGGTGACCGATTACGAATCCGCCAAGAAGTCCGATGTGGTGCGCTTCCGCGAGTACTTCCACTGGATGCTCGAACACGGCATCTACCTCGCGCCCTCGCAGTTTGAGGCGGCCTTCGTTTCCGCCGCGCACATCGAAGACGATATCCGCCGCACCGTCGAGGCGGCGCAGGCATTCTTCGCACGGTGACCCGCGAACGCAAGGCCCAGGCAGTCACCGTCGCGATTCTCGCCATCGCGCTGGGCGGTATCGCCGTCTTCCGCAGCGGATGGAAACCTCCCAAACCGCCTGCCGAACCCAAACCCCAGGACGCCGTCTACGCCATGCTCGACGCCGCGCGCGAAGGCAACGTGCAAAAGTACCTGGGCGCCTACACCGGCCAGATGGAGGTTTCGCTGCGGCAAACCATCGCGGAATCGGGCGAAGCGGCCTTCGCCAAGTACCTGCGCGAATCCAACGCCGCCATCAAGGGCGTGGCGGTGATGGAACCCCAGCCGCTCAGCGACCGCGAAGTAAAGCTCAAGGTCGAGTACGTCTACCAGGACCGCAACGAAGTCCAGCTCGTCTGCGTCGAGAAAACCGCCGGCGCCTGGCGCATCGCCCGCGTCGACTCCGCCGAACGCATAAAAACCCTAATCCCCTACGGCACCCCCGTGCAGTAGGACCGCTCACTCGCTCAGCAGCCGGGCGATCTGGTCGGCGTCGTTGGGGACCACCGCGGGCTGGTTGGCGAAGGTGGACTGGATCGCCACGCCGCTGGGGGTCTGAAGCTGGCCGGTGTGGTAGCGGTAGATGTAGTCCGGGTCCTTGAGCAGGTTGCCGGTCAGCACGGCCACCACGTCGGCGCTCTGGGAAATCACTCCCCCCGCGCGCAGCTTGCGGATGCCCGCCAGCGTCGCGGCCGAAGCCGGCTCGCAGCCGATGCCGCAGGCGCCGATTTGCGCCTTGGCGTCGGCGATCTCCTGCTCGCTCACCTTGGTCACCGCGCCCCGCGTCGCCAGCACTTCGCGCAGCGCCTTGGGCCAGGACACCGGATCGCCGATGCGGATGGCCGTCGCCAGCGTCTCGGGGTTCTCCACCGGCGTCAGTCGCGAGCGGTCCAGGGAGCGCATCAGGGCGTGGAACGGCGCCGCGCCCTCGGCCTGCACCACGGCCAGCCGCGGCATTTTGTTTATCAGCTTCCACTCGTACATCTCGCGCAGCGCCTTGCCGAAGGCCGAGGTGTTGCCCAGGGCGCCGCCGGGCAGCACAATCCAGTCCGGCGGCGCCCAGTCCCGCTGGTCCATCAGCTCCACGAGGATGGTTTTCTGGCCCTCGATGCGGAACGGGTTGATGGAGTTGAGCAGGTAAATGCCCAGCCGCTCGGCCAGCGCGCGCACCAGGGCCAGAATCTGGTCGAAGTTGGCCTCCACCTGCAAGGTGCGGGCGCCGTACTCCAGGGCCTGCGCCAGCTTTCCGTAGCTGATGTTGCCGTGGGGAATGAAGACGATCGGCTGAAGCCCCGCGGCGGCGGCGTAGGCGGCCATCGAAGCCGACGTGTTGCCCGTCGACACGCACGCCACGCGCTTCATTCCCAGCCGCATGGCTTGCGCGGCGCCCGCGCTCATGCCGTTGTCTTTGAACGAGCCCGTGGGATTGAACCCCTGGTGTTTGAACACCAGGCGATCGAGCCCCGCGTAGGCGGCCGCGCGCGGAGCGTCGAGAAGCGGCGTGTTTCCTTCGCGCAGCGTCACCACGTGCCGTTCGTCGTTGAGAAAGGGGATGAACTCGCGGAAGCGCCACACGCCGCTCTGATCCAGCGGCAGGTTGCTGGTCCGGCGCTCGCGCCACAAGCGTTTCAAGGATACCGGGTCGAGTGCGTGAGGGGTTTATATTGGTTTATGGAATGAGT
>JACQZT010000481.1 GCA_016213755.1 Acidobacteriota bacterium | reverse complement strand
GCGGATTGACGGCGGAGGAGTTGAGCCGGAAACCATGAGGCTCCTCACGATCGCTCTGATGTGCGCCTCGCTGGGCGCGGCGCAGACGGCGCAGGAAAAAGGCAAGCGCCTGGCCGATGAGATGCTGGCCGCCCTCGGCGGCGAAAAGTTCCTGTCCATGCGCGACCGCGCCGAGACCGGCCGGGCCTACTCCTTTTACAACGACCAGTTGCGCGGCCTCTCGGTGGCCAAAATCTACACCCGCTACGTGACCCGGCCCGAGCCGCCGGCGGCGGGTTTCTTCGGGCTCCGGGAGCGCCAGGCGTTCGGCAAGAACGAAGACTCCGCCGTGCTGTTCACCGAAGACGGCAAAGGCTGGCAGATCACCTTCCGCGGCGCCCGTCCGGTCCCGGAGGAGACTCTGGCGCGGTATCGCGAGTCCACGCTGCGCAACGTCTTCTATATCCTGCGTCAGCGGCTGGGCGAACCCGGTCTGCTGTTCGATTTTCGGCGCAGCGACGTCTGGTCCAACATGGCCGTGGATGTGGTCGACATCACCGACTCGAACAACCTGGTCACCACGGTCTTCGTGCAGCAGACGACCAAACTGCCGGTGCGCCAGGAGTTCATTCGCCGCGACCCGAAGACCCGGGATCGCTTCGAGGAAGTCACGGTCTTCTCGAAGTATCGCGAGACCGGCGGCGTGCAATGGCCGCACGTGATTCAGCGCGAACGCAACGGCGAGAAGCTTTTCGAAATGTACGCCGAGAGCGTGACGGTGAACCAGGGCCTGACGGACGAGCTGTTCACCTTGCCGGTAAGCATGAAACTGCTGCGGCCGGCCCGGTAAGTGCCCGCACGGCGGACTTGATTCCGGCCGCGCTTTCGCAGATACTCGGGGAACGAGCGGACGAGAGATGAGCAGACACTGGTACGCCTACCCGACCCCGCAGGAAGCCGCCCAAGCCTGTGCGCGGCAGATCGAGGTTATACTCCAGGAGGCATTGTCCAGCCGGCCGAACGCCTCGCTGGCGGTATCGGGCGGCGCCACGCCGCGCCCGCTGTTCGAGGCTCTGGCGCGCTGCGAATTAGCCTGGCCCAAGATTCACCTGTTTTGGGTCGACGAGCGCTGCGTCGCGCCGACGGAGACGACCAGCAACTACCGCCTGGCGGATGAGACGCTGATCCGGACCGGGCGGATTCCGCGGCACAACATCCACCGCATCCAGGGCGAGTTCAACCCGGACCGCGCGGCCCGGCGTTATGTCGAGGAGATTCGTGAGTTTTTCGAACTGGCCGAAGGCGAGGTTCCGCACTTTGACGTGATTCAGCGCGGCATGGGCGCCGACGGCCACACGGCCAGCCTGTTTGCCGGCGATGCGCTGATCGCCGACCGCGATCGCGTGGCCGCCGCGACCTACATCGAGAAGCTCAACCAGTGGCGCATCACTCTGCTGCCGGCGGTGCTGCTGGCCGCGCATCACACGGTCATGCTGGTGACCGGCGAGGAGAAAGCCGAGGCGGTCCGCGCGGTTTTTCAAGAGCCGTACGATCCCATGAAATGGCCGGCCCAGATGATGTCGCCCCACGGCCGCAGCGCGGTCTGGTATCTCGATAAGGCGGCCACGCGCCTGATGGATTGAGCTTCGTTGACCCGCCCGCATTTCACCGCCGCGCTGCTGGTCCTCGCGCTGGCCGGCTGCTCGCGCAAACCCAAACCGCCGCCGGCGCCTCCCCCGCCCCCGCTCACTCGCTTGCTGGTGGGCGGCGACGTGATGCTCTCCCGGTACGTGGGCCGGCTGGCGCGGCGCTCCGGCGACGCGGCACTCCCGTTCCGCGCCATTGCGTCCACCCTGAGCGCCGCCGACATCGCCTTCGTGAATCTCGAATCGCCTTTCTCCGACCGCGGCCGTCCGGCGGATAAGGGCATGCTCTTCAAGGCCGAACCGGCCATGGTCCAGGGACTGGTTCTGGCCGGCATCGACGTGGTCTCCACCGCTAACAACCACGCCCGCGACCAGGGCGCCTATGGCCTGGAGTACACCCTGCGCTGGCTGGACCGGCACGGCATTCGCGCCGTGGGCACCGGCGCCGACGCCGTCCTCGAGCGCAACGGTCTGCGCTTCGGCTTTCTCGCCTACACCTACGACCAGGCCAACGGTAACTACCCCGACCAGGACCGCCGCGTGGCCATGCTGGACGTGCCCGTCATGCGAGCGGACGTCAAGCGCATGTGTGAGCGCGCCGGCGTGGTGATTGTCTCCATGCACGCCGGCCGCGAGTACTCTCCCCGCCCCGATTCCCAGCAGGTGGAGTTCGCGCGCGCGGCCATCGACGCCGGCGCCAGCGTGGTCGCCGGCCACCACCCCCACGTCGCGCAGCCCGCCGAGCGCTACCGCGACGGCGTGATTTTCTACTCGCTCGGCAACCTGGTGTTCGACCAGTTCCAGAGCCCGGAAACGCAACAGGGGCTGCTGGGCGAAGTCGCCTTCCGCGGCCGGCGGATCGAAAGTTACCGAACCGTCCCCATCCGCCTCAAGAACACCGCCCCGCATCTCCGATAGAGAAACACACCACATGAGTGGTACATCTGTACGTTTGTTCCTGTACACTAAAGGCATGAAGCTAACCGCCACCGAGTTCCGGAAGAGCCTTTTCCCCGTTCTCGAACGTGCCCTCGGTGGGGAAACCGTCGAAATCGTATATAAAGGCTCCACCGTGAGGCTGGTTCGGGCTCAACTCGCATCCAAACTGGCCCGCGCAAAGCGCCAGAGTGCGCTATTGTGCCCCCCCGATTCCATCGTCCATAGCGACCCGGCGCTGATCGAGGAGATCGAAAGCCAACTCCGGAAAGACTGGAACGGCTTGTGAGCGCCTATCTCGACACCCACATCGCCGTCTGGCTTCACGACGGCCTGGTTGAGCGTCTGTCCGCCGAGGCTAAAAAGCAGATCGAGGCCAACCAACTCCTCATCTCTCCCATGGTTCTCCTGGAATTCCAGTACCTGTAC
Source organism: Acidobacteriota bacterium (assembly GCA_016213755.1). Taxonomy (GTDB): domain Bacteria; phylum Acidobacteriota; class Terriglobia; order Bryobacterales; family Bryobacteraceae; genus JACQZT01. The sequence continues at coordinate 956 of JACQZT010000481.1, read as the reverse complement.
GACCGCAAGCGGATCGGCGTCGAACCGATGGCTCTCTACTCGTACCTCAACGCCGTTTTTGGAATCGACCTTTGCTGCTTCCCGTTTCCGGCGGTTGCCCGCGAGGCTCTGTCTCTGGATTGGACCTCCGATCCCTTCGACCGCATCATTGTGGCGCAAGCCAAATCCAATGGCGAGTCGCTGCTTGTGACCGCCGACACGCGCATCCGGCAAAACTACCCCCGCGCTGCGTGGTAGCCGAAGAACCAGTTGCAGTATGCTGGGTTAGTAGAAATATGCGCCTTCAAACGGTTCTCGCTTTTGTGGTGTGCGCGGCTGGAGCCTGCGCGCAGATGGCGCCGGTGGTCACGCCGCGCGGCGTGGTCAACGCCTTCAGCCAGTTGCCGGCGCCCTCGGTGGTCGCGCCCGGAGGCCTGCTGTGGATCACCGGCCTGAATCTCGGACCGCCGGCGGGCGCCAAGGCCACGGGCACGCCCTGGCCGACCCAGCTCGGCGATCCGCCGGTGGAGGCTTTCATCCAGTCGCTTTCCGAGCGCCAGCCGCGGCCCATGCCGCTCTACTCAGCCTCGCCCGACAAGATCGTCGCGCAGGTGCCGATCGAGACGTCCGTGGGGCTGGCCAGCGTCTACGTGCGGCGGGGCGAAGCGCGGAGCCGGCCGGCCAGCGTCAGCATCAACCGCCTGGAACCGTCGCTGCGCACGGTGGACGACAAGGGCTATGGGGAAGCGGCCGCTGCCGCGGCGGGCAGCGCGCTGGTTCTGTCGGCCAGTGGACTGGGCGACACGGAGCTGAAGCAGCCGGTGCGAGTCTACGTCGGCGGTTTGCCCGCCAGTTCCAACACGAGCTATACGGCCGACCGTACGGTCGAGTTTGACATCCAGCTCGAGGTGCCCGCCGGCGCTCTGCCCGGGGACGTTGTGAGCGTGGTGGTCAACAACCGGGCCGCCAATCGCGCG
>JACQZT010000477.1 GCA_016213755.1 Acidobacteriota bacterium | reverse complement strand
TTGGCAGTTCGACCCGCCCATCGCCGAGAACGGCACCTTTCAGGCCGATCTGAAACTGGAGTACGATCCCGGCCAGTTTCCCGACGATCCTCGGTTCCAAGAGTCGGTCTTACGCATCGTTTCCTATGACCCCGGCACCGGCCGCCTGCGGAGCTATCCCACCACCATCGACAAACAGACCCACACGGCGACCGCGCGAGTGGAGGGTTTGGATCCGTACTATTCGCTGGCCGTCATCGGGCCCTTCAATGACGCCGTCCTTCACGCTCCCACTCCCGACACCGCCGGAGTGGTTTTCGTCAACGCCGGCGCGCAGGAAGCCAATCTGAGGCTGAACGCCTACCAAGCCACCGGGCAGCCCGTGGCCGGCGAAGAGATCGAGAACCCCGCCAGCCTGCGCCTAGCGCCCGGCGCCCAGGCGTCGAGCCCCAGCCACGCGGGACTCGGGAAACTGGCCGCCAATGCCGGGGGATGGATCCAGTCCTACTCGGACCGCAACACGCTGGCGGGAACCGTGCTGCTGGCGCGCGGCAAGGGCTTCGAGGCCCTGGCTCTCGACACGGCCCTGGCCGCCTCGCTCATTCTGACCGGAGTGGAATCGGACAGCGGCACCCAAGCCGAGCTGCACCTGACCAACGCTTCCAACTTCCGCAACACGGTTCAACTCGAACTGCGCGACACGACCGGTCAACTGGCCGGCCAGGCGGAGATCGAGATGGCTCCCAAAGCTCGGCGCGAATCGAGGGTCAGAAACCTGTTCCCGCAAATGACGGAGCCGTTCCGCGGGCGCATTCATGTCCAGGCCGAATACCGCGTCTGGGCCGCGCTGGCGCTGGCCGGCGCCGACTCTCTCGCAGCGGTGAACGCGCAGCCGCTCGGTCCCGGCGAAGTTACACCCAGCCGGCTCTACTCTTCGCACCTGGCAGCGGGGCGGCTGAACATTGCCAACCCCACTGCCCGCGAGGCCCGGCTCTCGCTGCGCGCGTTCGCCAACGACGGCTCGGCGCTGGGGCGCGCTGCCAGCATCACTCTGCGCCCCGGCGAGCAGTACTGGCGCGATGTGGCGGAGACGTTTTCGCTTGACGCAAAGGCGGCCGTCTCCGGCGCACTGGTGGTCGAAAGCGACGCCGGCGGCCTGGCAGGCGATCTCAGTTTCGGCGCGCGCGCAATGCTGGGTTTGACCGGAGAAGCGCACCGTTCCGTGCTGCTGCCGCACGTGGCGAATCCGGCCGGCGCGCCGATGCTGGTGAACATCTTCAACCCCAGCGCCGCGACCGCCGCCGTGGACGTGAGAATCTACCGGGCGGATGCCAGCTTGGTGGGACAGACGCGGGTGAGCATTCCGCCGAACGGCAGAATCTCCCAGGCGCTGGCCACGCTGGTGACGGCCGCGGCCGGCCAGGTGGGCGGTTCCATCGGCATCGAGTCGGATCAGCCGGTGGTCGCCTCGGCCGTCCTCCCCAGTCCGGACACCAGCGACGTGGCGGCCCTGACTGCCTGGCCGGTGCTACCGACCGCCAAGCCGGCTCCGGTTCCGACGCCCGCGCCCGCGCCAACTCCTACGCCCGCGCCCGCGCCACCGGCCGATGTGCGGATCGAGGTAACGCCGGCCAGCCTCGATTTTGGGAGCGTCCAGGTGGGCCAGACGAAGGACCTTTCTGTCACCGTCCGCGTCCTGGGCAACGCCCCGCTGACCCTCACGGCGCTTTCGGCCGATAACCCGCGCTTCACGGTGCTTTCCCCGTCCGCGCCTCTGACCGTGAACTTCGGGGCGACGGTTAGCGTGCAGGTGCGCTTCGCGCCCGACAGCGCCGCCGCCCTTAGCGCCACCCTCACGATCCGCGGCAACGCGCCGAATCAGCCTGTGCTCACGGTGCGCCTGAGCGGCACGGGATTCTCCACCGGCAGCCAGGAACTGAAGCTGGACGACGGCGTCTTCGAGGCCGCGCTTCAACCGCCCGAAGGCGCGAGCGACTTGCACATGGTGAACCGCCTGACGCCGCCCGCCTACCCGGCCACGCTGACCCAGGTGACGATCTACTTCCACGACCGCGAAGACGGGCCGGCCAAGGGCGAAAGCGTGGGAATCCTGGCGGGGGCCGCCACCACCGGCAGCGATGTCGACGGAACGCGGCTGCGCGCCACCGCCGCGCGAGTCGGCGACGTCGGGAGATTTGTCGAGTACGACGTGCCGCCGCTGACCATCGAATCGGGCGACTTCGTGGTGGGCTTCAACACGCGTGTCGAACGCGGCAGCCGGCCGGCGGCGGTGGATACCAGCACCCAGCGGCTGGGCCTCGCGCTGATCAGCCGCGACGGCCGCACCTTCAGCCCCTACGGCATCAACGGGGTCTTCGGCTTCAGAGCGGTGGTGACGGTGGGGCGGTAGGCCGCGAACAGGAGACCCTTCGTCTTAAAGCGGCAGGTACTCGATTCTGCCAACCCACTCGGCGGCAGTGCTGCATTCAAGCACCAGGGCGAGATCCTCCGCCGCACGGGCCACCGGCGTCGGTCGCCGAATCAGCAGGAGTCCATGCATTGGCTCTCCCCGGCGAAGTCGCCTCTCGGCCTCGGCTGCGAGAGTTCGGAAATCGTGAGACAGGAGGACTCGCCAGTGATCCGCCGCCCATGCGAGCAGCGCCCCGTCTGGGACGCCGGTCAAACCCACATCCTGAGCGATCGCTACATCGATGCCAGGATACCGGCGGCCCAGGGCCCGGACGATGTTGCGGTTCAGGTTCTCGCCGGCGAGGAAGCGGATCACGAGGAATGCGGCCGGCGCGCGAGGAGTCGTTCTCGGAAGGTGAGCGAAGATGGCTGTCTCCGGATCAGTTGGGCAGCTTGCTGCTCAGCGGCGTCCGCCTCCCGCAGGTACTCTTCCACTTCGGAGCGGTGGTTAAGATAGAAAGCAATGACCGAGTAGACGTCAGCCAGGGATACCGACGGGTACTGCTAATGGATCTCCTCGGCCGTAGCGCCCTCCTGAAACCCGTCTACACCGGGAAGCGTGGCTGTCAGTAGTCCGCCGGCAACTGCCGCATTTGTTCCATGCTGAGAACCGGGCCTTCCTTGCAGACGTAGAGCGGGCCGCAGTTGCAGCGGCCGCACTTGCCCAGGCCGCACTTCATGCGGTTTTCGAGCGAGGTGTAGATGTCCTTGGGCGCCAGCCCCAGCCGGTCGAGGACGGGCAGGGTGTTCTTGATCATGATGGGCGGGCCGATGACCAGCGCGGCCGAGTTGCCGGCGGGCACGCTGGCGCGCTCGAAGGCGGCGGGAACGAAGCCGATCTCGCCTTTCCAGTCCGGCGTTTCGCCGCCCGGGTCCACGGTTTTGATTACGCGCACACGCGGGTGGGCGGCCCACTGGTCCAGTTCGTCCGCGTACACCAGGCCGGCCACGGTGCGGGCGCCGTAAACGACGTTGCGGCTGCGCCGGGCGCGGATTGTGCCCGGAGGCGTGCAGCGTGAACAGGCTGAACTGGCACGAGTCCCAGTTCTTCACGCGCGCCCGGCCCTCGTCGGCAATATCGAAGCAGTGGCAGGTTGGGCAGGCGTAAGCGCAGGCGCCGCAGCCCAAACACGCCAGCGTCTCGCGCTCGTACACCGGGCTGTCGAATTCCACTTTGAGATTCTCGAAGCGGATGGGCGGCCCGATGGACTCGGGCGCCGTCCGGGCGGACGATTCGAGGACGCCGTCGAACAGCGCGCGCCCCTTCTCGGTGAACAGGCGCACTTCGTACTCGCCGCCGCCCAGGTCGAGCAACATCGCGTCGGAACCCTTCTCGCTGGCCGGCCCCAACCCGACCGAAGTGCAGAAGCAGCTCTCGTCGTACCGCGCGCAGGCCAGCGTGACGATGGTGGCCGCCTCGCGCCGCCGGAAGTAGAACTCGTCCCTGTAGTCCCAATCGAAGATGCGATCCAAGATGGGAAGGGCGGCCGCGTCGCACGGACGCGCACCCAGGATCACCTGCGGCACCGCCGGCTCTTCCGCGTCGATGAGTTCGACCGAGCGGCCCTGAATGCGGTAGCCGTACAGCTTCTCGTGGCGCGGGAAGAAGAACTCCTTGATCGAATTCGCCGGCCGGATGAATCCGCCCAGCAACAGGCGGGCGGGATCGGAGATCCGCGCATAGTGAATGAGACCGGGCTTGACTTCGAACGGCGCCGCCACCGCGACGCCCTGCGCAAGCCAGCCTGTGGCCAGCTCGCGCAGCCGCGCTTCCCGGATGACGGTGCTCATCGGATGAAGTCCTCCTTGTCCTGCAGCGACCAGGCGCCCAACACCGGCTCCGCGGCCGGGTCGTAACCGGCGCGGTAGCCGAAGCAGTCCTCGGCCGCCTTGGCCGTGGCCAGGTTGAGCAGCCGCAGGTGGATGCCCGCCGGGCAGGCGCGCGTGCATTCGTCGCAACCGATGCAGCGGCCGGCCTGGTGAAAGGCGCGAGTGATGTGCCAGGCGAAATTGTCCTTCAAGGTCGCGGACGTGCCGATGACCCGCGGGCGGTTCTTGTCCGCCACGCAGCGCTCGCAATAACACAGCGGGCACACCTGGCGGCAGGCGTAGCACTTCACGCAGCGGTCGAGTTCCACGGCCCAGTAAGCCATGCGGTCTTCGCGGCTGAGCGCGAGAAACGATTCAAGATCGCCGTACCGCCCCGAGTCGTCCTCGCAATTCCGGCACTTGGGCTGGTTCATGCCCTGACAGGGCATGGCGACGACGTGAATGTCCTCGCGCGAGATCTGCGACTCTTGCTCCAGCACCACCAACGCGCGCTCGTCGCACTTTTTGACCACGATGGCCGGGGCGCCCAGCGCGCGAATCTCCTTGCGCTTCAGATACGTCGTCAGGTTGTGGACGCAGCCCTCGTTCCACACCAGCCGGTCCGCCTCTTCGGGCCGGGTGACGAAGACCGGCCCCCTGGCACCGTGGCCGATCACCACTTTGGCAGTGCCGTCTTCGAGCAGCTTGCGTGCCGTGGCGCGCATCCGGTCCTCTTCGAGCGACCAGGAACAAGGCTCGGGCGCCGGCGGCGCGTTCCATTTGGATCCGCCGTTGGTCTCGAACAGTTTCGCCGGACCCAGCTCCCGAGTCTTTTCGGTGATCTCGGTGATCACCTGCTGGAACTTCTTGCCTTCGGCCGCCGAGATCCAGGTGAAGTGCACCCGCCGCAGGTCGTAGCCCAGCGCCTCCAGCAGCGGTCGGAACAGCATCCAGCGCCGCCGCGCGTGGTAGTTGCCGGCCGAATAGTGGCAATCGCCCGGATGGCAGCCGGAAACCAGCACCGCGCCGGCGCCAACTTCAAATGCTTTCACCACCAGGTTGAAGTCGATGCGGCCGGTGCAGGGCAGACGGATGAGGCGCACATCCGCCGGGTACTCCAGGCGGTTGGTCCCGGCCAGGTCGGCGCCCAGGTAGGTACACCAGTTGCACACAAACGCTACGATCCTGGTCATGCCAGCGCCTCCACCATGGAATAGATCTGTTGCTCGGTGTAGCCGTCGATGTCGGCGCTCTTGGACGGGCACAACGCCACACAAGTGCCGCAGCCCATGCACAATCCCGG
>JACQZT010000474.1 GCA_016213755.1 Acidobacteriota bacterium | reverse complement strand
GTGCGCACGCGCAAGTATACCCAGCCGAACCACTCCACCGAGTTCGACGCCGCCACCCACGTGGCCATCCGGCAGAACTACACCGCCATGGTCGAGAACATCGACCGCTGGCTGGGCGTGTTCCTGGACGAGATCCGCAAGCGGGGCGAGTTCGACAATACGCTGGTGGTCTACTCGAGCGACCACGGCGACATGCTGGGGGATCTCAACCGCTGGGCCAAGTCGGTCCCCTACCAGCCTTCCATCGGCGTGCCGCTCGCGCTGGCCGGCCCGGGAGTCGAACGGGGCATCCGTAGCGAAGCGCTGGTGAGCCACATCGACTTGGCCGCGACGTTTCTCACCGCCGCCGGAGTCAAGGTTCCGCGGACGATGGACAGCCGCCCGCTGCAACCCGTGCTATCGGGGAAAGCGCGCACTCATCGCGAGTATGTGCGTAGCGGGCTGAACGAGTGGCGCGCGGTCTGGGATGGCCGCTACAAGCTGGTGCGCGGCTTCGGCAAGGAGAAACAGTTTCTCCTGTTCGACGTCCCGGCGGAGAACAACGACATCGCGGCACAGCGCCCCGAGATCGTGGAACGGCTAACTAAACTGCTGCCCGAAATTCGGTGACAGTCATCCATTTTCGGCGCCGAAGGCCTTGGGTTCCAACGAAGATCTGTGCGCCGAAAATCGTGTCTGTCACCGAATTTCCCGCAATAGGCTGCGCGTGAACTCCAGATCCTTGCGCAAGACTGCGATGAGCGCCGGCTTGTCGATGGTGACCTTCTTCTGGCCGGTGTCGGCGCCGCCGAGCGGATACTCGTAGTGCAGTTGCAGCGGCCCGTTGAACTTCTGCTCCTTGAGCAAAGCGAAGAATTTCTGGAAGTTCACCATCCCCTCGCCCATGGGGCACCACTGCGGGCGCCACTCGCCGCCCTTGCCTTTAACGAAGCGGAAATCCTTCAGCGCCACGCCCTTCATCATCGGCGCCACCAGGCGCGTGCTCAGCAGCCAGCCGCCGAAACCGCCCTCGACGGTGGCGTGGCCGATGTCGTAGTTGTAACCCAGCCAGGGCGAGCCCGCTTCTTTGAACAGGGTATAGAGGTCCCACTGCGGCGCGCCCACCTGGTTGATGCCCGAGTGGGTGTGGTACATGCCGTGCATCTTGTAGCGCGCGCTCAGCGCTCCCAGCTCGCGCATGCCGGGGACGAATCCGCGCAACTGCTCGGCCGGGTTTCCCTGGTCTTTGTAGCGGAGTCCGCCGAAGCGGTAGTGGTGGATGCCCAGACTGCTGGCGGTCTTCAGAACCGTTTCGGCGTGGGGCGTCGTGGCGTCGCTGATGTCGGTGGTGATCATGGCCATCTCGAGACCCGCTTTGCGGACGATCGCGGCGGCCCTGGGAAGATCCTCGGCAACGCGTTCGGGCAGCACGTGGCCGCCTTTGCGCACGGTCAGGTCGATGGCGTCGAAGCCGGCCTCTTTGGCGACTTCAGCCATTTCCGGCCACTCCGCCCAGTGCAGGTGCTTGGAGAAAATCGAAATCTTGAGTCCCCCGGCCGGCGCCTGTGCGGCGGCCGGTGCGGCCGCCATGGCGGCCAGAAAACCTCTGCGGGAAAACGATTGCGCGTGCATCACCCCTGAGAGTAGCAGGAGCGAAAGCGTTTCGGAATGGGGTAAGTTGGAGAGTCCATGCCATCGTCCCGCACATTGTGCCGCCTGGCGGCCCTGGGAGCGGCGGTTCTGTTTTCCACCGGCGGCGCGGCCATCAAGGCGACCACGCTCACCAGTTGGCAGGTAGCCAGCTTCCGCTCGGGCATCGCCGCCCTGGCGGTGCTGGCGCTGGCGCCGGCGGCGCGGCGCGACTGGAGCTGGCGCGCGTGGCTGGCCGGCGCCGCCTATGCCGCGACGCTGATCACCTTCGTGCTGGCCAACAAGCTGACCACTTCGGCCAACGCGGTCTTCCTGCAAAGCACCGGCCCGCTCTACCTGCTGGCGCTCAGCCCGCTGCTGCTCAAGGAGCGGGTTCGCGCGCGCGAGGTGGCGGTGATGGCCCTGATGGCCTTAGGCATGGCGCTGGTGCTCTTCAGCGGCCAGCGGCACCTGGCCACCGCGCCGGACCCGGCGCGAGGCAACATGCTCGGCGCGGCGTCCGGCCTGACCTGGGCCTTCACGCTCGTGTCCTTGCGCTGGCTGAGCGGCTCCGCCATGACCATGGTGGTGGCGGGTAACGTCGTCGCCTGCCTGGCGGCGCTGCCCCAGGCGCTCCCGCTACTTTCTTCGACCGCCACCGACTGGCTGGTGCTGGGCTACCTCGGCATCGTGCAGGTGGGACTGGCCTACTGGCTCATGAGCTACGCGGTGAAGCAACTCCCGGCGCTGGAGGTTTCGCTGCTGGTGCTGGCCGAGCCCGCGCTGAATCCGGTCTGGACGGTGATCCTGCACGGCGAGCGCCCCGCCCCCTGGGCCATCCTGGGCGGCGCGCTGATCCTGGCCGCGACGCTCGCCAACCTGTTTCGCCGGGCGGTCTGATACCGATTTTTGCTAAGCTCACAAGCGATATGCGCACGCTTGGAATCGCTTTACTGGCATTGGGCTCCCTGGGAGCCGCCGAGAGGTTCGTTCCGCTGTTCGACGGCAAGACGCTGAACGGCTGGAAGCAGTTGAACGGTACCGCGCCCTATGTGGTCGAGAACGGCATGATCCTGGGCCGGACGGCCGAGGGCAGCCCCAACTCGTTTCTGTGCACCACGCGCGACTACGGCGACTTCATCCTGGAATTCGAGGTCAAGCACGACCCCGAGTTGAACTCCGGCGTGCAGATCCGCGCCCACCAGTACCCCCAGGACGCCGAGACGCTGATCAACAACCAGGGACTGCGCAAGCGGCAGTTCCCGGCCGGCCGCGTTTACGGCTACCAGGTGGAAATCGCCAACGAAAAGTCGGGCGCCTCGGGCGGCATCTACGACGAAGCCCGGCGCGGCTGGGTCGCCAGCATTCAGAAGGACCCGGCCGCCAGCAAAGCGCTCAAGGACAACCAGTGGAACAAGTTTCGCGTGGAGGCCCGCGGCGACCACATCCAGGTGACCGTCAACGGCATCCCCTGCGCGGACTTGGTGGACCCGCTCGACCTGACCGGTTTCATCGGCCTGCAAGTGCACCAGTTCAAAGGCGAGAAGCCGGCCGAGGTGCGCTGGCGCAATATCCGCATCGCCGACCTCGGCCGCCACGAGTGGCAGCCGCTGTGGGACGGCAAGACCATGCGGGGCTGGACCAAGACGGGCGGCGGCCAGTGGAAGATCGAGGACGGCGCGCTGCACGGCATCGCGACCACGAACCCGGCGGACCGCGGCTTCCTGCTCAGCGAGGCCGAATTCGGCGACTTCACCGTGCGCATGAAGTACAAGATCCCGCGGGGCAACTCGGGCGTCTTCTTCCGCATGGTCGATCCGGCGGGAAAAGAGCCCGGGCCGATGGGCTACGAGGTGGAGGTCGATGCGGCGGCCAACCCGGGCGGGCTGTACGAACCGCGCGGCCGCACCTGGGTGGTCCAGATCGATCCCAAGGAGGCCGCGAACTTCTATCGTCCGAACGACTGGAACGACCTGGCCATCTCGGCACACGGCGACCGCATCGTCCTGCACGTCAACGGCATCCAGACCGCGGATCTCAAGAAAGACCCGGGCCGCCGCAAGGGCCGCCTGGGACTGCAACTGAGCAACCGGCAGGAACTGGACGTCTGGTTCAAGGACATTCAGATTCTGCGGCCGACGAAGTAGCCCGCTCGATCCGCACGCGCGCGATGCGGTTGCGCTCCAGTTCAACCACGGTGAAGCGACGGCCCCCGTATTCGACGGCCTCGCCGGGAGCCGGAATGTAACCCAGCCGGAACAGAAGAAAGCCCGCCAGTGTTTCGAACCCGGCGTCGGCGGGCAGTTCGATCGAGTACTGCGTTTCCAGGTCCCGGATGTTGGTGCCGCCGTCGACTTCAATCGAGGCCGCTTCGGGGGAAGGGGCCGGTCGCCGCGCGTCGAATTCGTCTTCGATCTCGCCGAAAACCTGCTCCAGCACGTCCTCCAGCGTCACCAGGCCGGTGATGGTGCCGAATTCGTCGACCACCAGGGCCATGTGCGTGTGCGAGGTGCGGAATTCGTCCAGCAGTTCGTCCAGCGCCTTGGACTCGGGAACCACCAGCGGTTTGCGCACGTACCGGCGCAGTTGGAACGGCGTCCACCGGCGGCGGTCGGGCCCCAGACCCAGCAGGTCCTTGGTATGAACGAAGCCGATGATCCGCTCGGGATCGCCATCGTAGACCGGAAAGCGCGAGAACTGGTGCTCGCCGGCGAAGCGGAGGACCTGGTCCGGGCCGGCGTCCACCGGCAGCGAGACGATGTCGTTGCGCGGCACCATGACCTCGCGCGCGGCGAGTTTCTCGAGGTCGAGCAGGCGCGGGATGCTCTGGTTCTCGAAGGGCGCCAACTGGCTGGAGCGGACGATGAGCTTCAACTCCTCCGCCGTGGGGCGGCCGGCCGACGGCGCCGAGCGCACCCGGAACAGGCGCGAGCAGGCCGCCGTGGCCCGCTCGACCACGAGAACCAGCGGACTGAGGATCTTGGAGAGCACCAGTAGCGGCGGCGCCACCAGCACGGCGAAACGCTCGGCGTGCCCCAGCGCCAGGTTTTTCGGCACCACCTCGCCGACCACCACCAGGACCAGGGTCAGCAGAAAGAACGCGGTGAGGAAACTGATGGCGCGAAACAGCCATTCCGTGGCCGGCGTCGTCAGTGGGCCGAAGGCGTCCAGCAGAACTCCATACACGGTTTCCTCGCCCACCCAGCCCATTCCCAGGCTGGCCAGCGTAACGCCCACCTGCACCACCGAGAGCATGCGCCCGGTGTTGCCCAGCAGACTCAGCGCAGCCTGCGCGCCTGGATGGCCCGGGTTCGCCAGGTGGCGCAAGGCATGCTGGCGGGCCGCCAGCAACGCCGCCTCGGCCGCGGCGAAGAACGCATTGACCGCGGTAATGGCAACCAGCAGCAGGAATCGGAGAGCCAGGTGGCGGTCCATTGCGGTAGTCGAATCCTAACCAGATTATGGCAGGTGCGGATAAGATATCCAGTGATGGCGCCCGCGCTACGTCCTCCGCGAATCTCCCACGAGCAGCGCATACTCCTGCTGGCGCTGACGGCCGGCACCCCGGGTGTGCTGGCTGCGTTGATCGTTCTGTGGACCGGCGGCTACTCCGCGAAGGTGCAGTGGACGGTGGCGGTAGTCGTGGCCGGCTTCTGGCTGATCGGTTCGTACGCCGTTCGCGAGCGGGTAGTGAACCCGCTGCGGACGCTCGCGAACCTGCTGGAAGCCATGCGCGAAGGCGACTACTCGATCCGCGGCCGTTTGTCGCGCCCCGGCGACGCCCTGCACGAAGTGATGCAGCAGGTCAACGCCATGGGCGCCACGCTGCGCGCCCAGCGCCTGGGGGCGCTGGAGGCCACCACCCTGCTGCGCAAGGTGATGGAAGAGATCGACGTCGCCGTCTTCGCCTTCGACGAACAGCGCCGCCTGCGCCTGGTGAACCGGGCCGGCGAGCGGCTCCTGGCGCAGCCGGCCGAGCGCGCGCTCGGGGCCACGGCCGAAGCGCTGGCCCTGGACCGATTCCTGGAAGGCGAAACCGCCCAGACCGTGCAGCGCACGTTCCCGGGCGGCTCCGGCCGCTGGGGCATCAGCCGCACCTCGTTCCGCGAGAGCGGCCTGCCGCACCAGATGCTGGTGGTCACCGACCTCACCCGCCCGCTGCGCGAAGAGGAGTTGCAGGCCTGGCAGCGGCTGGTGCGCGTGCTGGGCCACGAGTTGAACAACTCGCTCACCCCCATCAAATCCATCGCCGGAAGCTTGGAGCGTCTGCTGGCGCTGGAGACCAAGCCCGAGGATTGGGAAGACGACATGCGCGGCGGGCTGAGCGTCATCGCGTCGCGCTCGGAGGCGCTGAGCCGCTTCCTGGGGGCCTACGCCCGACTGGCGAAACTGCCCCGGCCGCGCTTCCAACCCCTGGTGATCGGCGATTGCGTGCGGCGCGTGGCGGGGATCGAGACCCGCCTGCCCGTGACCGTCGAGCCAGGACCCGAGCTCACCATTTCGGCCGACCCGGACCAGATCGAGCAACTGCTCATCAACCTGGTCCGCAACGCCGCCGACGCGTCCCTGGAAACCGGCGGCGGCGTCTCGCTGGGATGGACCCGCGGCGGAGCGCAGATCGAGGTGCGGGTGCGCGACGAAGGCCCGGGCCTGTCGAACACGGCCAACTTGTTCGTGCCCTTCTTCACCACCAAGCCGGGCGGCTCGGGGATCGGCCTGGTCTTCTGCCGGCAGATAGCGGAAGCGCACGGCGGCGCGCTGCGCCTGGAAAACCGGGCCGGCGGGCGCGGCTGCGAGGCGCTGCTCACGCTGCCGCTGTGATCGCGCGAGCGAGTTTCGGGGCTACACAACCCCGAAACTCCGGACTGGGTAGTCGGGCGCGTCGGTGCGCACCGTGCGCAGGATCTCCTCGGCGCGTTTCACCACGCCGGGGTTGGCGGAGGCGACGTCGGTGGTTTCGCCGATGTCGGCGGCGAGGTTGTAGAGCGCGATCGGGCCGCTCAATCCCCGCCGGATGGCTTTCCAGTCGCCCAGGCGGACGGCCTGCTCGAAGCGCTTGCCGGGGTTCTCCCAATACAGGAACTCGTGCCGCGGTTGGCGGCCGCCGATGAGCGCCGGCACTACCGAGAGACCGTCGATCTTCGCGGGCGGCTTGGCGCCGGCCAGTTCCGCCGCCGTCGGCAGGAAATCCCAGAAAGCACAGGGATGTTCGCTGACCGCGCCGGCTTTGATCCGGCCCGGCCAGCGCGCCAGCAGGGGCGCGCGGATGCCGCCCTCCCACACCTCGCTCTTGGCGCCGCGGAACGGCCCCGTGCTGTGGAAACGCGGAATTCCCGCTTTGTGGCCCGCGCCGTTGTCGCTCGAGAAGAACACGATGGTATTGTCGTCGATCTTCAGTTCCTTGAGCAGCGCCATCACCTCGCCGATGCCACGGTCCATCCAGGTCACCATGGCGGCGTAGAGCTTGTCCTCGCCGGACCAGTTTTCGCGCGAGTACCACTCGTCGCGGGGAACCATCAGATCCTTGTGCGGCGCGGTGTAGGCGAGATACAGGAAGAACGGATCGCGCCGGCGCTCGCGGATGAAGCGCTTGGCTTCGCGGGTGAACAGGTCGGTGGTGTATTCCTTCCGGCCGCCGTTCAGGTTCCCGGCAAGCGTTTCCTTCTTCCCGTTCCGCCACAGGCAGTCGGTGTAGTAATCGACCGCGTGATCCTGGTTGAGGAAGCCGAACCAGTCGTCGAAGCCGTGCCGGTTCGGCAGCCCCGTCGTATCGGGTTCGCCCAGGCCCCACTTGCCGAAGATGCCGGTGGCGTAACCGGCGCTTCTAAGAACCTGGGCCACGGTCACGTCGCTGGCACTGAGCGGCACCCGTTCCTTGGTGCGCAGGGAATGGTTGGCGCGCACCGTGGCGTGGCCGGCGTGCTGGCCCGTCATGAGACAGGTGCGCGTGGGCGCGCAAACGGTCGCGCCGGCGGAGGCCTGGGTGAACCGCACGCCCTCGGCGGCGATGCGGTCGATTTGGGGCGTGCGGATGAGCTTCTGCCCGTAACAGCCGAGGTCGAAATTGCCCAGGTCGTCGGCCAGGATGAAGACGATGTTCGGCCGCGGTGGCAAGGCCAGTGCCGCCGCCGCGCCGAGGAACTCTCTGCGGTTGATCATTCCCTCCAAAGATACTAGAACCGAGCCGGAATCGCATACGATAGGAGACGTCATGCGGCGACGACAGTTCTTGAGCGCGGCGGCGGCGCTGGCCCTGCCGCGGCGGCCGAACCTGGTGATCTTTCTCGCCGACGACCTGGGCTGGAACGACGTGGGCTACCACGGCAGCCAGATCCGCACGCCGCGCATCGACCGGCTGGCCGGCCAGGGAGTGCGCTTCGAGCGCTTCTGCGCCTTCCCGCTGTGCTCCCCCACGCGGACGGCGCTCATGACTGGCCGCTCGCCCATCCGCCAGGGCGTGGTCTACGCCACTATCGAGCCCTTTGACGATCACGGCGTTCCGGCCGGGGAGCACTTCCTTCCCGAGAGCTTTCGCGCCGCGGGTTACGAAACGGCCATGGCCGGCAAGTGGCACCTGGGCCACACGCACCGCAAGTTCCTGCCCAACTCGCGCGGGTTCGATCATTCCTACGGCCATCTGAACGGGCGTATCGACTACTTCACGCACGACCGCGAGGGCGGGCTGGACTGGCATCGCGACGGCAAAACGCTCGACGAAGAGGGTTATTCGACCGAACTCATTGCGCGCGAAGCCATGCGCCTGATTCGCGAGCGGAACCGGGCCAAACCGCTGTTCCTGTACGTCCCTTTCAACGCGCCGCACGCGCCCCTGCATTCGCCGCCGAAGTTCATGGACCACTACGCCGGAATCGGGGACCCGCGGCGGCGCTCGTTCGCCGCCATGACCGAGTACCTGGACGACGCCATCGGCCGGATTCTCGACGCCCTGGACGGCGAGGGAATGACCCGCGACACGCTGGTCCTGTTCTTCAGCGACAACGGCGGACCGACCGGGATTGGCGCCAACAACGATCCGCTGCGCGGCGGCAAGCGCAGCACCTTCGAAGGCGGCCTCCGCGTGCCCGCCGTGCTGCGCTGGCCGGCCCGCCTGAAGCCCGGACGGACGGACCAGTTGCTGACCGTCATGGACCTGTTCCCGACCCTGGCCGCCGCGGCGGGCGTCGCGCCCCGCAACCGGCTGCCGTTCGACGGCCGCGACCTTTGGCATTCCATCCAACAGGGCCGGCCGGTCCCGCGCGAGGAAGACATTTTCTTCGCTTCGGCCAGTGACGCCGCTTTCAACTACGCGGTCTATCGCGGGAAATGGAAGCTCGTCCGCCAGATTTCCCGCCAGAACAACCCGGCGGCGAACCTGCTGTTCCGAGTGGAGGAAGACCTGCGCGAACGGAACGACCTGGCCGCGAAGTACCCCGCCATCGTGGAGGATCTCGCGGCGCGGATCGAACGCTGGCGGGCGCTGTACCCGCCGGACGGCATCTACGAACCCAGAAGGACGCCACCGCGGACCGTCCCGCGCCCCGGCGCTGGGCCGAGGCCGCGCTACAATAAGAAGATCCATGAAGGCCCGTGTTTACGTCTCATTCAAGCCCACCGTGCTGGACCCGCAGGGACAGACCATTTGCGCGGCGCTGGCCGGTCTCGGCCATCGCGACATCGCCGATGTGCGGCAGGGCAAGTGCTTCGAGTTGACGCTCCGGCCGGGCGCGGACGCCGCGAAGGCGCGGAGCGAGATCGAGCAGATTGCGCACGACGTGCTGGCCAACCCGGTGATCGAAGACTACCGGGTGGAGTTCATTCCGGACTGAGGTTCCTAAGAAATGTGCGGGATCGTCGGCTACATCGGCAGCCGCAAGGCGACGCCTATCATTCTGGACGGCTTGCGCCGCCTGGAATACCGGGGGTATGACTCGGCGGGCCTGGCGGTGGTGGGGGAAGTGCACGGCCTGGTGATCCGGCGCGCCCCCGGCAAGCTGCGCAACCTGGAAGACGCGGTTCGCCTGGATCCCCTGGACGGTTTCTACGGCATCGGTCATACGCGCTGGGCCACCCACGGACGCCCCACCGAAGAGAATGCGCACCCGCACGTCGACTGCACCGGCAACATCGTCGTGGTGCACAACGGGATCATCGAGAACTACACCGAGCTGAAGCACGAACTGGAGCGGCAGGGCCATCGGTTCGTCACCGAGACCGACACCGAGGTCATCGCGCACCTCATCGAAAAGCACTTCGCCGGCCACCTGGAGGAGGCGGTACGCAGGGCGGCTCTCGAGTTGAAGGGAGTTTTCGCGCTGGCCATTCTCGCGCAGTCGGACCCCAACAAGATCGTGGCGGTCCGGCAGGGCCCGCCGGTGGTGATCGGCCTCGGAGAGGGCGAGTACTTCGTGGCCTCCGACGTGCCGGCGATCCTCGGCCACACCCGGGACATGTTCTTCCTGGACGACGGCGACCTGGCGGTGCTGACCGCCGAGGGCGTGCACCTGATGGACTTCGAGGGCCGGCCCATCCGGCGGCAGATCACGCGCATCCTGTGGGACCCCATCATGGCCGAAAAGGGCGGCTACAAGCATTTCATGCTCAAGGAGATGTATGAGCAGCCGCGGGCCGTGCGAGACACCCTGCTGGGCCGCGTGGGGCAGGAGTCGGGGCGCATCTTCCTGAATGAGATGGACATCAGCCCCCAGGAGTTCCGCGAGTTCAAGTCCCTGCGGCTGGTGGCTTGCGGAACCAGTTGGCACGCCGCGCTGTCGGGCAAGTTCATGATCGAGAGGCTGGCGCGGATCCCGGTGGAGGTGGATTACGCCAGCGAATTCCGTTACCGCGACCCGATCCTCTCGCCCGAAGTGCTGACGGTGGTGATTTCGCAATCCGGCGAAACGGCGGACACCATCGCGGCGCAGCGCGAAGCGAAGTCAAAAGGCTCCAAGACGCTGGCAATCTCCAACGTGGTCGGCTCGATGATCGACCGCGAGGCCGCCGGTTCGATTCTGACCCACGCCGGCCCCGAAATCGGGGTTGCCTCCACCAAGGCGTTCACTTCGCAGTTGACGGCCCTGATTCTGCTGGCGGTGTACCTGGGGCAGGTGCGCGAGACGCTGGACGCCGAGGCTTCGCGCAAGATCACCAGCGAGGCCCTGCAAATCCCCATCAAGCTCGAAGCCGTCCTCACCAAGCCGGTGGGCTACGACGAGCTGGTGCGGCGCCTGCACCGGTCCAGCGATTTTCTTTTCCTGGGCCGGGGCATCCATTTCCCGGTGGCGCTCGAGGGAGCGCTGAAGCTCAAGGAACTCTCCTACATTCACGCCGAAGGTTATCCGGCCGGCGAGATGAAGCACGGCCCCAACGCCCTGATCGATCAGAACCTGCCGGTGGTTTTCCTGGCGGCCTACGACCCGTCGGACACGGCCAGCCGGCTGCGCTACGAGAAGACGATTTCGAACCTCCAGGAGGTCCGGGCCCGCCAGGGTTTGATCATCGCGGTGGCCAACGAAGGCGACGCGGAAATCGCCGCCCTGGCCGACTTCGTCCTGGAGGTCCCCACCGCCAACGAGCTGCTTCTGCCCATTCTCGAGATCGTCCCCTTGCAGCTTCTGGCCTACCACATCGCGGTCCGGCGCGGCTGCGACGTGGACCAGCCGCGCAACCTGGCCAAGAGCGTGACGGTGGAGTAACTCAGCGACCGCCAGGCAGCGGGAAGGAGAGTTCCGATGGAGGATGCATCGAAGAGCGCGCGGAAACGCAGTCCTTCGTTCCGGTGGCTGAAGTTCGTCCTGATGCTGGCCGGCGCCGGGCTGGTTCTTCTTATTCCGTGGGCAGGCGTCATTCGGGTGGCCTCCATCTTGCTGATCGGCCCCGCGGTTCAGGACCATCTGGATCGGGACGCACGCAATATCGAGCGTGCGCGGCAGCGTATGGCTCTGGAGGAGTCGGCGAAATTCGTCGACGAGTACATGTCTCAGGCCAGGAGCTTCCCGGACAAGCTGGCGCTGCTTCGGCACAGTCTCGCGGCGGTGGACCCGGCGCTGGGCGGCAGCTATTGCGAGTTCGGCGTCTATACCGGCGGAACGATCAACTTCATAGCGGAAGCGGTCCCGGACCGGGAAATTCACGGTTTCGACTCCTTCGAGGGACTCCCGGAGAATTGGCGGGACAAGTTCGGCAAGGGTTCCTTCAAGCTGGACCGTCTGCCCCAGGTGCGAAAAAACGTCGTCCTCCACAAGGGCTGGTTCGATCGGACTGTCCCGCGGTTCCATCGGGAAAATCTCCGGCCCGTGGCTTTCATGCACATGGATGCGGACCTGTATTCCTCCACGAAGATGGTTTTTGACGCGCTTGCCGACCGGATTGTCCCCGGCACGGTGATTCAATTCGATGAATTCATGAACTATCCGGGCTGGCGCCAGGGGGAGTACAAGGCCTTCCTGGAACTCATTGCCTCCCGGAATCTCACGTTCGAATACCTTGGCTATTGCCGCTTCCACGAGCAGGTCGCAGTCAAGATCGCGTCTGCCGGCGCGGCTCGGGTCCAGTGACGGCCGCCCTCCGCAGCCCTATTCGCTCGCGGACTCGGCGCCCTTGAGCATCCCCGGCAGCGCCCAGTCCGCCGGCACCTGCCCCGGGGGCAGCAGTTCGCCCTTCTCGAGGTAGCGGATGCGCGAGGCGAAGCGCGCCGCGTGCGGGTCGTGCGTCACCATCACGATGGTCTTGCCGTACTCCCGATTCAGGCGCGAGAGCAGCGTCAGCACTTCCTGCGCGGAGTTGGCGTCCAGGTTGCCGGTGGGTTCGTCGGTGAGGATCAGGTCCGGGTCGGTCACGATGGCGCGGGCGATGGCCACACGCTGCTCCTGGCCGCCGGAGAGCTGGCGCGGAAGGTGGCCCAGCCGGTCGTCCAGGCCCACCAGCTTGAGCGCGGTCGCGGCGTGCTTGAAGCGCTCCTTGCGCTTCAGGTTGGTCAGCTTGAGCGGCAGCTCGACGTTCTCCAGCGCCGTGAGCACCGGAATCAGGTTGAAAGACTGGAACACGAAGCCGATATGCGCATTCCGCCAGCGCGCCACCTCGCGATCCGAAAGGGCGCGGAGATCCTCGCCCAGAACGCGGATCTCGCCCTGGGTGGGCCGGTCCATCGCCGCAATCAAGTGCAACAGCGTCGACTTGCCCGAGCCCGAGGGCCCCATCAGCGCGACGAACTCGCCCTTCTGGATCTCGATCTCCACGTCCTTCAGGGCCAGGATATGGAACTCGTCGCGAAGGAATTCCTTGGTGAGCTTGCTGGTTTGGATGACTGTCTGGCTCATGCGATCTAACCCTGGCGCCGGCTTACTTTGTCGCCGTCTTTCAGCTCCGCCGGCGGATTCACGATAATGTCCTCGCCGCCGGCCAGCCCGTCTTCAATCCGGATTCCCCGGTTGGTCGTGCCGCCGGTTTTCACCGCGCGCCGCACGGCCTTGCCATTCAGGAACACGAACACCGCGTCCTTGCGCACCGCCGACGGCGGCACGAACACCACCGTCGCCGCCGGCGCGGCCTTCGCCTCGCCCAGGAACGCGACGCTCGAGTTCATCTCCGGCCGCAGGTACTCGTCCGGCCGCAGGACCTTCACCTTCACCTGCACGGTGGCCTTCTGGCGGTTGGCTTCGGGCGAAATCTCGTCGATCGAGCCTTCGTAGCGCCGGTCGGGAAAAGCGTCCACCGTGACGATGCCGCGCTGGCGCGGCCCCAGCCTGGCGAAATCGTTCTGGTTGATGTCCAGCTCCACGCGCAGGTCGCGCAGGTCCGCCAGCGACACCACGTAGCCCTTGGCGCCGCGCTCGCCCACGAAGCTGGTGGTGACGAACTCGCCCTTCTCCACCGCGCGTTCCAGAATCGTGCCAGTCACCGGCGCGCGGATCACGGTGTTGGCAAGCTGCGTCTCGAAAAACGCCACCGCGCCCCTGGCCTGCGCCACCTGGCCGCGCATGGAATCGATCTCTTCCTGGCGCGGGCCTATGCGCACCAGGTCGAAGGTGCGTTCGAGCGAGGCCACGCGCGCCGCCTGCACGTCGTAGCGCGCCTTGGCGTCGTCGTAGGACTGGTTGGAGAGCACGCCCTGTTCCACCAGCCGCTTCGTGCGCTCGATGTTGACGCGCGCGTTCTCCAGCTCCGCCTGGCCCTGCGCGACCTCGGCCCTGGCGCGCGCGATCTCTTCCGGACGCGAGCCGGCCAGCAGCTCGGCCAGGCGCGCGTCGAGCGAGGCCAGTTGCCCCTTGGCCTGCGCCAGTTGCGCGCGGTACTCGTCGTCTTCCAGGCGCACGATGATCTGGCCTTCCCGCACCCGGTCGCCCTTCTCCACGCCGATCCAGGCCACCCGGCCCAGCACCTTCGAGGCCACCTGGATCTTGTGCGCGGCGATGATGTAACCGGTGGCGTTGAGAATCACGTTCTCGCCCGAACCGGCGGCGCCGAAGCTGGCCGGCCGCACACGCAGCACTTCGACCTCGGGCGCGGCGTTCAGGCGATTCCAGGTCCAGTGCCCGGCTGCGAGCAGAATCAGCAGCACCACCACCGCCACGGCCCAGCCGATGGCCCGGCGCGAGGCGCCCGAGGAGCGCTTCTTCTCCCGGTCGATTCGCAGGCTCTGGAGATCGGCGTCCATGGGCTCTTAACCTTCCCGCAGCGCGGTCAGAATCTCCTTGCGCGCGGCCATGCGCGCCGGGAAGAATCCGCCCAGGGCGCCCATCAGGAGCGCGAATCCGACGCCGATCCCCATGATGCGCGGCGTGATGTTGAAGTTAAAAACGATTTCGGCGAAGGTCACAAAGCTGCCGATGCCCGTGGAAATGTTGTTGAGCGGCCATACCAGCAGGCAGCCCAGCACGCCTCCCAGAGCGCTCAACAGCAGCGACTCGAGGAGGAAACTCAGCAGGATGCCGCCGCGCGAAAAACCCAGCACGCGCAGCGTGCCGATTTCCGCTCCGCGGCGCGCCACCGCCGCATACATGGTGTTCATGGCCGCGAAGCTCGACCCGATGGCCATCACGACGGCTATAAAATAGCCCAGGATCTGGATCGGCAGCGCCGAACTGGTCTGCGCCTCGTAATAGGAGCGTTCCGTCTGCGCCATGACGTTGAAGCGCGGGTCGCCCTCCAGGCGGTTGATGAGCGCCTGCCGGGCCACCTCGTCGGTGGCGCGCACCAGCGCCGAACTGAGCACCTCCGAGCGGTTGTAGTCGCTCGAAACCTGGTTGAGGTCGGCGAAGATTTCGCTGTTGTAGGCGCTGCGACCGCCGTCCATCACGCCCACCACCTCCCACTCGCCCCGGCCGAAACGGAGCTTGCGGCCCAGGCGCGCTTCCGGATAGCGTTCCGCGATGGACTTTCCGGCCACCACCTCGCGCTGCCCGGGCCGGAACATGTGGCCCTGGGCCAGACGCAACACTTCCCGCATCTCGAGGCCGGCGGGCGTGACGCCGCGCAGGGTGACGTTGATGGTCCCGGAGTTGGCCTCCTGGTCCAGCAGGATCACGGTCACCATTTCGAGCGAAGCCATCATTTCGCCCGCCGCGTTGCGGGCGATGCCGGAAATGCCGCGCAGGTCCTGGTAAGACGTCCGGTTGAAGTTGCTGGTCAGCTCCGCCGTGGAGCCTTTGCGCATCACCAGCACGTTGAGCGGATGTCCGGTGGCGACGAACGAAGTGCGCAGACCTTCCACCAGCGCCAGCACGCCCACCAGCACGGCTACGGTCAGGGCCACGCCCAGCGCGGTCATGAGCGTGGTGGTCTTTCGCACGGCCAGGTTGCGCAAGTTATAAGCGATCGGAATAGCCATGGGTTCTAGTCGGTGACTCGCAACGAATCGACGATGGTGCGGCGCGAGGCGGACCACGCCGGCAGGGCGCAGCTCACGAGGCCGATGAAGGCCGCCAGCGACAGTCCGATGGCGGCGATCGAGGGATTCACCGCCAGGCTCTTCACGTCTGCGAACAGCGTGGGCGCCCGCGCAATGAAGTCGCAGATGCCCGCCGCCAGCAGCAAACCCAGCGCGCCGCCGATCAGCGCGATGATCACCGACTCGCCCAGAATGATGCCCAGGATGGCCTGCGAGGTGAAGCCCAGCGTTTTCAGAATGCCGATTTCGCGCACGCGCTCGCGCACCGACATGGCCATGGTGTTGGCCGAAACCAGCAGGATGGTGAAGGTCAGCGCGCCGCAAATGCTCAGCAGGAACATCTTGACGTTGCCCAGGTAGGACAGGAAGCTCAGCTCGAAGGCCCGCTCGGTGTCGGTCTTGGTCTGCTGCGAGGAGTTGCGGAACAGGGCGTCCACGGCCTTGGAAATCCGCGGCACGGCCTCGGCGTTCTCGGCCAGGATGCCGAAGGTCCCCACCTGGTCGCGGCGGCCCGGAGGCAGACTCTCGCGCAGGTAGTCATAGTGGAAGAGCAGATTTTCGTTGTCGCGGCGGGCGTCGTAGATGCCGCGCACCGTGAATTCGAGAGTCACCGGGTAAATGTCGCCCACGATGGTGATCCGGTCGCCGAGTTTGAAACCCATCCGTTCGGCCAGCGGACGCCCGACCACGCAGGCGGTTCGCTCGGCGAGGAAGGCTTTCTTCTGATCCTCCGGAACCTGGTACTCCGGATAGACGGTGAACATCTTGTCCGGCTCCACCGCGAAGCGCGCGAAGAAGTTCTTCATGTCGCGCGCGTCCTTGTAGCTGCCCCCGAACCACTGCATTACGATCACTTCGCGCACTCCGGGAACCTGCCGGATCCGATCGCGATAGGACACCGGCAGCGGGTTGGCCAGCGAGATGCGGTTCATAGTGATGAGGCGCAAAGCCTGCTCGGGCGTCGCCTCGCGGAAGTAGAACATGTAGTACATCGCCAGCAGGACCCCCAGCAGGCAGATCGAGGCGGCGATGCTGA
Source organism: Acidobacteriota bacterium (assembly GCA_016213755.1). Lineage (GTDB taxonomy): Bacteria > Acidobacteriota > Terriglobia > Bryobacterales > Bryobacteraceae > JACQZT01. Next base: position 8,621 of record JACQZT010000474.1, on the reverse strand, counting down.
GGATGGTGAGGACGCTGCGCCGGCGATTGCGCAGGCTGTTCTTCACCGCCATCGGAATGTAGCGGAACATATTTGTATAGTGATTCTAGCAGCATGGCATGGGATTCGACGGACGAACGTTTCATGCGCCTGGCGCTGGATCTGGCCCGCGGCGGCGAGAGCGCCGGGGAAGTGCCTGTGGGCGCCGTGGTGGTCCGCGACGGGCAAGCGATCGGCTCGGGATTCAACTCTCCCATCGCGCGCCGCGATCCCACCGCGCACGCCGAGATCGTGGCCCTGCGCGAAGCCGCCGCCCGCCTGGGCAACTACCGTTTGGACCACGCCACGCTCTACTCGACGCTCGAACCCTGCGCCATGTGTGCCGGCGCGCTGGTCCACGCCCGCATCGCCCGCCTGGTCTTCGGCGCCCGCGACCTCCGCTTCGGCGGCGTCCGCAGCAAGTTCCGCCTGGCCGATTCGGACCTGCTCAACCACCAGGTCGAGATCGTCGAAGGCGTCCTGGGTCCCGATTGCACCCAGCTTCTCCAGGACTTTTTCGCCCGCAAGCGCTAAAAGTGGGACCGGACGCCCGCCCCACTGGCGGCACCCGATTTTTCAGGGAGCGGAGCGCACTTCCACCTGCCGGTAAATGGCTTCGGTCTGGCGGAGCGAGGCGTAAGTGACGCCCGGCAGTGTGGCAGAGGCCGTTCCCGCCGCCACGCCCCAGCGCATGGCGTCGGGGAAGTCGTTGCCGCGCGTCATGGCCCACACGAAGGCCGCCGCCATCGCGTCTCCGGCGCCGATGGGGCAGACCGCGTCGATGCGCGGCGGAAGCGCCTCATAGAAGCGGCCTTCCGAGCAGCCCACCGCGCCGCGGCTGCCCAGCGAAAGCACCACCGACTCGGCGCCCTGGTCCCGAATCCGCCCGGCCGCCTCCAGAAAGTGCGTGCGGGTCAGCAGGGCCCGGCTCAGCAGCCGTTCGGCTTCCTGCTGGTTGGGGGTCACCACCGTGGGCCCGGCCGCCAGGCCCGCGACCAGCGCTTCGCCGTCGGTATCCAGCAGCGTCTGAACTCCGCGCTCGCGGGCCGGCCCGATCAGCCGGGCATAGAAATCGCTGGGCACTCCCGGCGGAAGACTCCCGCACAGCATCAGCCACTCGGCGCCGGCCAGATGCGCGGCCACCGATGCTTGCATGCCGGCCACCTCGTCCGGGTCCATGGGTGGCCCCAGTTCGTTGAGCTTGATGGTCAGCCCCTGCCGGTCGCTGATGGTCAGGTTGGTGCGGATCTCGTTGCGGATCTCGACCAGTTCCACCGGGAAGCCGCTCTCCGCCAGCAGCCCGCGCAGCAGTCGGCCGGACTGGCCGCCATAAGGCGCGATGGCCACCGTGCCGCCGCCAAAAGAGTGAATCACACGCGAGGCATTCAACCCGCGGCCGCCGGCGCTCTCGTAGGTCGCCAGAATATAGGCCCGGTCCTCGAAAGCCAGCCGGTCCGCCGTCACGTTCCGGTCGATGGCCGGATTCATGGTAAGAGTAACGATCAAGCCTCTCTATCATACAGTCTGGCCGGCGAGTCCGGCAGGTACTGGCACCCGTTAGAAGGCATACAGCCCTAAACCCGGGCGCCTTAAGGTTTCCCCCTGATATTGAGGAGGCTCGCTTCAGGCGACCATATGCCTGGAGCCGTCAGGAGTACCATTTTCGTGCCGCCACAGCCGCGCCAGCGCTCGCTCGCTACGAAGTTCTCAATGTTCACCGGCACGCTCGTGTTCTGGGTGGTGGGCGTCCTGCTGGCCTACGATTTCCGCGGGGAGGGTTTCGACTATCGCCGGGGCCTGGCCCTTTGTGCCATCGTGATGCTGGTGGCCGGCGCGATCTCCAAGTTCTCTCACCGGCTGCTGATCCGCCCGCTGCGGATGCTTCAGCGCGGCATCGACTCGGTGGTGCAGGGGCGGCCCGAACCCCTGCGGATCAGCCCCACCGGCGACGAGATCGAAGTCCTGGGCCATTCCTTCAACCGCATGATCGAGGCGCTGGCCGCCTCGCAGGAGGAGATCCGGAAGCACCGGGAACTGCTGGAAGAGCGCATCCAGCAGCGCACCGAGGCGCTGGAAGAGGCCATGCACCGGGCGCAGGCCGCAAGCCTGGCCAAGAGCGAGTTTCTGGCCAACATGTCGCACGAGCTGCGAACCCCCATGAGCGGCATCATCGGGATGCTGGACCTGACCCTCGACAGCCCGCTGGAGCCGGAACAGCGGGATCGGATGGAGACGGCGCAACGCTGCGCGCACTCCCTGCTGGCCCTGCTGAACGACCTGCTGGATCTTTCCAAGATCGAAGCCGGCCGCATGTCGCTGGAACGGATTCCCTTCGAACTGGACCGCCTGGCGGAGGACTGCATCTCGTCGCAGCGTTCCCGGGCCCGGGACAAGGAGATCGGACTCTCTTTGCACCTGGATCCGGCGTTGCCGCGCCAGGTGGTGGGTGATCCGCTGCGCCTGCGCCAGATCCTGACCAACCTGGTGAACAACGCAGTGAAATTCACGGAAGCCGGCTCGGTAACGGTCGGATTTCAGGCGCTGCAAGGAGACGAGCCGGGCCGTTTCACGCTGCGGATCGAGGTTCGCGACACGGGCATGGGGATTCCGGCCGAGAAGCTCCCTTCCATTTTCGAGAAGTTCACCCAGGTGGATGGCAGCATCACGCGGCGCTACGGAGGCACCGGTCTGGGCCTGGCCATCACTCGCAAGCTGGTACAAATGCACGGCGGCGGCATCTGGGCGGAGAGCGTGCCGGGGCAAGGCAGCACGTTTCATGTTTCGCTTCCGTACGAGGCTTCGCAGACCGTTCCGGCGGCCGCTTCGCCGCGGGGCGGCGATGCCGCGGCGGGGACGGTTTCCAACCGCCCGCCGGCGCGCATCCTGGTGGTGGAAGACAACCTGGTGAATCAGAAGGTGGTCTGCGCCATACTGCGCAAACACGGTTACACGATCGAGATCGCCAACAACGGCGCGGAGGCGCTCGAAATGCTGGCGGCGGACCGGTTCGCGCTGGTTCTGATGGACGTGCAGATGCCGGTCCTGGACGGTCTGGAAGCCACGCGCAGGATCCGCCGGCAGGAAGCGCTGCGCGGGCTGCCCATCGTGGCCATGACCGCGCACGCCATGACCGGAGACCGCGAGCGATGCCTGGCCTCCGGCATGAGCGACTATGTCTCCAAGCCGGTCCACCCGGCGCACCTGATCGCCACCATCGAATCCCATCTCCGGACCGGCGCCTCCGAGCCGCCGCCGGCCGAAGAAATGCTGCGCTTGGCCCTGCAACTGGACCCCGAGCGGATCAACTCCCCGACCGCCTGAGAACACCGGCCGCTCATTCCTTCACCGCCACGGCGCCGGTGGCTTTCATTTTCGCGGCCTCGGCCGACGGCAGGCGCCAGCGGGCGTCGAAGCGGCCTTCGGCGGCGACGTTTTCGAGCGAACCCTTGAACAGCAGGTAGTCGCCGAAGCCCAGCAGCAGGCGGATTGGCGCGCCGATGAAGCGGAACCCTGGCCGTTTGGCGAATTCGGCTCCCGTCCACCAGGGCAGTCCCGAGTTGACCAGCACCAGCCGGCCGTCGACCTCGGTGACGAACAGCAGACAGTAGTCGGCCGCACCAGCGTTCAGTTCCAGCGGCAGACGCGGCGCGAGCTTGCGAATCCACAGGTTGGTGGCCTGGGTGCCGAACAGCACCAGGCTGGCGCCGGTCAGGTCGCTGTCGCGCACCTCCTTGTCGGCCAGCACGCGCAGGTTCAGTTGCAGGCGCGAGCGGGGCGGCGACCAGTCCGCCGCGGCGGCGGCCTCATTGCGCCGGCGGGTGAGTTCCTCCGGCGACGGGTTGCCCTCGGTGCCGTAGACGTACATGTGGCGCGCCGCGACGGCTTCCGCGACGGGGCCGTCCGCGCCCGGGCGTTTGGATCCGGCGGAGGGAACAAACCGGCCCGGCTTCCAGGCGCCCGCCACGCGCTGGAACGAGCACTCCGCCGCACAGCGCAACTCCGCGCCGTCCACCGAGACCGCCACCGGTTTGGCGGCGGCGAAGCGAGGGTGGCCGGCCAGGTTCAGCGTAAAGCCGTCCAACCCTTCGGTCTTGGCTTCGATCCGGTTAGGGCCGCTGAAGCGCGCGTCGATAGAGGCTCGCGCGCCGGGGGTCAGCCCGTCGAAGCGCACCCAGTAGGCGGCCGCGTGGCGGTAGCTGCGCGTCGCGAAGCGCACCCGCTCCGGGAAGCGCTCGCGGCGAAACTTCGCGAACCAGTCGAAAATCGCGCCGTCCTGGTAGGCGCTGTCCCAGGAGTTGTGCTTGATGCCGGGATACTCGGTGTATTCGACACGGGCGCCCAGTTCCTTCAGCTTGCCAACCCAGCGCCGCGAGACTTCGACTGGAACCGTCGTGTCGGCGTCGCCGTGAAAGAAGTGCGCCGGGAGGTTGAGCGCGTTCTCCGCCAGGTCCTCGGTTTCGGCCGGCGGCGCCGGGCAGACGGGCGCGATGGCGGCCCACAGGTCGGGCCGCGTCAGCCCCAGCCACAGCGTCCCGCCGCCGCCCATCGAGAGGCCGGTCAGGTACACACGGTCCTCGTCGATGGGAAAGCGCTTCTTCACGTCCGCCAGCACGTCCAGCACGTCGCGCTCGGCGATGCCCTGGAAGCCCATGGTGCCGCGCGCCAGGGGCGACGCGACGATGTAGCCGGCTTCTTTCAGGGGCGGGAAGTAGCGCGTGGCCTCGCCGTCGCTCTCGCCGGGCCGGTTGCCCTGCCCGAAGACGCGGCGCAGGTTCAGGCGGTGGTTCGAACCGGCGCCGTGCAGGCTGATCACCAGCGGGTACTTCTTGGCCGGGTTGAAGTTCTTCGGCAGATACAGCCCGTAAGGCTGATCGGAATCGTCCACGTCGGAGAAAAAAGTTGCTACCTGCGGCCCCGGCCGTTCCACCTGGGACAGCGCCGGCAGAGCGGCCAGAAGAGAGACAAACAGCAGTCGCAACATATCAGCACTCGCTCTTCACTTGAACCAGCCAATCCTTGAACCAGCCCGCGAACTCGTCCCGCAGACGCCCGCTTTCGGGTCCCAGGGGCACGGCGTGGGGGCCGATTTTGACTCCCCGCAGGCGCATCGCCTCGCGCACACCGATGGGAGCCGGAAGACCGTCCAAACGGGCAATGAACTCTTGCAGCCGCGCTTCCAGCCGCGCTATGCGGGGGGCGTCGCCGGCCTGGATGGCCCGGTCCAGTCCCAGCATCAGTTCCGGCACCGCGCAGGCGACGCCGGAGACCACTCCGTGGGCGCCCGCCTGGCGCTCGCGCGTGAAGACGACGTCGTTGCCCACCAAGTGCGTAAACGGGGTCTGGGCCCGCTGCTGGGCCAGGCGTGTGAAGTAGTCCCAATCGCCGCTGGAGTCTTTGATGCCCGCGAACTGGCCCGTGGCCAGCAGCCGGCAGGCGGTGCCGGGCTCGATCGGAGTAGTGAAGAAGGGGATGTTATAGAGCAGAATCGGCACGCCGGAGGGCGCCTCGCCGGCGAAGTCCAGGAAGAACCGCTCGATGTCGGCCTGGCTGTAGCGGAAGAAGTAGGGCGGCATCAGAAGCAGCGCCGCGGCCCCGGCGCCGGCCGCCGCGGAGGCCAGTTCCAGCGCGCCGTCCAGCGTCGAATGCGCGACGCTGGCGAACACCGGCAGCTTGGTCCGTTTGACGGCGAAGGCGGTGAAGCGCGTGCGCTCCTCGTGGTCGAAATGCGGGAACTCGCCGGTAGTGCCGAGCACGGCGATGCCCGCCACACCGCTCGCCGCCACATGGTCGATCACGTCGAGCGCGGCGGCCAAGTCGATTTCGTGCCCGCTTTCCCGCCGCGGCGTGATCGCCGCCACGGACACACCCGCCGGTATTCTGTTCATCGGTAGCTCCTGTTTAGTTATACAATGACAGGGTTCGAGGTATCGACAAAGGAGCGCAATCATGAGCCAATCGAGAAGATCCTTTTTGGGCCAGTCGGCGGCGGGAGCGACCGCGTTCACCATCATCCGCCCCGAGCTGGTGCGCGGCGCCGGCAAGGCGAAGCTGAAGGCCGGCCTGATCGGCTGCGGCGGCCGCGGCACGCAGGCGGTGGAAAATCTGATGACCGGCGACGACAGCGTGGAACTGGTGGCTGTGGCCGACATTTTCGAGGACCGGCAGGAGAGCTCGCTGAAGCGCCTGAAAGGGCTCAACCCGAAGATCTCCGACCGCATCAAGGTCACGCCCGAGACCCGTTTCATCGGCTTCGACGCTTTCAAGAAGCTCGCCGCCTCGGATCTGGACATAGTCATGCTGGCCACGCCCCCGGGCTACCGCCCCGAGCATTTCGAGGCGGCCATCAACGCCAAGAAGCACGTCTTCTGCGAAAAACCCTTCGGCACCGACCCGGTGGGCGTGCGCCGCTTCATGGACGCGGCGAAAAAGTCCGAAGAGCTGAAACTCACCGTCATGTCGGGCGCGCAGCGGCGCTTCCAGCGCGACTACGTGGAGACCCTAGACAAGATCAAACAGGGCGCCATCGGCGACATCGCCGCCTTGTATGCCTACTGGATCGGCGGTCCGGTGATCCAGCAGAAGGGGCGCAACGCGCAGTGGGGCGACATGGAGTGGCAGCACCGCGCCTGGTACAGCTTCGTGTGGATCTGCGGCGACCAAGTGGTGGAGCAGCACTTGCACAATATCGACGTCTGCAACTGGTTCATGAACGCCCACCCGGTGAAGTGCGTGGCCTCCGGCGGCGCCATCTGGCGTCCCAAGGAAGAGCTCTACGGCAACATCTACGACCACATCAGCGCCGACTTCACTTACGCCAACGGCGTGCACATGTCCAGCTACTGCCGGCAGTATCCCAAGGGCTGCTACAACAATGTGAGCGAGCTGGTCGTCGGCACCAAGGGCCGCTCCAACGCCCACGACCTGGGCAGCAGCCCGCGCAGCCGGGACCCGCTGGAGAACCCTTACGTCCGCGAGCACATTGCGATGATGAACTCGATCCGCGGCGACGGCCCCTACGTCAACCACGCCATGGCGGTGGCCGAAAGCACCATGACCTGCATCATGGCGCGCGAGTCGGCCTATTCGGGCATGGAGCTCACCTGGGACATGATGATGAACTCCAAGCTCGACCTGCAACCCAAGAACTTCGACTACAAGTTGAAGATGGACGTCCCGCCGCTGCCGGTTCCGGGACAATACAAGTTCATTTGACGTTTTGAACGGGAGGAACTATGGCACAAGACAAACTCAAGGCCGGCATCATCGGCTGCGGCGGCCGCGGAACGGGCGCCATTGAAAACACTCTCACCGGCAACCCCAACGTCGAACTCACGGCCATGGCCGACCTGTTCGAGGACAAGCTGGAGTTATGCCTGAAGCGTATCGGCAACGACAAGCGCTTCGCCGAACTCAAAGCTCGCGTGAATGTCGCCCCCGACCATCGCTTCACGGGCTTCGACGCCTTCAAGAAAGTTATCGCCTCGGACGTCGATATCGTCATGCTGACCACGCCGCCCGGCTACCGGCCCGAGCATTTCGAGGCGGCCATCAACGCCGGCAAGCACGTCTTCTGCGAGAAGCCCATCGCCACCGACCCGGTGGGCGTGCGGCGCTTCCTGAAGTCGGTCGAAACGGCCAAGCAGAAAAAGCTGACCGTGGTCAGCGGCGCCCAGCGGCGCGCCTCCAGCGACTACCTGCAAACCCGCGAGAAGGTGCAAAACGGCGCCATCGGCGAGATCCTGGCCTGCTACTCCAACTACCTGAGCGGCCCGGTGATGCACGCCAAGGCGCGCGACCCGCGCTGGGGCGATATGGAGTGGGAGCATCGCAACTGGTACAGCTTCCTGTGGATCTGCGGCGACCAGATCGTCGAGCAGCACTTTCACAACATCGACTGCATGAACTGGTTCATGGGCGCCCACCCGATCAAGGTGGTGGCCTCCGGCGGCGTCGCCTGGCGCCCGGCCGAAGAGCTGTACGGCAACATCTACGACCACATGGCCAGCGAATTCGTTTACCCCAACGGCGTGCACCTGGTCAGCCATTGCCGTCAGTACCCGCAGGGGATTTACCGCATCGTCAACGACGTGATCCTGGGCTCCAAGGGCCGCACCACCTGCAACGACATGGGCGCCAAGTCCGCCGTCAACCCTCAGGTGCAGGAGCACATCAACATGGTGCGCAGCATCCTGGGCGACGGGCCGTACCTGAACCACGGAGTCGACGTGGCCGAAAGCACGCTGACCTGCATCATGGCCCGCGAGTCTGCCTACTCGGGCCTGGAGATCACCTGGGACATGATCATGAATTCCCAGCAGGACCTCCAGCCCAAGAACTTCGACTACAAGCTCAAAATGGACCCCCCGCCGGTCCCCGTGCCGGGCAAGTACAAGTTCATTTGACATTCCGACCGCTCCCGAACGGTCGCGGCTCGGTAACGGGTTACCGAGGCGCGACGGTTAGGGAGCGGTCATTTTGGGAAGATATGAGAATCCTGATGACAAGCGTGGTTCTGGCGGCGGCGGCCTATGCCCAGACGACGCTTCCGTTCGACGAGCTCAAGACCGCGGCGGGCACGCTGAAACTGGTTCCCATCCAGCACG
>JACQZT010000469.1 GCA_016213755.1 Acidobacteriota bacterium | reverse complement strand
GCGCGGCTCCCTCGATGCGTCTGCGCGAACCTGCTGCAATGCACAATACGCTGCGCTCGCCCCCTATTGAGGACGCGCCCGCGCTCGTGGCGAACGCCCGCCACACGGTGCGTCTTCGCGATGTCGCCGCGAATTGGGAATAGACCTCTCTCAAGCTGTCTGTTACCGTTCAGCCGACGCCCCGTCCCGCATGAGCGTGCCGGTTCTTCATCCGATCTTGCCGGTTGTGTTTTTGTCGAAGCTCGGCCCGCCGCCTTGTACGGGGCCGTCAACAAACGCCTCCTGTCAACAGGAGAAAGCCGAGAATTGGTACATGAAAACTTGGGGTCCGGCCTCAACCCCGGGGGTTGAGTGCGCCACCCTGCGAATCAAGGTTTCCAACTGGAGAGAAGGCGCGGAGCGCAAGAACCCGCGGAATGTGGCGGATACGGGCAACGGTGGCGACCGGCGCTGCTGTCAAGGTAATGGGCGTGGGAATTTGGTACGCGGTTGGTGTGGCTCCCCGGCATGGATTCGAACCACGATTCACGGCTCCAAAGGCCGCTGTCCTACCATTAGACGACCGGGGATCAGTAGGCGAGGGCGAACTAGTTCCATCATACCTTGCCGGGGGGCGAAATGGGGCATCCGCGTTGGGCGACAATAGGGCCATGCGCTTCCTGGTTTTGTGGCTTGTCGCGGTATTGCCGCTGTGCGCCGAGGTGGTGGCGGTCACCGGCGCGAGGGTGATCGATGGCACGGGAGCCGCGCCGCGCGCGGCTACGGTGGTGATCGAGAATGGGCGCATCGCCGCCGTGGGGGAGGCGGTGAGCATTCCAGTTGGCGCGGTGGTCGTGGACGCCCGCGGCAAGACGCTCTTGCCCGGACTCTTCGACGTTCATACTCATCTTCTGGCCAGCGGCGGCGCGAAAGACCTGGATTGGGGCAAGATTCTGAAGCTCTACCTCGCCCACGGCATCACCACCGTGGCCGACATGAGCACCTACCCGGAGCAGTTTGAGCCCATGCGCGCCCTCATCGCCCAGGGCTTGCCCGCGCCGCGCGTGCTGATGGCCGGCCGTTTCTCCACGCCCGGCGGCCACGGCGCGGAAGGCGGACGAGGGGACTTCCACACGCAGATCGTCCAGACCCCGCGCGAGGCGCGCGAGGCCGTGCGGCGGTTTGCGGCCTACAAGCCCGACGTGATCAAGGTCTTCACGGACGGCTGGCGCTACGGCACCGACACCGACATGACCTCGATGGACGAGGAAACCCTGAAAGCGCTGGTGGAGGAGGCTCACCGGTTCGGATTGAAAGTGGTCTCCCACACCGTCTCCATGGACAAGGCGAAGCTGGCCGCCCGCGCCGGCGTGGACGTGGTGAACCACGGCATCGGCGACGCCGACCTCGACCCCGAAGCCGTGCGCCTCATGGCCGAGCACCACACCGGCTACGTGCAGACGCTCGCCGTCTACGAGCCGAAGACCGCCAAGATCGCCGAGGCGCGCAAGCGCCGCTGGGCACACCTGATGGCCAACGGGCCGCTGGCCCGCAATGGCGGCGTGCTGTTGGGCTCAGGCACCGATGCCGGCATGCCCGGCACGCCGCACGGCGCCAGTTCACTGCACGAATTGGAACTCATGGTCCAGGGCGGCCTCTCGCCGCTGGAGGCCATCTCCGCCGCCACGCTGAACAGCGCGCGGCTCCTGGGCCTGGACTCGGAGCGCGGCTCGATCACCGAGGGCAAACTGGCCGACCTCGTGCTCATCGCCGGCGACCCCGCCGCCAACATCGCCGACATCCGCAAGATCGAACGCATCTGGCTCGGGGGCAGGGAAGTGGACCGCGCGGCCCTGCTGGCCGCCGCCGCCCGGCCCGGCCCCACGCCGCTGGCCGCCGCCAAGGCCCAGGCAGTGCTCGACGACTTTGAATCCGCCGATGGCCGCTCCCGCCTCGGCACCCTCTGGATCAACAACACCGACGGCGGCCACGATCACGCATTGATGAGCTATCAGGTGACGCCCCGCACCTCTTCCGATCACGTACTCAGCGTCCTGGCCGAAATGACCCCCAAGGATGGCCCCTACGCCGCCATGGTCCTGCCCCTCAGCAAGGGGGCCGTGACACCCGTGGACGCCTCCGCCTTCGCCGGCATCGAGTTCGACGCCCGCGGCGACGGCGAAGCCACGCTCCAGTTGCGAGGCCGCACCGGCCTGGCCCGGACCAGGTTCCAGGCCGGCCCGGATTGGAAAACCGTCCGCCTGCCCTTTGCCGCATTCCCGGGCGCCGAGCCTGCCGCGCTCACCGCCCTGGAGTTCACGCTCTCCCGCGCCGCGGGGCAAAAGGCGATCCTCGAGCTCGACAATGTGAGGTTCTACCAGCAGTGAACTCCCGCGCCGGACTCCTGAGCGCGCTGCGCGCGCACACCCCTTTCGACGCGCACGAAGCTGCGATGCTCCAGCGGCTGATCGAATTCGTCGCAGCCAATGAGCGCTGTTTCGAGCGATCTCTGCTGTGCGGGCACGTCACCGGATCGGCCTGGGTGGTGAACCGCGAACGTACCCACGCCCTGCTGGTTCATCATGCCCGGTTGGGCCGCTGGCTGCAGCCCGGCGGGCACTGCGACGGCGACCCCAATGTGCTTGGTGTGGCACTTCGGGAAACACTCGAAGAAACCGGGCTAACTGCCACACCAGTCAGTAGTTCCGTCTTTGATGTAGACGCGCACCAGATCCCCGCGCGGAAGCAGGAGCCGGCCCACATTCATTACGACGTGCGCTTCCTGCTGGAGGCCGACGGGCGGCTGGCCCCCGTGGTTTCCGAAGAATCGCACGACGTCCGCTGGGTACCGCTGGGGGAAGTGGGCGCTTTGAACACAGACGCTTCCGTGCTGCGCCTGGTGGCCAAGACCCAGCCGGCGGGCGCCGGCGGCGAATCTTGATGAACTTTGGTCGTTTTGGGAGAATGGACAATCGGGACTGAAATGTTGCCTTTCATTCCACGCCCTGACCTCGATGTCATCGACCTGCTGCTCGGCGAGCACGGTTGCCTGTTGTCGCTGTTCCGCCACATCGAAATGCGGTTGCCCAATCTGCCGCTGGCCGACGTCCTTTCCGCGGGCGAAACCCTGGAATCCCTCCTGATGGCCCACGCCGTGGAGGAAGATCAGCTGCTGTTCAACGCCCTGCCGGCGGAGCAAACCGGCGTAAAAGAGGCGCTGGCCGCCATGGCGGGCGAACACAACGAGCAGCGGCGAATGCTCGAAGAGCTGCGGGAAGAGACGGAAGTGGTCCTGGCGCGCGGGCGGTTGTTGCGGCTCATCGAGCTCACCCGCGAGCATTTCGCCGTGGAAGAGCGCATTCTGTTCGGATTGGCCAAGCAGGTATTGGACGACGAGCGCCGCTCCGCGCTGGGCCGGGAGTTCGCACGGCGGCGCGGCCTCAGCCAGGCTCACTAGGAGAGCACCAGCACCAAAGCCAAGGCATGGAAGATGGAGAGCGTCATCGCCCGCAGGCCGACGGTCTTCAAGGGCGTAGACACGTCCATCCAAGCCAGCTCCGCCGCCTGCGCGGCGGCGGCGAGCGCCGGAGCCAGAGCCAGCCAGGGCTGGTAGGCCGCGATGGCCACGGAAGCGGCGCCGGCCAGCACAATGGCGATCCAGGCCGGGCGGAGTCCCGGAGTGGCGGGCGCCGGCTTCCGCTTGCTGGCGACAATGGCATCCAGCCGGGCATGCACCACCAGAATCCCCGCCGCCCCGTGGATGACGCACAGCCCCCAAAGGATCCAGGCCCAGTTGGGAAAGCCGCCCGTGGCGGCGCGCGCCGCCGCCACGGCGGAAAACGTCAGCCCCGCGCAACTCACCACCTGAAACCAGGCTGTGCGCTGGCGGTTGGCGATGGTCATCGCGACGGCCGCCACGCTCAGCAGCAGTGCGATGCCACCCAGGCCCGCCGCTACGGCCAGGCCCCAGCGCGAGGCCAGCCAACCGCCTGAGAGGATCAGCACCGGCCCCAGCCAGGCCAGCCAGCGCCGGGCCTGCTCCGCCTCCGGGCGCGCCTCTTTCCATACCCATCTCTGCCGCGCCAGGGCGATAAGCGGCGCCCGCAGCAGGAACAGCGCCGCCACTGCGCAGAGCACGGCCAGGATGTCGCCGTTCCAGCGCCTGGCGATCAACAGGCTGGCGGCGAATGGCGTCAGAAGCAGGCTCCAGGCCACGTGTTCTCTCGGCAGCAGTTCCACACCAGTGTCGCACTCGTGTATTTTGGAGTGCATGCCGCAAGTGCCGGACTGGGACCGCTACTACCTGGAAATCTGCCGCGTCGTCTCCAAGCGGAGCAAGGATCCGTCCACCAAAGTGGGCTGCGTCATCGTCGGTCCGGCCAAGGAGATCCGCTCCACCGGCTACAACAGCCTGCCTCGCCACGTGAAGGACGACGTGCCGGAACGCCTCGAGCGTCCTGAGAAATACCTCTGGATCGAGCACGCCGAGCGCAACGCCATCTACAACGCCGCCCGCGCCGGCACTCCGCTGGAAGGCTGCACCATCTACACCGATCTCATGCCCTGCATGGACTGTGCCCGCGCCATCGTCCAGGCCGGCATCATCGCCGTGGTCACCGACGAGACCCGCTTCCAGCAATACTCCAGCGACAAGTACAACGAGCACTTCCGCCGCACCATGGATCTCTTCTCCGAAGCCGGCGTCACCATTCGAACCGTGCCGTTCGATGTGGAAGCAGGCGAGTAGTCCAATCCATCCAATTCAATTTGCATTGGCTGGCCAGCTTGGCTATATTGTGGGTATTCCATGCTGCCGCTGCCTCACTTCGATGAGTCGTCGCACGAGCCAATCTATAGGCAGCTCTATGCTTACATTCGGGGCCGGATTCTCTCTGGCGAACTCGCGGCCGGCGCTCGCATCCCGCCAACTCGAGAATTGGCTGGGCAGCTTGGGCTGAACCGCGCTACTGTCGCCTCCGCCTACGAAATGCTGGAAAGTGAGGGGCTGATCCGCGGCCACGTGGGCCGGGGCAGTTTCGTGGCGGCGGTGGCGGAGACGGCCGGCATTGAATGGGAAGAGCGCTTCACGATGGTGGGTGCCTCGCCGCGCGCCACTGCGCCGGCCGAAGCGGAGATCAGTTTCACGTCGGCGCGTCCGGCGGAAGACCTGTTTCCAATCAATGAGTTCCGGCAAAGCTGTAAAGAAGTAATTGAAGGCGCGGAGGCCTCCGCCATCCTGCAGCTTGGCTCGCCGTATGGATATGCGCCGCTGCGCGAATGGCTGCTGGAGCAGGGCCGGCGGCAGGGCCTGGTGCGCGACACCGATGACCTGCTCATCACCAGCGGCTGCCAGCAGGCCCTGGACCTGCTGCAGCGGCTGCTCACCCAGCCTGGCGACAGTGTTCTGATCGAGGATCCGATCTACCCCGGCCTGCGCAATGTCTTTGCGCGCAGCGATGTCCGTGCCGCCGGCGTGCCGGTGGAAGCCGACGGAATCGATGTGGAGACGCTGGCCCGCCGCGTGGAGCGCGAGAAGCCGCGCCTGCTGGTGGTGACGCCCAACTTCCAGAACCCCACCGGCGCGACAATGCCTCCCGCGGCCCGCGCGGCGCTGCTCAAGGTGGCGCGCGACGCGGGGCTGATCGTGGTGGAGAACGACATCTACGGCGACCTGCGCTATGAAGGCGCCGCCATTCCGCCGCTGAAGGCGATGGACGAATCCGGCGACGTCATCCAGATCAAGAGTTTTTCGAAGCTGGCCTTTCCGGGGCTGCGCGTCGGCTGGGTGACCGGCCCGCGGGCGGTGATCGCCCGGCTGGCGGAATGGAAGCAGTTGTCGGATCTGCACTCCGACCAGTTGTCGCAGGCCGTGCTGCTGCGTTTTGCCGAGTCGGGCCGCCTGGAGGCGCACCGCCGCCGCATTCTGGAGACCGGAGCGGAGCGGCTGCGCGCCGTCATCGGCGCCTGCGGGCGGCATCTGCCGCCGGGCACGCGGTTCACGCGGCCGCAGGGCGGCATGAATTTGTGGGTCCGCCTGCCGGAGCCGCTGGATGCCTCTGAGTTGCTAGGCAAAGCCAGGGCGGCGGGCGTGGCGTATCTGCCGGGGCGGCACTTTGCGGTGTCGCGCACGGATCCAGGCAGTTTGCGATTGAGTTTTGCCGGGCTGCCGCCGGACCGTATTGAAGCGGGACTGGCGGCGCTTGGGCGCGTGTTTCGGGAAGAACTGGAGCGGGCACTGGCCGCGGGCATCGCCGGCCCGGCGCCCGCCATCGTATAAGGAGACGGAAGATGATTTACCTCGATGACGATTTCCGCGTGAAGGTCGGCCTGGCTGAGATGCTGAAGGGCGGCGTGATCATGGACGTGACCGACGCCAAGCAGGCCGTGATTGCGGAAAAGGCCGGCGCCTGCGCGGTGATGGCCCTGGAGCGCGTGCCCTCGGACATCCGCAAGGAAGGCGGCGTGGCGCGCATGTCGCTGGTGAGCAAGATCCGCGAGATCATGGCCGCCACCACCATCCCGGTGATGGCCAAGGTCCGCATCGGCCACTTCGCCGAAGCGCGCGTGCTGGAAGCCCTGGAGGTGGACTACATCGACGAGAGCGAAGTGCTCACCCCCGCCGATGAAGAGCACCACGTTTGGAAGCGCGACTTCAAGGTGCCCTTCGTCTGCGGCTGCCGCAACCTGGGCGAGGCTCTGCGCCGCATCGCCGAAGGCGCGGCGATGATCCGCACCAAGGGCGAAGCCGGCTCCGGCAATATCGTGGAAGCCGTGCGCCACATCCGCACCATCGTGAAGGAGATGAAGCAGATCACCGTGCTGTCGCAGGACGAGCTGATGGCTGAAGCCAAGCGTCACCAGGCGCCGCTGGAGCTGATCCAGTACGTCCACAAGCACGGCAAGCTCCCGGTGCCCAACTTCTCCGCCGGCGGCATCGCCACCCCGGCCGACGCCGCGCTGGTGCGCCACCTCGGCGCCGAGGCCGTCTTCGTAGGCAGCGGCAACTACAAGTCCACCGATCCGGAGAAGCGCGCCCGCGCAATCGTGAAGGCCAACACGCACTACCTGGATGCCAAGGCCGTGCTCGAAGCCAGCGAGGAGCTGGGCGACGCCATGCCGGGCCTGGATGTCCGCCAGATGGACGAATCCGAGAAGCTGGCCTCGCGGGGCTGGTAAGCGCGTCATGGCGACTGTTGGCGTACTGGCCCTGCAAGGAGACTACGAAGCCCACGCGGCGGCGCTGGCCCGGGCCGGCGCCGCCGTCGTGGAGGTCCGTACGGCGGCCGAACTGGCCGCCGTGGACGGCCTGGTGATTCCCGGCGGCGAGAGCACCTCGATGCTCAAGCTGATGGAGTACTACGGGCTGTTCGCGCCGCTGCGCGAGTTCGGTCTGGCCAAGCCGGTCTTCGGCACCTGCGCCGGGGCCATCCTGCTGGCGACCGAGGTTCTGAACCCGGCGCAGCCTTCGCTGGAACTGCTGGACATGGCCGTGGAGCGCAACGCCTATGGGCGGCAGCTGGATTCGCGTGTCGTGCAGTTGACGGGCCATGCCCTGGGCGGGGAGCCGGATCTGGAAGCGGTGTTCATCCGCGCGCCCATCATCCGGCGCGTGGGCCAGGGCGGAACGGTGCTGGCGTCCTACCTCGGCGACCCGGTGCTGGTCGATTTCGGCCGCCACATGGTGGCCACATTCCATCCCGAACTGGGGCAGGACCCGCGCATCCACGCGCGGTTCGTGCAGCGGCTGGAGGCGGCGTGAGGAAGAAGGTGGTCTTTGTGTGCGTCGGCAACGCCTGCCGCAGCCAGATGGCTGAGGCGTTCGCCCGCGCCTACGGTGCCGATGTGATCGAGCCTTCCAGCGCCGGCCTGGCCCCCGCCGCCATGATCCCGGGCGTCACGCTGCGCGTGATGGAAGCCAAGGGCCTGAAGCTGGACGGGCAGTTCCCCACGGCGCTGGACGAGACGCCGCTGAAGGGCGTGGACGTGGTGGTGAACCTCAGCGGCGTGAAGCTGCGCGGCTTGCCCGTGGCGGACGTGCGCGAGTGGAAGGTGGAGGATCCCATCGGCAAAAAGGACGAGGTGCATGAGCGCGTCCGGGACCAGGTCGAGGGACTCGTGATGGCCCTGATTCTGGAGCTGCGGCAGTCGTCCAGCGCCGCTGCCCGCCGGATTTGACATCGGCCTTCCAGTTGATGACAATGGAGTTGTCACACCGAGTGTGCGGATGTGGCGGAACTGGCAGACGCGCTAGATTCAGGTTCTAGTTCTCGCAAGGGAGTGGAGGTTCAAGTCCTCTCATCCGCACCAAAGACAATCAGGTTCTGAGACGCGGCCTACGGGCCGCTTTTCCATTGTAGGGGCGAACCGGGTTTTCACCGCCGGACCATCAG
>JACQZT010000468.1 GCA_016213755.1 Acidobacteriota bacterium | reverse complement strand
GTTCCGCTACAACCCCGCGCTGGCCCAGCAGGGCAAGAACCCGCTGCAACTGGACTCCAAGGCGCCGACGCTGGGGCTGGACAAGTACATCTACAACGAGACGCGCTACTCGATGCTGAAGCACAGCCAGCCGGAAGCGGCCAAGCGGCTGTTCGAGCTGGCCGAAGAGGACGTGCGCCGGCGCTGGCGCCAGTATGAGTACCTGGCGGCGCAGCAGCCGGAGAGCGCGCCCGAGCCGGCCGGCGCGGCCCACGAGGAGAAAGAGTGATGGACCTCACGACCCGGTATCTCGGCCTCACGCTGAAAAACCCCGTGGTGGCCTCGGCCTCGCCGCTCTCCGAGGACCTGGGCAAGATCCGCAAGCTGGAGGACGCCGGCGCGGCGGCGGTGGTGCTGCACTCGCTGTTTGAGGAGCAGATCACGCAGGAGAGCGTCGAGCTGGACCAGCGGCTTTCACAAGCTACCGAGGCTTTCGCCGAGGCCCTCTCCTACTTCCCCGACCTGACCGGCTACAATCTCGGGCCGGAGGGCTACCTGGAGCACATCGCCCGGGCAAAGGCGGCGGTGGGCATCCCTATCATCGCCAGCCTGAACGCGGTTTCCAAGGGCGGCTGGATCCGCTACGCCAAGGGGATGGAGGAGGCCGGCGCCGACGCGCTCGAGCTGAACATCTTCACGATTCAAACTGACCCCAGATTGACCGGCGCCGAGCTGGAGCAGGCCTACTGCGACCTGGTGCGCGAGGTGACGGCCAGCGTCAACATTCCGGTGGCAGTGAAACTGACCCCGTACTTCACTGCGATGGCCAACATTGCGAGCCGGCTGGAGCAAGCCGGCGCCCGCGGGCTGGTGCTGTTCAACCGGCTCTACCAGCCGGATTTCGACCTGGAGAGCCTGGAGGTGCGGCACAGCCTCGAGTTCAGCACCCCGTACGAGCTGCTGCTGCGGTTGCACTGGGTGGCGGTGCTTCACGGCGCCATTCGGGCCGACCTGGCCATCACCGGCGGCGTGCACACCGCCGAGGACGTCGTGAAGTCCATGATGGCGGGCGCCCGGGTGGCCATGACCACCTCGGCGCTGCTGCGCCACGGCCCGGGCTACCCGGCCACGCTGCTCGGGAACCTGCTGAAGTGGATGGAGGAGCACGAGTACGTCTCCATCGCCCAAATGCAGGGCTCGATGAGCAAGCGGTCGGCCGCCGAGCCGGCCGCCTTCGAGCGCGCCAATTACATGAAGGTGCTCTCCAGCTACACCATGAAGTCCGCCGGCGCCTGACCAGCCCCTTTTTTTAATTCGGTGACGGGCTACTCAATCCCCAATTTCGAAATTGGGGATTGAGTAGCCCGTCACCGTTTTAGGCCGCGTGTAAAGTTTTCTCTCCGTAGTGCCGATAGAACCACGAAGAGCGTATGAGGCAAAAGTCCCACACGTTGCGGCGGCGAGCCCGGCATGGCGCCCAGTTGGTCGAGATGGCGCTGGTGATGGTTCCCTTTCTGGCCATCCTGCTGGCCTTCTTCGATGTCTGCATGGTGATGTTCCGCTGGACGACGCTCCAGAACGCGGTGCGGGAGGGCAGCCGCTATGCAGTGACGTTTCGACGCATGGGCGGCCTGGGGCAGGACGCCTCGATCAAGCAGGTGGTGCAGAACTACAGTCTGGGGACCGTTTCGGCCACCGCGACCAATCCCGAGCAGATCAGCGTGAACTACTATGCGCCGGCCGCGCCGAACACGCCGATCGCGGCTCCCAACGGCAATTCGCCGGGCAATATCGTCGAGGTGAGCGTGCCGGCGTACCGGTGGAATTGGATCGCCCCTCTGAGCGGCACGCTTTCCAATCCCTTCTACGCGACTTCGCCGCTGAGCATCACGGTCCGCTCGGCGGACATCCTGGGCGGCTATCCAGTGGGGACGAATACGGTCCCGCGGTGACAATTATGGGCGCGGCACGGCGCAAACGGACACAGGGCGGTCTCGAAATGATCGAGTTCGCCTTATGCTCCCTGTTCCTGCTCCCCATCTTCCTGGGGACCTTTGTGGCCGGAATGAACCTGATCCGCGCCAACCAGTGCGTCCACGCGACTCGCGATGTGGGCAACCTGTATATGAAGGGAGTGGACTTCTCGCTTAGCCCCAACAAGGACCTGGCGGTGCGCCTGGCCAACGGTCTGGGCATGCAGAACAGCCCCAGCAGCGGAAAGGGGGTGCTCATTCTCTCCCAGGTGACCTTCATCGGTGATACGACCTGCACGGCCAACGGTCTTACCAGCGGAACCTGCACCAACCGCAACCAGTATGTCTTTACACAGCGGATTGTCATCGGGAACACCACCCTCCGGACCAGCAGCGTCGGCACGCCCACCGCCACTTTGAACAGCGCGGGCATGGTTCAAAACTACCTCACGGACCCGGGGGCGCGGGCGGCCTCCAGCTTTGCCTTCCTGTGGAACCCACAATTGGCGGATGGACAGTACGTCTTCATAACGGAAGGGTTCTTCACGGGGATCTACCTGGGGTCGGCCAGCTCCAATGGAGGGATCTTCACCCGGGTTTTCTTGTAGGTTCGGCAGCGGACCAAGACAGGCTTCATGTTCCTGCTAAACAGCCGAAAACGGAGTCAAAGCGGCGTTACGCTCCTGATGACCGCCGTGTTGCTGGTGATCATCCTGGCCATGGTGGGCCTGGCGGTCGACAGCGGCTATCTGTACCTGGTTAAGGCCAAGCTCCAGACTGCCGTGGACGGCGCCTCGCTGGCGGCCGCGCGAGCCCTGGTTCTGGGTCAGACCACGGCGGCGCAGCGCACCAGCGCCCAGCAGAACGCCACAAACTGGTTTTACGCGAACTTCCCCAGTGGAGCGCTGGGTACCCGCAACACCGTACTCGACACTCCTGTCGTGGCGGACGACGCGGTGAATCCCATGGTGCGCAACGTGACCGTATCGGCCCGCACCACCGTGAACCCCTTCTTCATGGGGCTGGTCGGGGCCGCGACCGTCGACGTCCGGGCCATGGGCAACGCCGCCCGGCGCGACGTGGTGGTCATGCTGGTGCTGGACAAGTCGGGTTCGATGAACTCCAACAGCGCTTGCGCCAACATGCGGATGGCCGCCAAGCTGTTCACCGGCCAGTTTGCCGCCGGCCGGGACCGGGTCGGCCTGGTGGCGTTTTCCGATACCATCGACACGACCACGATCCGGCCGCCTGCCACGGATTTTCAGAACGTCTTGGGCTATAACAACTCGAGCGGCAGCGGAACCGGACTGCTCGATACCATCACCTGCAGCGGCGGCACCAGCACCGCGCAGGCCATCTCGGTGGGCTACAACGGGATTCTGACCACCAACCTCCCCGGCGCTTTGAACGTGCTGATGCTCATGACCGACGGTCTGCCCAACGTGATGACCATCAACCTGGAGCAACCCTTTCCGGGCACACCCACGATCACCGCACTGAAGAGCACCAGCGGCTGCAAAGACACACAGAACAAGACCCTGGCCGGGGGCGGCAATTTCGTTACCTACACCCCCAACTGGACACCCGGCGTGAACTTCTCGACCTACTTTTCCGGCAGCACGCTCTCGCTGCCAGCGGGCATGATCACCACCATCGGCACCTACGATCCGCCTTCCACCGGCGTGTGGGGAGGAATCAAATACATGGGTACGCCGACGCAGGTGATCAGCACGACCAACGCGCCCGGTTGCTCGTTCAGCACCAGCAACAACTACACCAACTTCCGGAACGACATCTCCTGGATTCCCAACACGGACGTCTACGGCAACCGCCTGGACACCGGCTACAAGACTCCGCTCACGCGGGACGGCAACGGCAGGATAATCGCCAGCAACGGCACCAACGTGCGTTGGGGGTCCTTCAACACCACCGACGATGCCGCCCGCACCGTCCGGACCGGAGGCATTCCGAGCTACCTCTTTGTTGTGGGGCTGGGAGGCACAACCGGCGCGCCTCCGGAGTACGGGTTGTTGCAGCGCGTGGCCAACGATCCTAATCCGGATCTGTACAACACTCCCGCGCTGTACGGCTCCTACACGCCGCAGGCCAACCAGCCGCAGGGCACGTTCATTTTCTCGTCTTCGCCCGCCGAGCTCGGGCAGGCGTTCTTGAGAATCTCTTCGATGATTTTGCGATTGAGCCAGTAGACACTTCGGGACAAACCGCCATCCAATGAATGACATGCACTCTCCGAGTGACGTTCACGAAGAACCGCGGCGCGACGCACGGGTCGTTGGATTGCTGTTCGAAGACACGAGCAGCGAGTACGGGTACGGCGCGCTCCTGCTCACGGGCGGAATTCTCATCTCCCTGCTCTATGTCGGACTTCTTGTCACGGACCCGGCCGGCGCGAAAGATCAGCCGGGCGTCTTCACGCTGCGCGTGGTGGTGGCGCTGGTGGGAGTCGTGCTGGCCGCCGCCGGGTTCATCGATGCGCGCAAGCCCAAGTGGAACTGTCCGAAAAAGCGAATGACGGGGATACTGATGGGCGAGTCTGGGGATCAGATCCGCCACGGAGCGTTTGACCTGCGGGTCGAAGCGCCCTTCGAGCACCCGGAGACCGGGCTGGCCTGCCCGGTGATTTCCTGCCGCAGGCGAGGTCCGTCGGGCGGAGGCCGGGCCAACCGGCTGGATAGCTGGCGGCTGACGCTCGAAGCGGCTCCGCGGGGGAACGGGAAGGGCGCCCGGATCACCGGCGTGGAGATCTCGCACGACGATTTGACATGGCGGGCGGAAGCGCCGTCCTCCACGGGCGTTCTTTGGCTCCTGAAGGAAAACTCCATCCAGTGGCTGCAGGGCTACGCTCCCAATCTGGACGATCTTGAGGATTCCGAGTCCTGGACGCTGCGAAACCTTGAGCGGCTGGGCGAAGCACTGGCGACGGCCGGGCCGGCGCCCGGCGGGGTCCGTCTGCGGCTGGCGGCGGTGGGCGGGGAGGGAGCCGACGCCGACCCAATCCGCGAGTTGGCGGAGCGTTTCCATTGGAAACTGGAGACTCGCGAACTCCCGGCCGGGTAGCGACATCCGCGCACATCGACTAGCATGGGTAGTCGATGCTCACCCGACGCGATTTTGGATCTTTGCTCGCCGTCGCCGCCAACGGGGCCGCCGCGCCCGCGGCTCCGCACCAGGCCGGCTACGCCGAGCGCGACATCACGCCCGACATCGGGATGGAACAGCCGGGCGGCTACGGCAAGGTGTTCCACAAAGCGCTGCACGATCCCTGCAAGGTCCGCGCCGCCGTGTTCGACGACGGCGCGCGGCGCGTGGCGCTGGCGGGCGTCGACGCGCTGATGGTTCCGCGCGCCCTGGTGCTGGCGGCGCGCGCCGAGATTCGCCAGCGCTGCGGTCTTCCGCCCGAAGCGGTCCTGATCGGGGCTTCGCACTCGCACTCGTCGGGTCCCACCGGCATGGTGCAGCCGGGCGAGTACGACCACGCCTCGCCGCTGGTACGCAAGCTGGCCTACGAGCAGTCCTCGGCCGCGAATCCGGGTTATCTCGAGCGCGTGCGCAGCCGGATCGTGGAAGCCATCTGCGCGGCCCACGACGGACGGACGACGGCGCGCACTTCGTTCGGAGTGGGAGTCGAAGACAAGGCCGCCTTCAATCGTCGCTTTCGCATGCGCAACGGTCTCACCTACACCCACCCGGGCAAGGGGAATCCGGACATCGTGAAGGTGGCCGGACCCATCGATCCGGCGGTCACGGTGCTGGGCACGTGGAACGATCTGGGGCAATTGACCGGCTGCGTGGTCCACTACGCCTGCCATGCCACCACCAGTCCGCCGGGGATTTCGGCTAACTGGATCTACTACCTGGAGAGGGCGATCCGTGGCTTTTTCGGCCCTGGGGCCGTGGTGGTCTTTCTGCAAGGCTTCTCCGGCGATGTTACGCAGGTGAACAACCTCGATCCCCACGCCAATCCCAATGGCGACCAGTGGGCGCGCCTGGTGGGCGGGCGCGTGGGCGCCGAAGCGGTACGCGTGCTGCTCTCCTCGACGCCGGGCGCCGCCATTCCGCTGGACGCCAAAAGCGACACCCTGCGGATTCCCCGCCGCGCTCCCAGCCCGGAACGTGTCCGGCAGTGCCTGGAGATCGTGCAGCGGGATCCCAAGACCGCCGGCGCGACCAACTGGACCTTCGCCAAGGAGATCCTGATGCTGGACGCGCTGCTGGCAAGAGAGAAGGAAGTGGAGGCCGAAATTCAAGGCTTGCAAGTCGGCCCGGCGGTCTTTCTGAGCGCCCCCGGCGAGATGTTCTGCCAGTTGGGGCTGGACATTCGCGCCGGCAGCCGGTTCCCCTTCCCCTGCCCGGTCGAGCTGGCTAACGGCTGCGTGGGCTACGTCCCGACCGAGGAGGCCCTGGGGCCTCACGGCGGCGGCTATGAAACCCGGCTGACCGCCTACAGCAACCTCGCGCCGGACGCGGGCCCGCGCATGGTGCGCGCGGCCGTGAACTTGGCGCGCCAGATGAAGCCGGGCGCCCTGCCGGAAGCGCCCCCGGCGCCGCCATTCCGCGAGCCGTGGTCCTACGGCAACGTCCCGCCGGAGCTCTCTTGAGCCGGACCGCGCCGATGGCCCGCCTATTGGTGGTCGCGCTCCTGGTTGTTCTGTCTTTCATCATGTACCTGGACCGCGCCGCGATCTCCACGGCAAAGGACCTGATCGCCGCGGACCTTTCGCTCTCGAACGAGCGGATGGGGATGGTGTTCGGTTCGTTCGCTCTCGGTTATGCCCTGGCCCAGATTCCGTCCGGACTGCTTGCGGACCGCATGGGGCCGCGCCTGGCGCTGGCATCGGTGGTCATCGCCTGGAGCGTGTTCACCTCCCTCACCGGAATGGTGACCGGCTTCTGGGCGCTGTGGACCGTGCGGTTTCTGTTCGGCATCGCCGAGGCGGGCGCGTTCCCGGGTTCGGCGCGCGCCTTCTATAACTGGCTGCCGAGTCATGAGCACGGCCGGGCCAACGGTGCGATCTTTTCCGGTTCGCGGCTGGGGGCGGCACTCTCGTTCCCCATTCTGGCGTGGCTGATGGGCGGGTTTGGCTGGCGGCCGGCGTTTCTGATGCTGGGCCTGCCCGGTATCGTTTGGGCGGCCATCTGGCTGGCCTGGTTTCGGGATCGGCCGCCCCGGCCGGTGACCCGCGGCGAGCCGCCGGCCGGCGCGGACATTCCCTTCGCGGCCGTGTTCCGTTCGCGGGCGATGCTGCTCGCCATGCTGCAATACTTCGCGAGCAATTTCACCTTCTTCATCTGCCTGTCGTGGATGCTGCCGTTTCTGATGGAGCACCACAAGCTCCCGCGCGAGCAGGCGGCCTGGTACTCGATGCTGGTGCTGCTGGTGGGCGCCACAGCGCAATGGCTGGCCGGAACCCTGGTGGACCGCTTGTACCGTTCGTCCCACCAAGGTCTTTCGCGCCGTCTGCCGGCGATGAGCGGGTTTCTGCTCGCCGCCGGCGGTCTGGTGGCCATGAACGGGATGAGCACGCCGGCGGGCGCGGTGATGTGCTTCACGCTGGCGACGTTCGGCGCGGAGATGACCATCAGCCCGAGCTGGGCCTACTGCATCGACATCGGGGGGCGCAAGTCGGGCGCGGTTTCCGGTTCGATGAACATGATCGGCAATTTCGGATCGTTCGTCAGCGCGAGTATTTTCCCGGTTCTCTACGGCTGGACCGGCGGAGCGGCGGCCTATTTCGGGGTCGCGGCGGCGCTCAACGTGGTGGCCGCGCTGGTGTGGTTTTGGATGCTCTCGCCTCAACCGGGGTGTCCGTCCGTTATACTGAATCCCGCGGACCGGAGTTGATGCGCGGAGAGGACTCATGGCGATTTGCAGGGTTTGTGGAATAGCGGGCATACAAGGACAGCGATTCTGTTTGCAGTGCGGGCGGCCGCTGGAGGAAGCGGCTGCCGCGCCGCCCCCGCCGCCGCGGCGCGCGAGCCGCTGGCCGCTGGTATTGTCGATCCTGGGCTTGCTCGGCCTGGGCGGCGCCGGAGGCTACTACTTTTACACGCGCTCCCGGCAGGCTCCTCCGGCTCCGCCGCCGGAAGTCGCCGTGAGCCAGCCGCCGGCCCAACCGCAGGTTTTGCCGCCTCCGCCACAGGAGCCGGATGCCGTCGCACCGGTTGTGCCGCCGCCGGCCCGACGCTGGGCCACGCCGCCGGCGGCTGCGCCGGTCCAGCCGGGAGCGGAGCCGGCGCCGACGCCGGCTCCTCCGCCCCCGCCCGCGGCGCCCGCTCCGGTCCAGCAGCAGACGCCGCCGCCGCCCGCTCCGGCCGCCCCGCCGGTCGAAACCCGCAAGCCGGTCGAGATCCTCAAGCCGCCACCGGAACCGCCCCGGCCGGCGCCCCCGCCCGCGCGTCCGGCCGTGCCGAGCTCCGGGCTGCTTATGTGGTCCGGGCAGCTCGACCGGAACAGTGTGATCACGATTGCGGGAAACCGCGCCTCCAGCGGCGCGGTCACGCAGGGCGCGCTGCCCGGCGTGCCGGTGACGGTTCAGGTGGAGCCGGCCGGCGCGGTGGGAGTGGCGGAAGCGCCGGCCCCGAGCAATGGGTGGAACAAGCTCGTGCTGCGCAGCCGGGTGAATCGTCAGATGGTGGTGACGATTCGCTGGAACACGCTCTGAGTCCTACTTCGCCGGCTGGTAAGCGATGCAGTCGATTTCGACCTACATGGCCGGGTCGGCGAACTTCGCCTCCACCGTGGTGCGCGCCGGCTTGGCCGCGCCGAAGAACTCGGCGTACACCTCGTTCATGGCGCCGAAGTCGGCGCCGTCGCGGAGGAAGACGGAGCACTTGACCACGTCTTCGAGCGACGCGCCGCAGCCTTCCAAAATGCGCCGGATGTTGTTCAACACCACGCGCGTCTCGTGGCGAATGTCGCCGTAGGAGAACTGGTTGGTTTCGGGGTCGATGGGACCCTGGCCGGCGACAAAGAGAAAGCCGCCGGCCCGGACGGCCGGAGAGTAAGGCCCGCGCGGAGCGGGCACGCCGGGGGGAACGATGCGCTCGATCATGACGGCGGCTCTCCTGTAGCCAGATCTACTGCATGGGGCCGATGTGCGGCGGAGCTTTCCTTGGCCGCGGCTGGCGCTGGCGTCCCGACGAGGAGCGCTTGGTTCTCGCGGCGCCGTCGGACGGCTTCCGGCGCGGGGCCTTGCGGACCGGTTTGGGCGCCACCGGCGCCGGCATCGGATCGAAGACCGAGGGCTGACCCTCCACGATCGGCTGAGGCTCTTCCTCTTCCTCCTCCTCGGGGGCCTCGACCGCTTCCGGCTCCGGCTCCGGCGCGGGGGGATAGAACTCGGCGCCCAGATGCACGAGCACGCCCCGTTCCTCCTCCGGCTCGAGCCGCACCAGCAGCTTGTCCTGGGCGTAGTTGAGAAATTCGGTGAATTCCTGGAAGCCGTACGCCTTGGGATCGAAGTCCGCTCTTTCGGCCTGCACCCAGCCGGCCACGTCCTCGGCGACGGCTCCGTTTTCGAGTTCGAGCCGGTGCATCTCGAGCACGTCGCGCAACATGGGCAGCGCTTCTTCCGGCTTGAGCGCCACCCGTTCGGGCGCTTGCGCGGTGGCCTTGCGCCGGATGGTGTAGCGTCCCTCGGCGCCTGAGACGTCGGCGAACTCCGACTTCTTGAGTTTCTCGACGAACTCCGAGAAGCTGCCCGCTCCATAGGCTCGTTCGTTGAAACTGGAATCCAGTTGCAGCATGGTGGACTTGAGCAGGCCCAGTTGGGGCTGCACGCCGCGGCGCTCGAGCACTTGCAGCGCGCGCTCGACCAGCGGCATGGCTTGGGCCAGGTCCAGCGGAGCGGGGCGGGGCCTGCGCTCGCGCTGGGGCTCGGGACCGCTGGGGCGCGAGCTGCGGCGCGGAGCGGGCTCGTCGAGGAACGACTCGTAGCTGATGAACTCGTGGCAGTTCTGCTGGAGGATGGTGGAGGTGAAAGCCTTGCCGCCGACGACAAAGACGGTCTTGCCGAATTCCTTCAGCTTGTTCACCAGGGGGATAAAGTCGCTGTCGCCGCTGACCACGGCGAAGGCGTTCACATGGCTGTGCGTGAAGGCCATCTCCAGGGCGTCCAGCGCCAGATTGATGTCCGCGCCGTTCTTGTCTCCGCGCGGGGAAGGGATGCGCTGCACCATCTGCACCGCGTTTTCGGCCATCTGGCGAGTGGCCCCTTCCTGGCGCGACCAGTTCGCGTAAGCGAACTTGGCCACGATGTCGCCGCGCTCTTTCAGGGCGTTCAGCGCCAGGGAGACGTCAAATTCGCGCCGCAGCGTGGACTTGACGCCGATTTCGATGTTGTCGTAATCGACGAACACCGCGATATTCAGTTTTTCTTGCATGCTTATCTCGCGTCTGCGCTTCTCGCGCCGTTGGGCGCCGGGCAGCCACTCCGCGGGCTGCGGCGCTGCAAGTCGTGCCCGTCCAGTGCGGGCCCGACGATCAGAACCCGGATCCGGTCTTCCTTCCGGTTTCCGCCTGCAATTATAGAACGGTCCGTCTCCCAGGTGGGGGGACGCCGGAGGGACCGTACCCTGATATCATTCTAGCGCGGCGCGACATCCGCGGGTGGTCCGGCGCTTGCATGCTAAAATAAGCCTTCCATCTCATGAAAATCGCCATCGCCGCCGACCACGGCGGATTCCTTCTCAAAGACGGGCTGCGGGACCGCTTGCGGGCCGAAGGGTTCGAGGTCGCCGATTTCGGCGCCAACAGCGCCGAGTCGGTGGACTATCCCGACTACGCCGCCGCCGTGGCGCGCGCGGTGGCCGCCGGCCAGTACGAGCGGGGAGTGCTGATTTGCACCACCGGAGTCGGGATGTCGATCAGCGCCAACAAAGTGGC
Source organism: Acidobacteriota bacterium (assembly GCA_016213755.1). Lineage (GTDB taxonomy): Bacteria > Acidobacteriota > Terriglobia > Bryobacterales > Bryobacteraceae > JACQZT01. The sequence goes on along the minus strand of JACQZT010000468.1, from coordinate 19,953 downwards.
GGGCATCCGCGCGGCCCTGGGTACCGACGACGACGAGGTTTCTCTGACGCGCCGGCACAACGACGCCAACGTTCTCACGCTGGGCGCAAGATACGTGGATCTGGAGACGGCGGCGCGGCTGACCAGGATTTTCCTGGAAACGCAGTTCGAGGGCGGGCGTCACGCCCGCCGGGTGGAGAAGATTGCGGCGCTTGATCGCGCCGCGCGGGATTGAGGCAGGAGGCGCCCGATGGAACAGAACCGGATGGCCAGGCCGCTGGCCGAAGTCGACCCCGAGATCTACGCCGCGGTCGGGAGCGAAACCCGGCGCCAGCATGGCGGCCTGGAGTTGATCGCCAGCGAGAATTTTACCTCGGAGGCCGTGCTGGAAGCCACCGCCAGCGTCTTCACCAACAAGTACGCGGAGGGTTATCCGGCCAAGCGCTACTATGGCGGCTGCGAGTTCGTGGACGTGGTCGAGAACCTGGCGCGCGAACGGGCCAAGAAGCTGTTCCAGGCCGAGTACGCCAACGTTCAACCCCACGCCGGGTCGCAGGCCAACGAAGCGGCCTACGGCGCCGTGCTCAATCCGGGCGACACGATTCTGGGCATGAACCTGGCGCACGGCGGCCACCTCACGCACGGCCACCATCTCAACTTTTCGGGTAAGCGCTACCAGGTGATCCCTTACGGCGTGCGCCGGGACTCTGAGACCATCGACTACGACGAACTGGCGCGCCTGGCCGCCGAGCACCGGCCCAAGATGATCATCGCGGGCGGCAGCGCTTACCCGCGGACGCTCGACTTCCCGCGTTTCCGCCAGGTCGCCGATTCGGTCGGCGCGATTCTGCTGGTGGACATGGCGCACTTCTCCGGCCTGGTGGCCGCCGGTCTGCATCCCAATCCGTGCCAGTGGGCCGACATTGTCACTTCCACCACGCACAAGACGCTGCGCGGGCCGCGGTCGGGCCTGATCCTGGCCCGGGCGCAGTACGGCGCGGCCATCGACAAGAGCGTGTTTCCCGGAATCCAGGGCGGGCCGCTGGTGCACGTGGTGGCGGCCAAGGCGGTCTGCTTCCTGGAGGCCATGCAGCCGGAGTTCGCCGAGTATCAGAAGCGGGTGCTGGAAAACGCCAGAACCCTGGCCCAGGAGCTGGCGGCCCAGGGCTACCGCATCGTCTCCGGCGGCACGGACACGCACCTGATGCTGGTGGACGTATTCGCCAAGGGACTGCGCGGTCGCGAGGCCGAAACGGCCCTGGACAAAGCGCACATCACGGTGAATAAGAACGCCATTCCGTTCGACGCGAACCCGCCGCTCAACCCCAGCGGCATCCGCCTGGGCAGCCCGGCGGTGACCACGCGCGGCTTCGGCGCGGGGGAAATGGAAGAGGTGGCCCGGCTGATCGCCGAGGTGTTGAGCGCTCCGTCGTCGGAGGAGACGCTGGCGGGCGTGCGGCAAAAAGTGGCCGGCCTGGTCGAGCGGTTCCCCCTGTACGCCTGGAAGCGTTAGCCGTCAACCGGAGGGTGACGTGCCCCTGCGAATTGTCATCGACGTCCGGCACATTCGGGATTTCGGCATCGGGTCTTACATCCGCAACCTGGTGCACGGGCTGGGCCTGGTCGATGCCGAGAATCAGTACGTGCTGACGGCCCGCCGCGGCGAGGTGCACGAGTTTGCGCACCTGCCGAAGAATTTCCAGACCGTCCCCTACGATCGCTCCGACACCGACCTGCTGGATCAGATCGCCTATCCCTGGTTTCTGCGCACCCTGGCCGGGGATCTCTATCACGTGCCGCTGAACCGGGTTTCCTGGATGATGCCCAAGCCCTACATCGTCACGGTCCACGACATGAGCGGCCTGCTCTACCAAGGGCGAGTCACCGGATGGCGCAATAACCTGCGGCTGTTCCTGTTCCGCCGCGGCCTGCTGCGCGCCGACCGGATCATCGCGGTTTCGGGCGCCACGCGGCGCGACGTGGAAAACGTGCTGGGCATTCCGGGCTCCCGTATCCGCCAGATCTACAGCGCGCCGGACCCGCGCTTTGAACAGCGCCAGCCCGCGGCCGACGCCCGCGCGGCGGGTCCCGACACGCAGGCGTTCGAACGGCGCAGAATCCTGGAACGCTACCGCATCCACGACCCCTTCCTGCTCTACACCGGCATGATCCGGCCGCAGAAAAACATTCCGCGCCTGATCGAGGCCTTTGCCTCCGTGCGCACGCACCTGAGCGAACACCCGCGCTACAAGGACTTGAAGCTGATCGTCATCGGCGACGAAACTTCGCGTTTTCCGGGCGTGCGCCGCGCGGTGAACCAGTACCGGGTGGAGGGCGCCGTGCGTTTTCTCGGCTTCGTGCCCTTCGACACACTGCGGGTCTTCTACGAGGCGGCCGAGGCCTTCGTCTTCCCGTCCCTGTATGAAGGCTTTGGGCTGCCGCCACTGGAAGCCATGGCTTCGGGCACCCCGGTCGTCACTTCGAACGTGAGTTCCCTGCCGGAGGTGGTCGGCGACGCAGCCATGACCGTCAACCCCGAGAACGTCTTCGATATCGCGCGCGGCATCCGCGAAGTCCTGCTCGACGACGACCTTCGCGATCAACTGCGCCGCAAGGGCTTTGAGCGGATCCGCCTCTTCAGTTGGCGGCGGACCGCGGAAGCGGTGCTCGAGACTTACCGGGAAGTGGCCGCAGCGGCTCACCGTCTTCCAGCAGGTCCAGGATCGTGAGCCCCAATTTCGCCAGAATGCGGTCGCTCAGCTCCGGCGAAAGGCTCCGCATCCCCTTGAGTACGTTGTGAATGTGCGGCTGCGATACGCCCACCTGCCGCGCAAACCCGCGTTCGGTGGTTTGCCCGTTGCGAATGCGGATCTCCACCACCGCCACCAGGCGCGCTCGCAAGGCCAAAAACGTCGTGGCCGTCCCCGGAGCCGATTTCCGTAAGAAATACGTCTCGCTCACGAGAATAATCATATCATATTTCATTTGAAATAGAAGCGGAACGTTCCGGGCGGCGCCTCTCAGCTAAATCGTTGATACACTGCGGCTTATCATAGCCCAACATAGATAGTGCAAAATAACCGGAAAAACTCTCACAAAACATATTGACGCTTTTTCGCGGAAGCGTAGCATGAAATACAGAACCGCGAGACGCGCTCCCGCACCGAGCGGGGCGGGGTCTCCAGGAGGACATGCTTCGATGCAATGGACAAGATCGGATACGTTGGTGCTGGCTTTAGAGCCTTGCGCGCACTGCGCAGGTGAGGGATTGCGCGAAGGCCGCCGGGGAAAGTCGGTTCCCTGCAACTGCACGCTGCGCGGCGTCTTCCGCGCCTGCTACAAGCGATTTCGCTACTGCGTCACCCAGGAGAAGTCCATGAGCCGCGTCAGTCTGGAATACACCGCCGGCCGGGACCGCCGGATGTCGTACGGACGCAAGGACGAGGAATACTGCGCCGATTTCTACCTGGTGAGCAAGCGCCACCTGGACGAATTCGAATTCAAAGTGTTCAAGTACCACTTCCTGCTGGGCGCAGACTGGAAGCTGTGCTGCCGCAAGATGGGGCTGGACCGCGGCAACTTCTTCCACGCCGTCTACCGCATTGAACAGAAGCTCGGAAGGGCGTTCCGGGAACTCAAGCCGTACGGCCTGTATCCGCTGGACGAGTACTTCACCGGCACCACTCATTCGATGGACCGGGCCGCCAAGGTCGAGCCGAGCCAGCCTCCGGCGCCGCCGCGCATTCGCCTGCGAATCCCGCTGCGGAAATGCGCCTGACCGCAAAGTGGAAAGGGGCGGTTCGCAACGAACCGCCCTTCTCAGGAGCCTTTCCGGCGACGGCGGAAGAATCGCTTGCCGCAGTAGTTGCAGCGCCAGGGGCGGAGTCCGGCGGCGTACAGCGCCTGTTCGAAGATGTTGTGCAGACCCGAGCGGCGCACGTTCGTGTTCCCGCATGTGGGGCAGACGCTGGGTGCGGACTCCGCGCGCTTTTATGCCGTGAACCGCCCCCCAAGCGCAATACTCCCAGACCGAACCATTTTATTCTACCCCGTCAGGTCATAATTGCAAGCGAAATCAGAGGATAAAAAACGAGAATTGGCGGCCGGTCGCGGCCTATGGCAAGATCAGCGGCGATCCGGCGCCGGACGCAGGTGCGCCGCCACCCCCATCCGGATGGTCCGCAAACTCGCTAAAGAGGAACTGCAGGAAAGACCGGCCCCGGCCGCGGCCATTGTCGTATTGCAGCGCCAGGCGCTGTAAAAACGCCAGCACGCCGAGCAAGGACGAGTCGCGGATGGAGTGGACCCCCGACTGCCGCGCCATTTGCTCCCGGGCCTGGGTCATCCGCGCCTGGAATCCCTGGTGGATGGCCGCGGCCAGCGGGTTGTTGGGGCGGGACTCGTAGTACAGGCCGCTTTGCAGCGTCCGAAGCGTCTTGACCAGCGATTCGAGCGCTTCTTGGACGTCTCGATCGGCCGCGCCCGGGACCGCGAAGGCGGTCTCCAACAGAATGCGGCTGGACAGCGATATCAGAGGGTCGTTCTGATGGAGGAACGCTTCGGTGACTTCGATATCCAGGTTTGGAATATCCTCTTCCTTCAGGTTCGGCGCGCGTTCGTGCAGCCGGGCTTCCTGCAAGTATTCGCACTCGAACGGGCAGGTAACAGTCACCTCGCGCTCGGCGCCGCAGCAAGGAGCGCAGATCTCGCCGCGCACGCCCGGGCAAGACCGGCGGGGCTTTCGGGTTTCGCAAAGGGTGCAGCTCATGATGAACTCCGGCCGGAAACCGCGCCGGAAACCACTATCGTATCATCGGAGGGATGGCGCGATTCGATCTGTACTTGAAAGTGGAAGTGGACACGGACCCCCGCGAAGACCCGCAGCGGCTGGCCGCCGAGATCTGCCGGCAGATCCGCAAGATCTACGGCGTGCGCCAGGCCGAGCTTTCCAGTTGGGTGGATCACAGCGGCGCGCCGGAGCGCATCTGATCGTGGGTGCGGCGGAAAAACCCGTCCGTCATGCCGGCGATGTAGTCGCACACCAGCCGGTGCGGCGCCTCGCCGGGCAGAGCCTCCCGGTACGCTTCGGGGAGCCTGGCCGGGTCGGCCAGAAACCAGTCGAATAGCTGCGCGACCGCGGCGCACAGCCGCGCCCGCTCGGCCATCAGTTCGTCCGCGAAATAGACGTGCCGGCCCAGGAAGCGCTTCAGGGCGGCGGTAATCTCCCGCGCTTCCCTGGTCAGGCGCGCCAGCCGCCGCGGATAGCGGCGGACCTCGCCGGCGGTCGTCGCGCCCGCTTCGCCGGCCGCTTGCAGGGTGCCCTCGATGAGTCCCGACACCAGACGGTCGATCAGCAGCCGGAGCGTCTCGTTGAAGCGAATCCGTTCGGGCGCGCCGGGGAACTGGGTCTCGACCTCCTCGCGGATCGGCTCGTAATGGGGAACCTGTTCGCAGATGTCGCGCAAGGTGAAGATGCCGGCCGAATAGCCGTCGTCCAGGTCGGCGGTGTTGTAGGCGATCTCGTCGGCCAGGTCGATTAGCTGCGCCTCCAGCGGCGGGCGCAGCCCGGGCAGATAAGGCTCCAGCTCCGGGAACTCGCCGGGCTCGAAATCGCGCGAGTGTTTGGCGATTCCCTCGCGGACCTCGAAGGTCAGGTTCAGGCCGGGAAAGCGGGCGTAGCGCTGTTCGACCCACTCGACGATGCGCAGGGCGTGCAGGTTGTGGTCGAAGCGCTCGCCGAAGCGCGCCATCTGGCGGTTCAGTTCCTCCTCGCCGGCGTGCGCGAAGGGGGGATGCCCGAGGTCGTGAGCCAGGGCCAGCGTCTCGGTGAGGTCTTCATCCAGTTCCAGAACCGCGGCCACGGTGCGCGCCATCTGCGCCACTTCTATGGTGTGCGTCAGGCGGTTGCGAAAGTGGTCCGACAGAGGGTCGGTAAAGACCTGGGTCTTGTTTTCCAGGCGCCGGAAGGCGCGCGCGTGGACAATGCGATCGCGGTCGCGCTGGAACTCGTTGCGATAGGGGTGCGGAGGCTCGGGGTAGCGGCGCCCGCGCGCCTGGCTCACCGGAAACCGCAGGCGAGCCAGGGTCGAGTGCATGGGTCACCAGCCGCTATTTGATTTCAGCCAGCGCCGTAAGGGCGGCGCGGCTCACCGCGCTGCGCTCCGTGCGCAGTGGTTCGAGCAATTTGCGGGCCTCGGCGGGCTTGCCCGGCGCCAGAACCCGGGCCAGCGCGATGGTGGCCTGCTCCTTGGACACCATCAGCGTGGGCTTCTCCATCAGGGAACGAAGCAACTGTTCGGACTGAGCCGCCTTGCCCTGCGACTGGTAAATCTGCGCCAGGGAGTACTTCGCCAGCGAGGAGTAGTTCTGGTCCCCGGTCTGGGCCACCTCCTGGAACGCCTTCTCGGCCTCCAGGATGCGTCCCTGATCGGCGGCGATGATTCCCGCGTAGTAACGGGCGACGGCGCCTTCGTCCGTGCCGGCGCGCTTGGAGGCGAGATCCAGAAAGGCCTTTTGCACGGCCAAGTCCTTTTCGGCCTGCGTGGGGAAGGTCTTCAGGTATGGGTTGTCCGGGGGAGCGGGGCCCACGGTCGCATCGTAGATCTCGGTCGCCTGCCGCAACTCGGCCTGGCGCACGTCTTTTTGGTGGCGCAGGAAGAAGTAGCCGCCCACAGCCAGAGCCAGGACCACGGCGGCGGCGCCGCCGTATAGGATCGTCTGCCGACGGTGTTCGCTCAGGAATTCAACGGTGTGACCGACTTCCTGGGCGAACTTGTCGGTCTTCAAATCATGACGGGTAATTTTGTCCACGGACGCCTCTAGGCCGAAACCATTAGTCTAACACGCTGACAGGCCCGGAGTTACCCGGACGCTTCGCCGGATCGGCCGGCAGCAGTTGATCCCGCCGCCCGGTTGGGGGAACATGGGAGGCATTGTACAGGAGGAATCCGATGGAGAACAGCTACAGCCGTCGCGGTTTCATTCAGGGCGTCTCCGTGGCAGCGGCGGCGGCGCCCTCCGCCCTGGGCCAGCGCACATCAGGAAGGCAGATAAGGGTCGGCGTGGTCGGCGGGGGATTCGGAACCAGCTTCCACTGGCATCTGCACCCGAACTCCAGGGTCACGGCGGTCTGCGACATCCGGCCGGACCGGCTGCAACTCCTGTCGAAGACGTACCGCTGCGGCAACCAGTACAGGAACTTCCACGAATTCCTCAAGCATCCCGAATTGGACGCCGTGGCGGTGTTCACGCCGCCGCCGTTGCACGTCTGGATGGACATCGAGGCGCTGAAGGCCGGCAAGCACGTCATCAGCGCGGTCCCAGCCGGCATGAGCCTCGAGGAACTCGAGCGCCTGCTGGAAACCGTCCAGCGCACCGGCCTCAAGTACATGATGGCGGAAACCAGTTACTACCGGCCCGAGGTGATGACCTCGATGGAGTGGGCGCGGCAGGGCAGGTTCGGCGCCATCTTCTATTCCGAAGCCGAATACCATCACGAAGGGCTCTTGCCGCTTATGTACGACGACCGCGGCTTCCCGACCTGGCGCCACGGATTCCCGCCCATGCACTACCCGACACACAGCACCGGGATCGTCATTCCGATCACCGGCGAGAGGCTCGTCGAAGTGCAGGCGATCGGCTGGGGCGACAACCACGAGATCCTTCAAACCAACCAGTACAAGAACCCGTTCTGGAACACTACCGCGTTCTTCAAAACCTCGGGCGGGCATTGCAGCCGCATTTCCGTGTTCTGGCACGTGGCGGCCGGCGGGACCGAGCGCGGCGCCATCTACGGTGACCGCATGTCGTACATCATGGCCCGCCCGGAAGGCTCGCCGAACACGGTAGTGACCATTGGCAAGGGCGGGAAGACCGATCTCGACGCCAACGGTTATCCCGAAGGCGAGGTCAGGATGGAGGCCTTCCAGCAGCCGAACCACTGGGAGAAACTGCCCGAGCCGCTGCGCGTGCGGAGCGGCCACGGCGGATCGCACACCTTTATCACCCACGAATTCATCAGCGCGATCGTGGAAGACCGGCAGCCCGCCGTCAATGTGTGGGAGGCGATCGCCTATACGGCGCCCGGAATCGTCGCGCACCAGTCGGCGCTGCGCGGAGGAGAGCCGATGAAGATCAAGGATTACGGGAAGGCGCCGGCGTAGCTGGGGGAACTCCCGCGCTCAGTGCACCAGGGTGAACCCTCCGTCCATTCGGAGGCAGCCGCCGGTCATATAGGAAGAGTCCTCGTCGGAGGCGAGAAACAGAACCCCCTTGGCCATCTCTTCGGGCCGCGCCAGGCGCCCGATGGGCACCTTCTCGCCGCCCTTTTCCATCTGCTCTTCGGTGTTGAACTGCCGCTCGCCGGGCGTGTCGGTCCACCCCGGTTCCAGCACGTTGACGCGGATGCCGTATTGGATCAGCTCTCCGGCCCAGGTCAGGGCCATCTGGTTGACGGCGGCCTTGGCGGCGTTATAGGCGGTGGCGGCCGGATACGGCCGGAAGGAGTGGACCGAACTCACCACCACCAAATTGCCGCCGGCGCCCTGTTTCACCATCTGCCGGGCGGCAAGCTGGCAGCAGTGGAAGACACCCCACAGCGAAACCGCCCAGGTCTTCTCGACATCCTCGACTTCGAGTTCCAGAAACGGTTTTCGAATACTGAACGCGGCGTTGCTCACCAGGATGTCGAGCCGGCCGAACTCCCGCACCGTTTCCGCGATCATCTCCTCGTCGCGCTTCCGGTCCGCCACGTCTCCCTGGAAGAGCAGAGCGCGGCGGCCCAGCCGTTCGATTTCCCGGACCACCTCCGCCGCCTCGTCGCGGTGAACTCCGCAACCCACGGTGACATTCGCTCCATGCCTGGCAAGTTCGATGGCCGTGGCGCGCCCGATGCCGCGCGACGCGCCCGTCACGATCGCGACCTTGTCTTTCAGCTTCATGTCCCGGCGACTCCTGAAACAAGTTTCCCACCTGCCCACGGATCGGGCCATAATTTATCGATGGTCAAGAAGACTCTGGTTCTGACTTCCCTGGGCCTGTGCACTGGAATTCTGCCGGCGGCCGATTTCCGTTCCGCCAAGATCGCGAACGGCCAGATCCGGGTCAGTATCTACCTGCCGGATGCGAAGACCGGCTATTATCGCGGCACCCGGTTCGATTGGTCGGGCGTCGTCTACAGCCTGCAATTCAAGGGGCACGAATACTACGGACCCTGGTTCCACAAGACCGATCCGAAGGTTCGTGATTTCGTGTACCAAGGCCCGGACATTGTTGCCGGACCGTGCAGCGCGATCACCGGCCCGGTGGACGAGTTCAGACCGCTCGCGTGGGAGGAGGCCAAGCCGGGCGGCACCTTCGTCAAAATCGGTGTGGGGGCCCTTCGAAAAGCGGACGAAGGCAGGTACGACAACTACCGGCTGTACGAGATCGCCGATCCGGGAAAGTGGACCGTCCGGAAGGCTCGCAATTCCATCGTGTTCACTCAGGAACTGGTCCATCCGTCTTCGGGCCATGGTTACATCTACCGGAAGACCGTGCGGCTGACTGAGGGCAAGCCGGAGATGGTGCTGGAACACAGTCTGAAAAACACCGGATCCCGCGCCATCCGGACCAGCGTCTACAACCACAATTTCCTGGTGCTGGACCGGCAGCCGACCGGTCCGGGCTTTGCGATCGCCGTTCCATTCCGGATTCAGACCCGGCGTCCTCCCAACCCGGAGCTGGCCGAAATTCGCGGAAACCGGATCGTGTACCGGAAGACGCTGGAGAACCGGGATGTCGTGACCACCCCCTTGCAGGGTTTCGGCGACAGCCCCAAGGACCACGAAATCCGCATCGAGAACGGCAAATTGGGTGCGGGCATGAGCATCCGCGCGGACCGGCCGCTGGCGAGCGAGTCTCTGTGGTCGATCCGGACCGTGATTGCGATGGAGCCCTTCGTCGCCCTGGCGATTGAGCCCGGCAGCGAATTCACCTGGACCAGCACGTACAACTACTACACTCTTCCGGCAGGTAAGAACCCCCAAGTTGCACCCGTCCGGGTTCGGTCAGGCCACCAGCAGCGCCGCGCGGGCCGCTCTATGCAGGTTCTCTTCCACCCGTTCGGCGAGGCCGAGCCGAGTGCCCGCGACGAGCGCCATCTCATCGACGATCCGCGAGTGGTTGCGCGTGCCGTCCAGCAAGAGCAGGAGCGCGCGCGTCAGAGGGTCCTCCAGGCGAACCGAGGAATGGCGCAAGGTGGTCAATTGACTCCCCTCTCGCGCCTGCCAGCGCGCCAGGGGAAAGGCCTCCGGGCGTTCGCTCACCTCGGTTACGTAAGGCGGCTTCCATACGTGGAACTCCACCAGGTTGGCCGCGAAAGTCTTCAGCAGGATTTCGGCCAGCGCGCCGCGCACCTTGCGCTCGCCCTCCCGGTCTTCCGGAGAACCGTCGTGCGCCGCGCCGGGACGAAGGATGGCGCGCACATCGGCCACCAGCTCGTCGAAGCTCAGCATGCGCGGAAAGACCCGCGCCAGGCGCCACAGGGCCGCCTTGGCCAGCGGATTGTTGGTGGTGATGCTGGCCTTGCCCTCGTGCGCGGTGAACACTTCCGGCGCGTCGGAGCGGAGAGAGGGCTCCCGCTCCGTCCGGATGCCGGCGCAGACGTAAAAGGCGAACACATCTTCGGCGCTGGTCTCCCGGCGCAGGGGAACGCCGTCATGGACCAGCAGCGTCTGGCGAAATTTGCGGCATTTCAGGAAGTCGGAATACTGTTCGCGCGCCACCAGGTCGCCGCCCAGTTGGGCCAGAGCCTCCGCCACGTGCGGCGCGAAGATCCCGCTCTGCATTTCGACGAATTCCGAATCGCTGAGGTATTGCAGGCCGTGGCGCGCGGCGTGAGCGGCGAATTGGTGGAAGTAAACCGGTTCGAAATCGTCGTTGAGTTCGTCGTGCACCAGCGCCCAATCGCCGTGCTTGCGGATGGCCTCCAGTTCCTGCTTCAGAAACGCGCGGTAGACGTCCGGATCGGGCAGCGATTCGCTCAGGAACTCCACCAGCGCCCGGCCCTGGCCGGCGCGCTCCAAAGGGTCCTCGGCCAGGCGCGTGTGGTACAGCATCATGTCCCGCACCATGCGCCGCAACCAGCCGCCCGGATAGGTGTTGTAGCTCACGAAGGCCACGCCGTTGGGGGCCAGGTTGCGTTTGCACACGCTCAGCAGCCGGTCGCGCACCGGTTCGGGCACCCAGGCATACACCCCGTGCGCGAGGATGAAGTCGAACTGGCCGAATTCCGGCCCGATTTCCCGAAGGTCCATCACCCGCAGATCGAGGTTTTTCAGACCCAGCTCGGTCACCGCATTGCTGCCGATCTCGATGGGCCGTTGCGCCGCGTCGATCCCCGCAAATTGGCTCTCCGGCAAGGTGGCCGCCATGGGCCACAGATTGGCCCCCGTGCCGCAGCCCAGCTCGAGAACCCGGCAGCGTTCCACGGGCGCGGTCCGCAAGCCAAACAGCCGCGCCAGCATCGAGAGGCGATTCGGGTGCGCCTGTTCGCGCGGAAGGGTATGATACAGGACCCGATCATAGCTGCTGGCCGCGCCTGGTTTCATGTGTCTGCCCGGGCGATCTCCAATCCTCCGCCGGGCACGTTCGAGCTTACCACCAAACCGCATCCGCCTGGCAATCCTTGCCGTTGGCCTATCACAATGGTTAACTACAAATGTTTTCCTTGACTAGAATGGCTCCTATAGCTATACTCGTCGTCGTGAAGAGGTGAAAGACCGGGAGATGTGTCGCTAAAGACCGGTCTTCGGGCGTCGGACTTCGGACAGATCCGATCGCGAGACGGTAAGGGCCGGCTCCCCGCTAGAGGGGGCGGCAGGACGGATCGGCTGTCGAGCTGGCGGGTGTGCGTTGCGGACCGTCGCAAGCGGAACCGCGTTGCGATACTCCGGAGTGTGCGCCTGTCCTTGCGGAGGGCCTAGGAACGTGCGGCGGGACCGCCACATCTTGCTGAGCGCAAGCACGTGGAACGCCCGAGCTGCCGCCAGTTCCCCAATCACGCCCCCAGGAAGCCGGGTCGCACCCGCCTCCCCAGTCATTCCCCTACGCTCATCCCCCCGAGGGGATATTCCCATTCTAATGGCAAACCCGCCAGCACTTCTCAGGAGCGCGGGCGGCCGCGACTATCCGAAATTTCCCAAGAAACGAGGAACCGTACATGGCAAGACAGGGTAGCACACAGCATAAGCTCGACCGGGTTCGGCCTCCTCGCGTTCACGTGACCTACGATGTAGAGGTCGGGGACGCGATCGAGATCAAGGAACTCCCGTTCGTGCTGGGAGTATTGGGCGACTTCACTGGCCAGCCCACGGAACCGCTGGCGCGGCTCCGCGACCGTAAGTTCGTCGAGGTTACGCCGGACAACTTCGACAGTGTCCTGGCCGGCATGAAGCCGCACCTGGCCTTCAAAGTGGAGAACAAACTCACCGACGACCCGGAGACCGGATGGCTGGGCGTGGATCTCAACTTCAAGAGCATGGACGATTTCGCGCCGGAGAACGTGGCGCGACAGGTCAAGCCGCTGCGCGAGTTGCTCGAGTTGCGAACGCGCCTCAGCGATCTGCGGGGCAGCTTGCAGGGCAACGATGCCCTCGAGCAGATGTTGCTGGAGGCCGTGGGCGACCAGGACAAGCTCGACAAGCTGAAGAAAGAAATGGGCGTCGAGGGAGGTTCCAATGAGTAACCCGCAAAAGGCCCAGGCAAAGCAGGCGGTGGAGCAGACCCAGGAAGTCAGTCTGCTCGATCAGATTGTCGAACAGGGCCGCCTGGCGCGCGACCCGGCCGCGGCCGAGCGCGGCAAGAACCTGGTGAAGGAGTTCATCAGCCAGGTTTTGCAGGGCGAGATGGTGATCTCGCGCGACGCCGAGGCGATGATCAACGCGCGCATCGCGCAAATCGACCACCTGGTTTCGCTGCAACTCAACGAGGTCATTCATCACGCCGCGTTCCAGAAACTGGAAGCCACCTGGCGCGGACTGCGCTACGTGCTGGAGCAGAGCGAGACCAGCGAGCACCTGAAGATCAAGGTGCTGAACGTGTCCAAACGCGACCTGCTGCGCGACTTGCAGCGGGCGGTGGAGTTCGACCAGTCGGCGCTGTTCAAGAAGATTTACGAAGAGGAGTTCGGCATTTTCGGCGGCCACCCGTTCGGCGCGCTGATGGGCGATTACGAGTTCGGAAAGGGTCCCGAGGACATCGAACTGCTGGAGCGCATTTCGATGACCGCCGCCGCCGCGCACGCCCCCTTCATCTCGGCGGCCTCGCCCGAGATGTTCAACCTCGACAGCTTCGCCCAGCTCGACCAGCCGCGCGATCTCGGCAAGGTGTTCGACACCACCGAGTACGCCCGCTGGAAGGGCTTCCGCTCCAGCGAAGACTCCCGCTACATGTGCCTGACCTGCCCGCGCATCCTGTTGCGCGTTCCGTACGGCAAGGCCGGGGCGACTGTGGACGCTTTCAATTACGAAGAAGGCGTGGACGGGACGGATCACTCCAAGTACCTGTGGGGCAACGCCGGCTGGGCGCTGTCGGCCCGCCTGACCAACGCATTTGCGCTGTACGGGTGGTGCGCGGCGATTCGCGGCGTCGAGGGCGGCGGCCTGGTAGAAGCTCTCCCGGTGCACAATTTCTACACCGACGAGGGCGACGTGGCCATGAAGTGCCCCACCGAGGTGCCGATCACCGACCGTCGCGAGAAAGAGCTGGCCGATCTGGGCTTCGCCCCGCTGATTCACTGCAAGGGCACCGACTACGCGGCGTTCTTCAGTGTGCAGTCGTGCCAGAAGCCCAAGCTGTACGACAGCGAGGCGGCCAACGCCAACGCGCGCCTGTCGACCCAGTTGCCGTACATCCTGGCGGTGGCCCGGTTCGCGCACTACCTGAAGGCGATGATGCGCGACAAGATCGGCAGTTTCATGTCGCGCACGGATTGCGAGCGATGGCTGAACCAGTGGATCCAGCAGTACGTCACGCCGGACGATACCGCTTCGCCCAGCGTCAAGGCTCAGCACCCGCTTCGCGAGGCGAAAATCGAGGTGGCCGAGGTGGCCGGAAAGCCGGGCGTGTACCGCGCTGTGGCCTTCCTGCGCCCGCACTTCCAACTGGACGAACTCTCGGTGTCTCTGCGGCTGGTGGCGGAGCTGCCGAAGTCGGCGAGGAAGTAGACGATTCGGGGCGGCGGCCGGCGAGACCGCCGCCCCAGTTCAGCTTAGGAGGAAGGCAAGATGGCGGTAGATTATTTTCTGAAGATCGACAATATCCCGGGCGAAAGCCAGGACCACAAGCACAAGAACGAGATCGAGCTGCTGTCGTTCTCGTGGGGTGAGACGCAGAGCGGCACCTCCGCTTTCGGCGGTGGCATGGGCGCAGGCAAGGTGCAGATGCAGGACTTTCACTTTGTCATGCGCACCAACAAGGCGGCACCCAAACTGTTCGCGGCCTGCGCTTCGGGCGATCACATCAAGAACGCGATTCTCACCTGCCGCAAGGCCGGTACCGAACAACAGGAGTTCCTGAAGGTCACATTCACGGACATCCTGGTGAGCTCGTTCCAGACCGGCGGTTCGGGGCAGGGAGAAGATATCCCCAACGACCAGATTTCGCTCAACTTCTCCAAAGTCGAGATCGAGTACAAGGAGCAGCAGGCGGACGGCACCCTGATGGGGCCCATCAAGCACGGATGGGACCTCAAGACGAACAAGAAGGTCTAGCCGCCGGCCGGCAGAAACGCGGTTCCTCAATCCGATGAAAACGGCCCGAGAGTTTTTTCAGGCCGGCAAGCTCAGCGAGGCGGTGCAGGCGCTGAACGTCGAGTTGCGCAACGACCCGACCGACGTTCAGCGCCGCACGTTCCTGTTCGAACTGCTGTGTTTTGCCGGCGAATACGAGCGTGCCGAAAAGCACCTCGCCATCCTGGCGGAAGGGAACAAGCAGGCCGACATGGGGGCCCTGCTCTATCGCGCCGCCTTGCATGCCGAGCGCGCCCGGCACGAGACGTTCGAGAAGAGAGATTTTCCAGCCGGAGCCGGGCAGACGGCGGTTTCCGGCACGCTAAACGGCCAACCCTTTGAGACTCTGCTGGATGGCGACCCAAGGGTCGGACCGCGCCTGGAAGTGTACGCGGCCGGTTCCTATCTTTGGATCCCCTTCCAGCACATCGAGTCGATCGAGATGCAGCCTCCCAAGCGGCTGCGCGACATGCTCTGGGCTCCGGCGCTGGTGCGCACGGGCCCCGCATTCAAGATGACCGATCTGGGTGAGGTCCTGCTGCCCGTCCTGTGCCCGTTTTCCTCCCGGCATGCCGACGACAGCGTCCGGCTGGGACGCGCCACAGTATGGGAGGAAGTGGAAGACCAGGCGGTTCCGTTCGGGCAGAAGATCCTGCTCGCCGACGACGAGGAGATTCCGTTCCTCGAAGTGCGCAAAATCGAATTCGCCCAGGCACAGTCCGCCGAGCCGGAGGCGGCGGAAGGCGCAGCCTGAATCCTATATGCCTCTTCGCGACGATATCCTGAATCCCATACCGGGCGACACCCCGGGGGGCGTCAATCTGCGCTACGACCCAATCTACGCCAAGATCAAGGAGGCGCGCCGCGAGGACGACGACGCGCCCCAGGGCGAGTGGGTCCACGAGCGAAAAGTCGCCGACTGGAAACTGGTTGTCAAGCTGGCCGGCGAGGTCGTCGCCACCAGGTCGAAGGACCTGCAACTGGCCTCCTGGCTGACCGAAGCGCTGGTCAAGACGGACGGTTTTGCGGGCCTGCGCCAAAGCCTGGAGATGATCCAGGGTCTGCTGGATGACTTCTGGGACGGGTTGTACCCGGAACTGGAGGACGGCGACGCCGAACTGCGCGCCGTTCCGCTGGAATGGATTGGTTCGCGCCTGGACGAGCCCCTGCGCTTCGCGGGTCTGACCAAGCAGGGGTACGACTGGTTCCAGTACAAGGACTCTCTCGGGGTCCCGACCGATGACGAGGCCAGCTCGGACAGCAAGAAAGCCGAAACCCGCGCGGCGAAGATAGCCGACGGCAAGATCACCCCCGAGCAGTTCGAGGAGAGCTTCAAAAACACCCCCAAGGCCTTCTACGTGAGCGCGGTGGCCGAATTGGACCGGAGCCTGGAGTTGCTGGACTCGATTACCACCCTGTGCGAGGAGAAGTTCGGCGCCGCCACTCCCAGTTTCGGCCGGCTGAGAACCGGCATCGAGGAGGTCCGCCACAGCGCCAACTTGTTATTGCAGAAGAAGCGGGAACTGGAGCCGGACGCGGCGCCGGCGGGCGAGGCGGCCGGGGCGGAGGGCGAGACGGTCCCCGAAGCGGCCGGAGCGGGCGTTCCGCTGGTTGGGGGAGGCGGCGTTTACCGCACTGCGGCGGCGCCGGAGGTCGTGTTCCAGATGGCGCAGCAGGCCGCCCGGGCGGGACGGCTGGCCGACGCCATGAACCTGCTCACCGAGCAGTTGACGGCCGAGGCGTCGGCGCGGGGGCGGTTCATCCGTCGCACGCAGATGGCGCAGATCTGCCTGGAAAGCGGGCAGGACGGCATCGCCATGCCGATCCTGGAGGACCTGGCCGCGGAGATCGACAAGCGCAACCTGGAGGAATGGGAATTCGGCGAGGTGATCGCCCGTCCGCTGGCGCTGCTGTACCGCTGCATGGTCAAACAGGATCGCGATCACGAGGAGAGGATGAAGCTTTACGCCCGCGTCTGCCGGCTCAGTCCGTACGAGGCGCTGACCGTGGCGCGTTAACCTATGGCCAAGCTGGAGACCGAAGCGCATGTCACTCCATCGCTGCTGGACAGACTGACCGACGCCGAGCCAAAGCTGGCGCTGGATTCGCCGATGACGCGAGCGCAGTCCGTCCGCCAGTTGAAGGCCTCCTTGCGCCACGACCTGGAATGGCTTCTGAACACGCGCCGGACTCCGGACGAAGCCCCCGACACGCTCCCCGATCTTCAAGCCTCGTTGTACAACTACGGTCTGCCGGACATGACCTCGTTCAGCATCAACTCGCAGCAGGACCAGTCCCGGCTGAGCTGGCTGCTGGAATCCACCATCGCCACCTTCGAGCCGCGCCTGGAGAGCGTGCAGGTCAGCATGGAGCCGGTGGCCGCGGGTTCGCGCATGCTGCGCTTCCAGATCGAGGGCATGCTGCGCATGGATCCCGCGCCGGAGCGCATCTCGTTCGATACGGTGCTGGAACTGACCAGCGGCACCTATCAGGTGAAGGGCGATGCCGCTGCGCGATGACCTGCTGGTCTATTACGAGCGCGAGCTGAGCTTCCTGCGCCAGATGGGCGCGGAGTTCGCCGACAAGTACCCCAAAATCGCCTCGCGTCTGCTGATCGAACCCACGCGCTGCGAGGACCCGCACGTCGAGCGCATCGTCGAGGCGTTCGCCTTTCTGGCCGCGCGGGTGCACCTCAAGATCGACGACGAGTTTCCGGAGATCACCGGGGCGCTGCTCAGCATCCTCTACCCGCACTTCATCCGGCCCGTGCCCTCGATGTCGATCGTCGAATTCCAGACCGATCCCGAACAGAGCGGCTTATCGGCCGGCCTGCGCATCCGGCGCGGCGCGGCGCTGTATTCCCGCACGGTGGAGGGATTCCCGTGCCGGTTCCAGACCTGTTACGACACCACGCTGTGGCCCGTCGTCGTCACCGACGCGCAGTGGCGCAGCCCCGACCGGCTGCCGGTCCCGGTGAAGGCGCCCGGCATGGTGGCGGCGCTGCGCGTCGAGCTGACCTGCCCCACCGAGGCCAAGTTCGACAAGCTCGACCTGCGCTCCCTGCGGATCTTTCTCAACGGAGAGCCGGCGGTGATCCATGGGCTCTACGAGCTGCTGTGTTCCCGCTGCCAGCAAATCCTGATCCGCGACGCCAACCCGCATTCCCGGGTGCGGCCGGTGACGCTCGCGGGCGACTCGATCCGGCCCGCCGGCTTTGCGGAGAACGAAGGCATGCTCCCTTATCCCCGGCGCTCCTTCCTGGGCTACCGGCTCCTGCAAGAGTACTTCAGTTTCCCGGAGAAGTTCTTCTTCCTCGACATCCAGGGCCTGGAGCGGATCGCGGCGGCCGGCTTCCAGGACGCCATCGAGATCGTGTTCCTCATCTCTCCGTTCGAGCGCGCGGACCGCCAGCAGCAGCTCGAAAGCGGGATCTCGGCCAAGACCATCCGGCTGGGCTGCACTCCGGTGATCAATCTCTTCCCGCAGTTGGCCGAGCCTATCCTGCTCAGCGAGACCAAGGCCGAGTACCCGGTGATTCCGGACGTGCGGCGGCGCAACGCCATGGAGATCTTCTCGGTGGACGAGGTCTTCAGCTCCAACCCGCAGACCGCCGAGGTGCAGGAGTACCAACCCTTCTACTCGTACCGCCACGGCATGTTGCGCGACCGCAACCAGACCTTCTGGCATTCCACGCGCCGGCCTTCGGGCCGGAGGGGCGACGACGGCACCGAGATCTTCCTGTCGCTGGTGGATCTGTCGGGCCGGCCCCGGCGCCCGAACGTCGACACGCTCTCGGTGCGCTGCACCTGCACCAACCGCGACCTGCCGGCACGGCTGCCGTTCGGCAACGAAGCGGGCGATTTCGAGGCCGAAGGCCTGGCCCAGATCCGGCGCGTGGTGGCCTTGCGCAAACCCACCATCACCATGCGCCCGCCCACCGAAAAGGGCGCCATCTGGCGCCTGATTTCGCACCTGTCGCTGAATTACCTGTCGCTGGTGGAGGAGGGCCGGGAGGCCTTGCAGGAGATCCTGCGGCTGTACGATTTCACCGACACCTCGTACCTGCAAAAGCAGGTGGCCGGCATCACCTCGCTGAAGAGTTATCGTCACTCGGCGCGGGTCATCTCGGAAAGCGGCATCTCCTTCGTGCGCGGCACGCGGGTGGAAATGGAATTCGACGAGGAACAGTTTGTCGGGGGCGGCGTGTACCTGTTCGCCAGCGTGCTGGAGCGGTTCTTGGGCTTGTACGTCAACCTGAACAGCTTCAGCCAGGTGACGGCGCGCACCCGGCAGAGAAAGGAGGGCCTGCGCGAGTGGCCGCCCCGGGCGGGAGAAGCGATTCTGCTGTAGACTTCGTCCAGACGCCGCTCGGGCGGATGCTGGCCGGGGAACCGTACGCCTTCGAGTTTTTCCAGGCCGTGCGGCTGCTGACGCGCGCCTATCCGGAACGTGAGCCGGTGGGCGGCGTGGTCCATCCCCGGCAAGAGGTTCTGCGCTTCGGATCGCACGTCTCGATCACCTTTCCTCCCAGCGAGATTCACAGTCTCGAGTTGCGTGCCGAAGGGGCGCACTCGATGATCGTGAATTTCATGGGGCTTACGGGTCCCATGGGAGTTCTCCCCCTCTACTACACCGAGTTGCTGATCCAGCGCGTGCGGGTCCGCGACACGGCGATGCGGGACTTCCTCGACATCTTCAACCACCGCATCATTTCGCTCTTTTATCAGGCCTGGGAGAAGTACCGCTTTGCGATCGCTTACGAGCGGGGCGGACGCGACCGTTTTTCGCAGTATCTGCTGGACCTCGTCGGTCTGGGCACCTCCAAACTTCAGCGCCGCCAGGCGGTGCGGGACGATTCCCTAATCTATTACTCCGGCCTGTTCGGACTGCACGTCCGGTCGGCGCAGGCGCTGAAGCAGATTCTCATGGACTACTTCGAAGTGCCGGTCGGGATCGTGCAGTTGACCGGCGGGTGGTATCCGCTGGACCGGCCCTCGCAGTGCTGTTTCGAGCAGTCCAATACCTATTCCGAGCAGCTTGGCGTGGGTGCGGTGGTGGGGGACGAGATCTGGGATCCCCAGTCGGCGGCCAAAGTGGTGCTGGGGCCGCTGACGCTGCGCCAGTTTCTCGATTTTCTGCCCAACGGGACGGCGCACGAGCCGCTGAAGGCCTTGCTGAAGTTCTTTTCGAACGGGCAGGTGGATTT
>JACQZT010000464.1 GCA_016213755.1 Acidobacteriota bacterium | reverse complement strand
ATTCGCGCGCATCCGCAATCCGCGCGAGCTGTTCGATGCCGGCCACGCCGGGGTCCAGGCGCTGCTCAAAGCCACCCGCTCGCCGGCCGGCGTCTCGCCCCAGGACCGGCTGATGGACCTGCTGGCCGGCGCCGCTTCGGCGGCCGACGAGGAGTCGCGAACCCAGGTGGTGCAGGACATGTTGCGCATTTGGGAAGCGCAGCGGCTGGTCTCGCTGAAGACCATTTTCGACCTGACGGACCACTTGGAAGGCCTCGGCAAGGGCGAGAAGTTGAACCTGCAACTGGTCACGCGGCTGGCGACGCGCGTGGGCGAAATCCAGATGCCGCGGGCGTCCCTCAGCGCGGCCGAGAAGAACGCTTTCGCCTTCGGCTACTGGACCGAACGGCACCTCGACGCGCAGCGCAAACTGAACCTGCGCGCGTCCATCGAGAGAGCCGCCGGCGAAGCCGAGAAGCTCAAGGACCTGCGCGGCCAGCTCGCGCCGGTGCTGCGCGATTCGCTGGTGGGCCTGAACTACATCCACTACGCGCCGCCGGGCGCGCAGATCCTGGTGACCAACCCGGTCTTCGTGCGCAGCCACGATTTCATCGGTGTGCAGGGCTCGCCGCAGACCTGGCGCCAGACCGAGGTCTTCGGAAGCGGCTGGCCCTCCAGCGCCGGCGGCCGCCTGGTCGGGTCGCTGGCGTCCCTGCCGTACGCGCTGGCCGAGGCGGAGCAGAACTTCCTGATCCCCACCCGCGAGCAGGCGCTTATCTGGGGCGACCTGGTGCCGCAATTGATCCAGAGCGCCAAGATCCCGCGCTGGTGGCGCGTGACACCCCAGCAGTTGCACTTCACTGGATTGCACCTGCGTTACGGGGAGAGCTTGCTGGCCGAAAGCGTTTTGGAGGCCAAGCGGCGGGCACAAGTGCTGGCTGTGCTCGAGCGGCAGGCGCCTCCGGCGCGCGCGCGGCGCGTGGCCGGCCTGGTGGCCGAAGGGCGCGTGGGAGCGGCGCTCGAACTGGTGACCCCCGCGGAGTTGTTCCTGGTGGCCGCGGATGCGCTCGCCGCCGGCGAAAACCTCGCCGACCCGCTGGCCCGCGCCATCCGGCGTTTGCAGCAGGAGGACCCGGAGCGGGTCAACTACCCCGCCATCTCGCGCGCCTTTGGCACGCCCAAACCCACGCTGGCGAATTCCTACCGCCCCGAGATGCTGAACCTGAGGACGTTTCCCACGCTGATGGGGTTCTCCAGCCGCATCATGGCCGAGAGCTGGGAGTCGAACACGCTTTTCTACGCCGCCCTGGCCGACGAACTTTGCCTGCGGCCGGGCCGGCTCAACGTCCTGATTCCGGAGTGGACCCAGAAGACCGTGGAGCGGATCTTCGCCACCCACCTGGAAGACTGGCCGGCGCTTCTGCGCTCCCTGCGGCTGGTGGGCGAGGACGTGCGCAACCGTTCGCGGAAGGAAACCGCCGAGCAGCAGAAGGCGGGGCTGAATTAGAACCGGAAGGGGGATGAGGATCATGCGCAGACTGACTCTGGCCGCGTTGGCGTTGGGGATCTCCGGAAGCCTTCTCTGGCTGGCGGCACAAGACAGCCAGCGGCCCGTGTTCCGCGTGAAGGTGGATATGGTGGTGCTCAGCTTCACCGTCACCGACAGCAAGGGCCGCTACATCAACGGACTGAAGCCGTCGGATTTCCGTCTTCTGGAAGACGGCATTCCGCAGAAGATCGCCACCTTCGCCGAAGGCAGCAAGCCGGCGGTGCAGATTCTGGAGGACGGCTCCACGCGCCCGCTCATCGCGGCCGCGCCGGATACGCGCCCCGGCCCCGACGTGCGCAGCGACGCGTTCGTCGGCACCAACGTGTTTGTCCTGTTCGACACCAGCAACTACATGTACCGCGGTTTCGTGTACGCCTCGGATGCCATCGCCGACTTTGTGCGCGGCCTGGACCGCGCCGACTCGGTGGCGGTGTACACGTTCAGCCGCAACCTGTCGCGCGCGGCCGAACTGACCCGCGACCGCGCCGACGCCATCGGCGGCCTGCGCAAGGCCGTGGCCGGCGACGACGCGGCGCTCTATAACGCGCTGCTGCTGACCCTGCGCGACGCGGCCAAGGTGCCCGGCCGCAAGGTCGTCATCGTCTTCTCCAACGGCCCCGACAACGCCAGCATGGTGGCCCCCGACGACGTGCGCGCGGTGGCCGAGGACGAGGGCATCCCGCTCTACGTCATCTCCACCAGCGAGTCCAGCAAGGACGCCATTTCCAGCGGCGTCTTCCGCCGCATCTCGCAGCGCACCGGCGGCAAAGCCTACTTCGCCAAGACCTGGCAGAAGCAGGTGGAAGCTTTCGAGTCGATTCGCGAGGACCTGGGCAACTCTTACACGGTGACCTACTACCCGCAGCCCAACCCCAACGAAGGCTTCCGCAAGATCGCCGTGGAAGTCCCCAGCGACGTGGGCAAGAAATACCGCATCCGCGCCCGCCCGGGCTATCGTCCGCGCGCGGGGTTCTGATCATATGCCTCCTGCATGCGTTTGGTAGCCTCCATCGGAACAGGCCGGTTCTTGCGACTGAACCGCCAATGCGTTGAAATGGGAAGCGACAGGTATTGAGTTGGAGGCGCAAACGTGTTTATCGACAGGATCGCCCTCAAGAATGTACGCGGTTTCGAGGAACTGGAGTTTTCGCTCGACCGTGGACGCCAGGCATATGCCGGATGGACCGTTTTCACTGGAGACAACGGCTCTGGCAAGAGTGCCCTACTCAAGGCGGTAGCGGTGGCGCTAACGGGGCGGGACGACGCCCGAGCCCTGGAACCCAGTTTCAACGGTTGGATTCGCGAGGGAGCGCATGAGGCGGATATCGAGGTCGAGGTGGTCCGGGTTCCTGCCGACGATTCCTTCGTGGCCTCGGGAAAGACGCCTGCCGAACTCCGTTTTCCCGCCAGAATAGCCTTCGAAAACGGCAGCAGAGAAACGGCGATTTCGGTTCGCACTCCTCCGGGCAAGCCAAAGAAGGGAAAGTACCTGACACCACAGCGGTCGATTTGGGCCCGGGACGCACATGGCTGGTTTTCCTGCGGATACGGGCCTTTCCGTCGGATATTTGGCGCGTCGCCTGAGGCGATGCGCCAAATGGTGGCGCCGACTACGGAGAGGTTCGTCACCATGTTTCAGGAAGCCGCATCGCTTGCGGAGGTGGACCAGTGGCTGCGCGACCTGAAACACAAGGCCCTGGAGGAAAAGGCCGAAGAGAAGGAGCAGCTTCAGGTCCTGATCGACATCCTCCGTGACGACTTGATGCCGAATGAGATTACCGTGGACCGCGTGGATTCCGATGGTCTCTGGCTCAAGGATCGAAACGGTCTAAAGCTGGCTTGGGGCGAAATGAGCGACGGTTACCGCGCTGCGCTTGCCTTGCTTGCGGACATCCTTCGCCACCTGATTAAAGCCTACGGCATCGACGGCCTCTGGGATCGCGATTCGAGCGGCAGTATCCTTATCAAGCGCAGTGGTGTTGTGCTAATCGATGAAATCGACGCGCACCTGCATCCTGGATGGCAACGCGAGATTGGCTTCTGGCTGAAGAGGCACTT
>JACQZT010000463.1 GCA_016213755.1 Acidobacteriota bacterium | reverse complement strand
CGGGTGACGGTGACCGGGCCGGCTTCGCTGTCCGGGCCGGTGAAAGAGCCCTTCATGGCGTTTTCAGCGACCGTCAGTTTGAGCGCGTAGGCGCCGTTCGGCGCGGCGATTTTGAAGCTCAGGTCCTGGCCCTCGATCTTGACGTCTTGCAGCGGCAAGGCGGCGCCATCGGCGAGCAGCGTTCCGGCCAGTTTGCCCGCCTCTTCCCGGATCTCGAATTCGGCGTTGTACTCGCCGCCCTGGGGCCGTTTGGCGTTCAGCTTCCACTTGCCGGCCAGCGCCGCGGAGGCACGGGCGGCCGTGACCGGGCCGGTGGAGCCATCCGGGGCTGTCCAGGTACCCTTCATCATCTCGCCAGAAACCGTGAGCTTGATGGTGTAAGCGCCATCGACCGCAATCTTGAAAAGCAGTTCGCCGCCCTCGATCCTGGCCTCGGAGATGTCCACGGTCCCGCGCTCGCTGCCCAGCGTGCCGGTAATCTTCTCCGCCTCCTGCTTGAGGTTGAGTTCGAGCTTCATTTCCCGGCCGCTGGGCGTCTGGGCCCGAACGTCCCACTTGCCGCCAATGCCGGCCGCCAGCGCGGCGCCCGCCAGCAGCGACCCTATTAGCATGCCTCGTCGTAAATGAACCATGACTGGCATTTTACGACACTTCGCGGGACTTTATCCCAAGTTTTCTCTTGATCCATATGCGCTCGGCTTAGCCCCGGAGCAATAGTCTGAATGGGATACTGGAACCCGAAGGGCTGGAGAACCGCGTGCATAGGGATCTTTGAGTGTCCGGAGGTTCACACTCATGAAGCGAACATTGATTCTTTTGTCGGCGCTGCTGTTCGTGGCAGTCGCAATCGCACCGGCGGACGTCCTGCCGCCGGGCTATATTCCCAAATGGAGCCAGGCGCCCGATATGAACCTGGGCACCGACTACCTGTCGATGCACCGGGCCAACGGCCCGGTGGTCGTGGACGATTTCCAATCGGATGGACGGATCATTCTCGGGTACAAGTGGTGGGGCTCCTACCTCGCCGGGGCCGGGGATCCGAATCTCGCGCCAGGCGCGCAACGCCAGCTCTCGTTCGAGGTGAGCAAGCACCCGGACGTGCCGGCGGATCCAAATATCCCGGGCAGTTTTTCGCAGCCTGGTCAACCCTATCAGTTTCAAGTCCTCAACGCCTGGGAAAGTTTCTTCGGCACGACGACCGGCGGGGAGAGAGTTTACGAATACTGGGCCTTGCTGCCTCAGCCGTGGACGGAAATCGCGGGCGACATCTACTGGTTCGACGTCGCATACAACATCGGCTCCAATCCCAATGCCGATTGGGGCTGGCACGAGAGCTGGCAGCACAACCTCGATTTCGCCGTGACGACCAACCAGGTCGGGGCGGGAGGCAACCCTCACACGGGGACCTGGAAGCTGGTCGGAGACGGCCAGCGCGACATGGCGTTTGAAGTCCTGACCGCCGTGCCGGAGCCTTCCAGCATTCTGCTCTTTGGCACCGTCCTGGGCGGCGCGGGCTGGCTCGCCCGGCGCAAAGCCCGCCAGCGCGGCTAAGCAGTTCCCGGCCGGACCGTCCGCCACCAGCGTTCGGCGTCCTCAAAGGTCCAGGCGGGCACGTCCGGGCAGCGGGCCAGCATGCGCCGCAGTTCGGCGGCGCTCGGCGGCCGGTCGGCCGGCTTCTTGGCAAGACAGGCCATCACGATGGCCTCCAGCCCCGCCGGGATCGCGTGATCGGTGCGCGCCGAGGGCGGTGGCGGTTCCTTGCGGACGTGCGCCATGGCCGTGGCTGTGGGCGTCCGCTCGTCGAAGACCACCTGCCCGGTCAGCAGCCAGTAGGCCACGCACCCCAGGCCGTAGATGTCGGCGCGGCCGTCCACCTGCTCTTCTCCCAGGGCGAGTTCCGGGGCCAGGAACGCGGGTGTTCCGGTGATGTGGCCATCCAGGGTCACGTGCGCAGATTCTTCCGGCGCCAGCAGTTTGACCAGGCCGAAGTCGAGCAGCTTGACGAAGTCCGGTTCGATGCCCAGCCGGCACAGGTAGAAATTGGTGGGCTTGACGTCCCGGTGCACCAGGCCGCGGCCGTGCGCCTCGTCCAGCGAGATGCAGGCCTGCGAAAGGATGTGCACTACGCGTCCCGGCGGCTGGGGGCCGAACTCGCGCACCAGCCGTTCCAGGTCGAAGCCGTCCAGCAGTTCCATGGCGTAGTAGAAGCCGCCTTCGTCGGTCACTCCGAAATCGTAGAGTTCGACGGTGTGCGGCGAGCGCAGGCTGGCGGTGGTCCGGGCCTCGTGCTCGAAGCGTTTGCGCATCACTCCGGCCTGCTGGCCGGTGCGGGCCAGCAGGGCCTCGCTGCGGATGAGCTTGATGGCCGAGTCGCGCTTCAGGTAGCGGTGATGCGCCCGCCAGACTTCGCCCATGCTGCCGCGAGCGATGAGTTCGAGGAGTTCGTAGGCGCCCAGTTCGCGGGCCTTGGCCACCGAGTATTCCAGGCGCAGCAGGCGCGCGCCCAGGAAACCCGCCACCAGCACCATCAGGTAGGCCGGAGAGTAATACAACAGCCACAGGTTGGCGGCGAGCGGCGGCCGCCCTTCCAGAGCGGCCAGGGAAAGATGAATCAGCGGCCCCATCGTCGCCGCCGCGAGGCCCGTCGCGATGCCCAGAACCGGGGGCATGGGGACCACCAGGATGTAGGCGGCAACCCACACCGAGATGGGGGAGAACCCCCGGATCACCGGCTTCTCCGGCCAGGGAATCGAGTTCTCGAAGATGGCAATGCCGGCCGCCACCAGCACTTCGAACACCAGGCCCAGGCGCAGCAGCGTGATCGGCCGGAGCTTGCCGCTGCGCTCGGCGATCAGCAGTCCCGCGGACAGCGCAATGAGGGCGATCTCGTTGACCTGCACCAGCAGGCGCCGCTCGGCGGCCGCGGTGGCGGGTTGCAGGATGCCGCCCATCACGAACATGGCCAGCGAACTCACCAGGCACCCCAGCGTCACCCAGGCCAGCCGCGCGGGGCCGCGCTCGATCAGGGCCGCGGGCAGCGACGTGAGCGAGAGACGCCGCGGCGCGCCTTCGCTGGCGGTGAGGACCAGGCGGTGGTGGGACGGTTCCGAAGGGTACTCCGCCATTTCAACCTCATATTAGCCTGTAAGCTATTTCCCGGCTGTCACCACCGCGCGAATGCCGAAGTTCCCACCCAGGCCGATGAGTTCCGACTTCTGGTAGATCAAGCCGTCCTTGCTCGCATAGCTTCGCCCCGCCGGCCGCGAGATATCCAGCGCCACCGGTTTCACGCCACTCGCCACGCTGGCGTTGAAACCGACGACGAAATCGCCCGCTTCGATGGTCTGCTCGGCGACGCTGAAATCCACCCACGCCCCGGTCCTTGGCACCTGCGCCGCCACCACCTGAAGTCGCACGTTCGTCAGGTCCTCGGTCCCCGCCGGCAGGGTTCCCACCAGCAGGCCGATCCCCATTCTGGGTTCGATGTCGCCGTCGGCGGGAAAGTAAATCTGGATTTTCTTCAGTGTCGCCGGGTATTGGTGCGGCTCGGGCGTCAGGCGGTTCACCCAGTAGGCGTCCCCACTCCAGCCCGGATAGCCGGCCGTCCGCTCGAAGGTCCCGTCGTCCGCCTGCAACACAACATCCCGCGGACCGGCGGACATCGCGGCGCCCGTTCCGGCCAGCGGCACGGCCAGAGCCGGCTGATTGACAGCGTTGCTGCGGATCGTCAGGGTCGCCGCGAGCGCGCCCGCTCCGGCGGGCGCAAACCGGATGGTTGCCGTGGCCGCCGCTCCGGCATTCAGCGTGAAGGGGATCGCGGGGGAGACGAGAGTAAAACGCGGATCGGACGACGAGATGCCGCTGACCACCAGGGGAGCGGTTGCACCGGCGGCGCTGATGCTCAGAGGCAGGTCTTTGGTCTGTCCCACGGTCACCGTGCCGAAATCAAGCCGATCCGGAGTGACGGCAATGCGGGCCGTGCCGGCCGGCGGCGCGGCAGCTTCTCCAGTGCCGGTGAGCGCCACGGTTACGCTGGGCCGGCTGGGGTCGTTGCTGGCGATGGTCAGCGCAGCCGACTGCGCGCCGGCCGATGCCGGCGTAAAGCGCAGCGTGACGGCCTGCTTGCTCCCCGGCCCGATGGTGAGTGGCACGGCGGGCGCCACCACGCGGAACTGCGGGTTGTTCAACGTCAACGTGCGCACGTCGAGGTTCGCCGAACCGCTGTTGGAGAGAGTGACCGCGAGGTCCTTGCTTTGCCCCACTGGGACGGCGCCGAAACCCAGGGCGGCCGGCGTTACTTCGAGAATCGCCACCGGTGAGTCGAATACGCCCGCGGTGACCGGGACAGTTACGCTGGGGCGGATCGCATCGTTTGTTTCGATCGCCACTGTCCCGCGTTGCGTGCCGGTTGCCGCCGCCGGGAAACGAAGGATCAGCGTGCGCTGCGCCCCTCCCCGCAAGGTGAATGGAGCGTCGCCCGGAAGCAAGAAAGCCGGGTTGTCGACCGTGATCCGGTTGACCATCAGGATGCCGCTGCCGACATTCTTCAGAGTCAACTCGAGTTCCGGGACCTCGTGCTGCGTCAGGATGCCGAAGTTCAGGGCGGGCGGCGTCACCTCGATGCGGGGATTCTCGACGATGGTGACCGGCCCCACCGTGGCCTGTCCCGCCTCCAGCCCGTTGCGGGCCGTCACCCGGAAGTGCACCTGCGCTCCGCCGCGGATCTGGGCCGTGTCCAGCCTCCATTGCGGCTCGTCCACTTCCAGCGCCAGCGGCGCCCAGGTCTGGCCGCCGTCGTAAGAATAATGGACGCTGAACAGCAGCGGCTTTCCGCCCGGGTCGGAGGCGGACCACATCAGCGTGCGCTCGCCTTCCCAGCGCTCGCCCGCGCGCGGGGCCAGGATGGAGACCGCGGGCGCGCCCCCGCCGCCTTCCAGCGCCGCCAGTTCCTGCTCGCCTCGCATCAGGGCTACGCGGGTGACTCCCGGCGGCATCGCCACGCGGAAGGTGAAGGCCTCTTCGTCCAGGGTGCGGCCGTTATCGTAGTCCAGGAAGGTCAAAGTGAAACAAAAACTGCCTATCGGGCCGCCGGCGCCGTCAAATCGCAAGCAGTGGTTGCCTTCGGGATCGGAGAGATCCGGCTCGAGAGTCGAGACCGTACGGAAGACGGGATTCAGGCGGGCCGCGGAGCCGTCGCGCCGCGCCGCGCCGCGAATGAGGATCTGGTCGCTCCCCTCGGCCAGCCGGCGGCTGTCGCGGCCGGCCGACGCGGCGCGCGCCCTCCGCTCGCGCGTCCGCTCCCGCATCTCATTGAACAGCTTGCGGAGGTGAAAGGCCGAAATCCAGGCCTTGGCGGCGTCGCAGTAGGTCATCAGGTCGTAAGAGCTCCGGGGGACCAGTTTGCGCGCCAGCGGATCGAATCCTGGATCCTGAATCTGGCCGTCGGGCGCCTTCCAGTCTGTACTGGGATCTTCCGCTTTCTGCGGACAGGCGGCGTCGTCCGTATTCGGGTGGCGCAGGCCCAGGTTGTGTCCGATTTCATGCGCCAGGCTGTTGTAGGCGTCCGCGTCGTCCATGGCCCATACGACCCACCCCTTGCCGGCCTTCCAGCGCGGATCGGAGTACCCAACGCGGCTCACGCCGAAGTCCGTGGCCACCCACCCCACCAGTTGGTCGATGTCCTTGTGCCCGCCCTCGAGCAGGTGCTGCCAGTACTCCTTCAGCCGGGCGATCAGTTCCGTGTGGGCGGCGTCGCCCACCGCCGGAGAGTTGAAGATCAGCGCCGCTCCGCCGGGTACCTCGTCGTATTGCAGACCTCCGTCGGCCAGCGGGTACACCTTCTTGAAGAATCCGGCGTGGTTGGCCACTGCCGCCGACGGGCACTTGACGGGACCGGGACGGCACACGCGGACGTAAGCCACGTGGTAGCGATCGGTCAGGATCGCGTCCGTGAACAGCGCATTGTCGATGCTGGCCTTGTTGTTCTCCAGCGGGCCCTCGCTGCGGTCGGGCGGCGGCTTGAGCTCGGCCTCGAAGCGGCGCCAGCCCTGCTGGGTCCACTCCTTCGGGATCAGAAAGTTCAGCGAATGATCCTGGTTGTTGCGGTCGGGATTCTCGTGGGCCGTGACGCCCTGAAGGTTCAGCAGAAGCGGCGCTCCGGGAATCTCGGTATCCTCGCCCACCCGGAAGCAGCGCAGGGTACCCTTGACGCCCAGAAACTGTTGCTCCAACCAGCCGGTCTGCTTCACAAACACGCGCACCACCGTGCTCTTGCCTGGAACCAGGGCCAGATCGTTGCCCGGCCGCTGAACCGCCTGGACCACTTCAATGTCTCCGACAGACAAGTCCGGGGCCAGCGCGTAGTTGGCCGACACGGCCTTGGCCAGGACCCGCTCGGTCACCCGGTGGATCAGCACGGCCATCAGGTACAGGGGCCCTTCTTTGGGAATCTTCGCGTTCTTGATTTCGAGCAGTTTCTCGACATTTGCGCCGTCGGAGCGTTTCACATCCACAAACTCGGAGGCGGCCGCCAGCACCTCGCCCTGCATTAGCCGCAGCGAAAGCCGCCCCTCGTTTGCCGAGGCCAGCGTATACCTTACCCGGGCTTCGATATTCTGTTGCGACTCCGGCGCCAGTCCCTGCCTGGGGTCGTCCAGAGCGGGCTTCAGCGAGCCGGCCACGAAACCGATGCTGTCTGGGGACTCGCCCACGCTCACGCCCAGCGGATCGCTTTCGAGCAGGGTCTGATTCCCGGCCATTAAGACGGCGCGCGCCAGCAGGGACGTAGTTCCCTGCGGGATCTCGAAAGGCCCGGTCTTGAGGGAGGCCCGGCCCGCTCCCCGTGCCACCGTCTGCGCCGGCGAGGTGATGAGCAGGTTTCCTTTCTGATCCTCCACCCGCAGCAGGACGGCCCCCGATTCCCGTGAAACCAGGGCATAGTCGGCCGTGACCTCGATTTCGGCCCCCGGGCCAACGAACAGCGTTGCGCCGGCTGAAGGCGTGGTCAATGTGGCCCGGATGCGGTCGCTGGGAGGTTTGGTTATAGTCAGCGTAACCGCGATTATAGAGAACGGGTCCGCCGGCTGGAACGGCGAGGACACCGTCACCGTCCCCCAGCGAACGGTGGGGTAGTAGGGCAGTGAGCCCAATGCGCTCGGCTCGGAGGAAATCGTGAGCGTGACCGACTCACCCGGCTTGCTCATCGTACCCGAGCTTGGGTTGACGCTCAGCCACGGTGCTCCATCATTCGTTTTGGCTGTAGCCCGCCACTCCAGCGGACCCTGCCCGCGATAGGAGAGTACGCGGCTGCGCGAGTCCGCGTCCTGGAGGGCTACATCCGAGCGGTCCAGGGTGTACTGGGGCCAATCGTAAGTATAGTTGGCGGACACGCTGAATGTAGCGTAGTAGATCAAACCGCCGGGGCGAATATCGCTTACGGTGACCTCGAACAGGCTCAGGTATGTGCCGGAGGATTGCAGGGTGTTGCGCCGGCAGCCCGGGGCAATCTGGATCCGCACGCTGCTGCCGGGGGCCGCGTCCGGCTTCTCGAACGGCGCCGCGGGGCAGGCGGCCTCCACCGAAGGCACGGTGTTCACCCTCGCCTGCACCGTCACCTTGAAGCCGGTGCCGTAGGAGGGCACCTGCACGTTTCCGTCGAAGGCCGCGCGGGCGTCGATGGGGGATCGGAGCACCCAGTGATCCCCGGCGCTGGAGCGCGAGGCGATCGGCGGCGGGTCGGGAGCGTTCACGGTGACCGTTCCCCGCACCCGGACGTCGTTCGAGATCACGAAGTCCACCGGAACGGGCGCGCCGCGGTCGGGGAACCAGATCGTCTTGCCAATCAGGTTGACGTAGAAACCGTAGTCTTTGAACTGCCCGTAGTACGTCCCGCCCGGAGCCGCGGACTGAGCCAGTCCCGGCGGCGCGACCGCCGCAAAGAGGAGGAAAGACCACCATCCAGATCTCATCCTCTGAATCTCCAGTTGAAAGTATACAGAGGTCCGACGTCCGGGAAAAGGCAATTCTTACATGTACACCGGCACTTCGATGCCCAGGATCGCCAGCGTGCGCTCCAGTTGGGCGCGGAAGTAGTCGGTCATCCACAGCAGGAAGGTGCGGCGCTCGGGGTTCTCTTCGTGCAGCACCGGGTACGCGTGGTAGAAATTGTTAAACGCCTGCGCCAGGGTGAAGGCGTACCTGGCCACGTGCGCCGGCTCGCCCGAGGCCAGCGCCCACTCGATGGCGGCGTCCGACTTGGAGACTGCCAGCGTCAGTTGCCAGAAGTCCTCGGACTCCAGTTGACGCCGCATCGCCGCTTCGGTGAGCGTTCCGGCGAAATCCGGCAGCGTCTCGCCGCGTTCGGCGAGCTTGCGGAGGATGTTGCGTGCGCGCACGGCGGCGTACTGCGCATAGGGGCCGGTCTCGCCCTCGAAACTCAGCGCCTCCTGGAAGTCGAAAGCAATCACCGTGTTGCGCGTGTACTTGAGCATGAAGTAGCGCAGCGCGCCGATGGCGATTTGCGTGGCCACCTGGCGGCGCTCTTCGGCGGGCGCCTCGGCGTGGCGCGAATCCACCTCCCGCGCCGCGGATTCGATCAGCTTGTCGATGAGGTCGTCGGCCTTGACGCCCAGGCCCTTGCGGCCGGAGACTTCGACGTAGGGCCGTTTGCGGTCCTCTTCGGAAAGCTCGATGCCCAGTTCGACACAGGTGCGCGGGCTGAGCGCGACCATCTCGTCGGAGAAATGAATCGAGCGCCCTGCCTGTTCGGAATAGCCAAGCGCGCGCAGGCCGGCGGCCACCACGTTTTGCAGGTAAGCCTGCCGCGAGTCGATGACGTTGTACACGCGCGCGCCGGCGCCGAAAGCGTGCGCGCCGGCCGGTTGCGGCTCGTCCGTGGAAACCCAGACTTCCTTTCCGCTCGGGTAAACGCTCCACAGGCGGTAGTAGAAATCCTTGCCCAGCAGTCCGAACTTCCAAAGCTGGTAGGCGATGTCCTTGCCCACGTACGTCACCGTGCCGTTGGAGCGCACAATGACCTTGGAGTCTTCCTCTTCGCCGGCGTCTTCGTTGAGCGCGCTGGCGGGCATCACCCAGCAGCCGGCGTTTTTGCCCTGCGTTTCCAGGTAAATCGCCTGGCGCTGTTTGAGCAGATCGAACGCCGCGGCCCAGAAGTGCAGGTGCAGGATCTCGCTCTCGCGCGGCAGCACGTCGTAGACCACGCCCAGCCGCCACATGGTTTTGAGGTGCGCGTGAACGATGGCGTCGGCGACGAGGTGGGCCATCTCGGCCAGCACGCCCTGGCCGGCTTCGACGGCGTGCAGCGTTTCGGCGCGCCAGGCCAGCGCCGGCGGGTGATCCTTGTAGTGCGAGGAGGTGCGCGCGTAGAGGTCCCAGCACAGATAGTCGAAGCGCTCGCCGGCTGCGAGCGCCGCGACTTCTTCGAGACTCTTCTTCGCGAGGAAGTGGAAGCCCGCCACCACGTCGGCCACCTGCACGCCGGTGTTGTCGATGTAGTTCTGGACCTCGACCGTGCGCCCGCGCGCGCGCAACATGCGCACAAAGGTGTCTCCCAGCACGGCATTGCGCAGGTGGCCGATGTGCGCGGCCTTGTTGGGGTTGATGTTGGTGTGCTCGACGATGATCTTCTCGCCCCGCCCCGCGCCTTCGCCGGCGGCGCCTTCCAGCAGCTTGCGCCCGTAGTAGCCGCGGTCGAAGCGCACGTTGAGGTAGCCGTTGCCGGCCGGTTCCAGCGCCGCCACGCCTTCGATGCGGCCCAGCGCCTGCGCCAGTTCCTGGGCGATGACCCGCGGCGGCCTCTTCAGTTGCCGCGCGAGCTGAAAGGCCACCGGCAGCGCCAGCTCGCCGAAACCGGACTGCTTGGGCTGCTCGAGGCCCGCCTCGGCCTGAACTCCATACGCGGCGCCGACGTGCGCCGACACCACTTCCCGCAGACGGTTTTCCAGTTGGTGGAACACAGAATCCAAAGTATAGCAGGCGCGGGCCGCGCTATACTCTCTTGATAGACGGGCGGTTTGTCCACCCAGAGCGGGGATGCCCTCATGGTCGCCAAGCAAGAGTCGCGCGCCGCAGCCGCCGGCCTTCTCGCCGTCTTCTTGGCCTCGAGCATCGGTATTGGGGCGCTGGGCTACCGGTCTTATCTGAGCCGCAAGCGGGCGGCGGAGCTTGAAATCCGGGGCGACCTGGCCGCCATCGCCGCGCTGAAGGCCGAGCAAATTGTCCAGTGGCGCAAGGAACGGCTGGCCGACGCGCGGGGGACCTTCGGCAATCCCTTGATGTTGCCCGCGATCCGGCCCGTGTTGCGAGGATCTCCGGCGCCCGCGGCTCTGCTCGAATGGTTAGAGACTCTCCGGCGCGTGTCCGGTTACTCGAACGTGGCCCTGTTCGACTCGAGCGGAGTGGTGCGCTTCTCGCTGGTCAAGGAAATGGACCAGAGCCTTACTCAGGAGCTGGCCCGGCAGGCCATGAGCACGCGCGGGGTGATTCTCACGGACCTGCACTCGGCTCCGGGGCAGGAATCCATTCACATGCAGTTGGCCGTCCCGCTTTTCGAGCGAGGCGCCGCTGCGCGCCCGATCGGCGTGTTCATGGCCTGGCTGGATCCCCAGGATTTGCTGTACCCCATCCTCCATTCGTGGCCCAAGCCCAGCCGCACGGCGGAGACATTGCTGATTCGCCGCGAGGGGAACGAGGTGGTGCATCTGAGCGAACTGCGCTTCCGCAAAGACTCCGCGCTGAAGCTCCGACTTCCGATCGAGAACCTTGCCTTGCCGCCGGGACAGCGGATCGCAGCCGATGCCATCGACTATCGCGGCGTTCCCGTGCTGACGGTTATCCGTCCGATTCCGGACACGCCGTGGCACCTAGTTGCCAAGATCGATTCCGCGGAGGTATTCGCGGAGGTTGGATCTCAATCTCGCCCCGTGGCGCTGATTGTCGGATTGCTGGTGGCCTTTATGGGTGCGGCTACGGGAATGTTGTGGCGCCACCTGAGGGTCGGGTTCTTGCGCCGGCAGTTGCGGACGGAACAGGCTCTGCGGCTGAGCGAAGAGCGCTACCGGACCCTTTTCCAGTGCCTCGGCGAGGGTGTGGGGATCGTGAACAAACGCGGGCGGTTCCTGGTGGCCAACCCGGCGGCGGAAAGCATTTTTGGGATCCCGTCCGGCGAGCTGGCCGGCCGCAACGCCTGGTCCTTCGTCGTCCCGCGCGATCTTCCCCTGGCCCGGCGGCAAACCGAGGCGTTTCTGCGCGGTCGCGAAAGCGCTTGCGAGATCGCCATCCGCCGCGCGGACGGCGCGGAAAAAACCATCCAGATCACCGGCACGCCGCGGCTGAACCCGGAAGGACGGCTCGCCGAAGTGGTGGGCGTGTTCCGGGACGTCACCGAAGCGCGGCAACTGGAAGAGCGGGTCCGCCTGCTAGCGCAGGCGCTGCAAAGCTCGGACGACTGCATTTGTATCACCGACGTCCAGGATCGCTTCCTGTACGTCAACGGCGCTTTCCTTCGAACCTACGGCTACCAGGAGAACGAACTGATCGGGCAGCACGTCGGCATCGTGCGGTCGGAGCGCAATGCCCCGGAAGCCCTGAGCGCAATCCTGCCCGGGACCATGGAGGGCGGCTGGCACGGCGAGCTGTGGAACCGCACCAAGAGCGGGCGGGAGTTTCCGATTTCGCTGACGACCTCCTCGGTGCGAGACGACGCGGGGAATGCCGTCGCCCTGATCGGCGTGGCCCGGGACATCTCCGAGCGTAAACAAGCCGAGGCGGAGAGAACGAGGCTCGAAGAGCAGCTTCGGCAGGCGCAGAAACTGGAGAGCGTGGGTCGCCTGGCGGGCGGCGTGGCGCACGACTTCAACAACCTCCTGACGGTCATCAACGGCTACGGCGACCTGCTGCTCGCCCGCCTGCGGGCGGACGATCCGGTCCGGCCGAGCCTGGAACAGATCCGCAAGGCCGGGGAGCGAGCGGCCAATCTCACCCAGCAACTGCTGGCCTTCAGCCGGAAACAGGTAGTCCGGCCGCGGCTGCTCGATCTGAACGCCCAGGCGCAGGAAGCCGGGCAGATGCTCCGGAGGTTGTTGCAGGAAGACATCGAACTCGTCCTCCGGCTCGATCCGACTGTGGGCAGTGTGATGGCCGATCCCGGCCAGTTGCACCAGGTCCTGATAAACCTCGCGGTCAACGCAAAGGACGCGATGCCCACGGGCGGGGAACTCCTCGTCGAGACCTCGAGCGTCGAACTCAACGCCGGCTGCGAGACCGAACTGCCGGAAGCGGTCCCCGGCAAGTACGTTCTCCTGACGGTCACCGATACTGGTACGGGCATGGATGCGGAGACCCGTGAGCACATCTTCGAGCCGTTCTTCACCACCAAGGAGACGGGAAAGGGAACCGGACTGGGGCTGGCGACGGTATACGGAATTGTGCGTCAGAACGGGGGGTGGATCGCGGTGCGCAGCGAGCCGGGCAAGGGAACCACGTTCCGTATCTACCTTCCGCGCGCGGAAGCAGGCCCGGCGAAGCCCGACGCCGCGCCCCCTCCCATGGAACTTCATGGATCCGAGACGATCCTGGTGGTGGAGGACCAGGCGGACGTGCGCCGGCTGGCCACTCGTGTTCTGGAGGCGCACGGCTACACGACCTTGCAGGCCGGCTCGGGAGCGGAAGCCCTGCAACTGGTCCGGGATCATGCGGGGCCGATCCACCTGCTGCTGACCGACGTGGTCATGCCGGGCATGAACGGGCGGGAACTGGCCGGTGAGCTGACTCCGCGGCGTCCCGAGATGAAAGTGCTGCTCATGTCCGGCTACTCGGAGAGCGTGGTGGCGCGCCGGGGGGTGCTGGATCCGGGCTTTACCCTTCTCGCCAAGCCCTTCACCTCGGACGAACTGGCGAGCGCCGTGCGGCGAGTCCTGGGCGCCCCCGCTCATCCGTGCCAGGCCTGACGATGGGCTAAGTTCCGCCGCGATATGATGGTTTCAATGCTCAAGCACCTCGCCCTTGCCCTGGCGGTTTTCGGCGCGCCGCTGGCGGCGCAGTTGAACACGGTTCAGACGGTTTACCTCTTTCCCATGGCCAGCGGCCTCGATCAATACCTGGCCCACCGGCTGACGGCGGAGGGAGTTTTTCAAGTGGTGACCGATCCGCTGAAAGCCGACGCCGTCGTCACCGACCGGCTCGGCGAGGCCTTCGAGGCCCGCTTCACCGAGCTTTACATCGCGCCCGAAGAGAAGAAGCGCGCCGAGGAAGCGAAGAAGGCCGCCGAAGAAGCGGCGAAGGACAAGAAAGACAAGCAGGACAAGGAGTCCGCCGCGCAGACCGGCACGGGCGACGTCAGCGACCAGGCGCCGGTGCGAGCATCTTCGTTCGCCCGCGGGCGCGGCACTCTGTTCCTGGTGGAGCGCAAGTCCCGCGCGGTGGTGTGGTCCGCCTACGCGCCGCCCAAGGATTCCAGTTCGCGGGAACTGGACCGTGCGGCCGGCCGGATTGTTGGCAGCTTGAAGAAATCCCTGGGTAAGAAGTAGCTACATCTTCATCGCCGCCCGGCGGAAGTAAGGGATCCAGACCTGCATGGCCGCCGGGCCGCGGTTCATGAACGCATAGTAGGGAATCAAAACCAGGTCGATGGGCTTGCCGGGTTTGCGCTCGGCGCGGTCCAGCGTCTGGTACAGCGGAATCTCGCTGAACGGCCGCGCGGAGGCCGCGCCGCGATGCCGGAGCACGGTGACGCCGCCCAATAGATCGGCCCGGAATTCCGGCAGGAAGTCCTTGGCGGCGCCGCCGCTCAATACGAACGACGATTCCAGCACCGGCGCGCCGTCCTTCTGGTCCGGCTGCTCCAGGCAATAGACCAGCGGGCCGCGAGTCACCGCCGCGCGGCCCTGGTTGTCCATCACGCGAGGGTGCGCCGCCACCAGGCGCGGCGACATGTCGAAGACCACGCGCACGATGTCGCCCGCTTTCCAGCGCCGGCGCAGGGGCAGGTACTCGCCGGGTTTGGGCGAAGATGCCGCGGGCTCGCCGTTCACCAGCACCTCGGTTCTTTCCGACCAGCCGGGGATGCGCAGGAAGAGCGTGAATTCGGCCGGGCGCCCGACGTTCAGGGCGATGTCCGCGGCGCCTTCCCAGGGATAGCGGGTGAGGACTTTCAGCTTGAGGGCGGTCCCGTCCTCCAGTTTCCAGTCCAGGTCGTTGTTGTCGTAGAGGTGGATGAACAGTCCTTCGCCGCTGGTGGAATAGAAATAACCGGGCAGCATGGCGAAGGTCCGCTCCAGGTTTGGCGGGCAGCAGGTGGTGGAATACCACGGGTTGCGAATGCGCTCCTCGGGGCCGCCCGCGAGTTCGAGCGGGTTGCGGTAGCAGTACAGCGTGCCTTCCAGCGACATCCCCGAGTTGACCGAATTGTAGAGCGCCTGTTCGAGCACGTCGGTGTAGCGCGCCTGGCCCGTCGCGGCCAGCATGCGCCAGTTGAACATCATGTTCGCGATGGCCGCGCAGCTTTCGGTGTAGGCTTTGGCGTTGGGCAGTTCGTAGGGATCGCCGAAGGCTTCGCCGGCCGAGCGCGAGCCGATGCCGCCGGTGATGTACATCTTGCGCTGGGTCATGTCGGTCCACAGGCGCTCCAGGGTCTTGCCGAAGGACGGGTCGCCGGTTTCGAGGAAGTAGTCGGCGGCGCCGGAGCAGGCGTAGCCGGCGCGCACGGAGTGGCCCTCGACGATCTTCCGGTCGGTGAACGGCCGGCCGCTGAACATGTAGGAAAGCTGCTGCGGGCTCAGGTTCAGCCGTTCGCCGTCGCCGTGCAGGATGTACCCTGCCAGGTTCAGGTACTCGCGCTTTCCGGTGGTGCGGTAGAGTTCGGCCAGGGCCAGTTCGATCTCGGGGTGGCCGGCCAGCAGGGGGCGTTTGGTTGGTCCGAAGTCCCTGACGAGGTAGTCGGCGAAGCGCATGCCGCCGTCCAGCAGTTTGCGCTCGCCCGTGGCGCGGTAGTAAGCGATGGCGGCCTGCAAAAGGTGCCCCAGGCAATAGAGCTCGTGCCCGCGGTGCATCTCGGTGAAGCGCTTGTCCTTGAGCTCGTCCTGGTAGTAGGTGTTGAGGTAGCCGGAGGGTTCCTGCGCGGCCAGGATTTCGCCGGTGAGGCGGTCGAAGGCGGCGCGCAGTTCCGGCCGGTCTTCGCTTTGCAGGACGTAGGCCGCGGCTTCCATCCACTTGTAGAGGTCCGAGTCGGTGTAGAGCGGGCCTTTTCGCGCAACCTGCTTGCGGCCGGAGAGCCGGCGGAAATTGTCCACCACGCCGTGCTCTTCGAGCAACTGGAGCATGGTGGGAATGCTCTTCTCCACGTTAGTCTTGCGGCGCGCCTCCCAGAAGCCGCCCTGGAGGCGCACCGCCGACACCGGCACGTTCCGCAGCTTCGCGCCAGGGGACTTCGCGAGGTCGAGGATAACTCTTTCCGGCGGCGCCGCCCACACGAGCGAACCGGCGAACAGGCACACAACAAGCTTTGCGGTCATAGATTCCAGCCTCTTCCTTTGTACACGAAAGCGCCGCGCCCTCCACTTCCTTACTGCGCACGGGCCTGAAGCCGCAGCACCCAGACCTCGTTCGGCGCCAGGCGCTTGTGCAATGCGGGCTCCGCCTGGCCGGTGACCAGGTCCGACGCCGTCCAGCGGCCCGGCACGCGCAAGACCGGCTCCACGGCCTGCTGCCGATGATTGAAAACGAAAACCAGCCGGTCCGCTCCGGCCTCCAGCATGCGCACTTCGACCGGGCCGCCGGTCACCTCCACCGGCCGCTCGACGCCGGCCCAATCCGCGAGCGCCTGGAAGAAGCGCTCCGCGACCGCCTCCGGTTGCTGCTGGTGCGCCATGGCGAGATAGGAACCCAGCGCCAGCGTCTTTCCGCGCCCGTAGCGGGAGAGCACCGCCGCCGGCCGGCCATCGGCGAAGCGCGCCGCCACCTGCGCGCGCTCGTTCAGCGGTTCCAGCGTCTCCTCGTACAGGCGCGCCGGCAGGGTGTCGCCCTCGCGCACCCCAGGCAGAGCGTTCGTGGCCCAGCGCAGCGCGGTGCGCGACCCCGGAATCGACTGCACCGCCGTCTCGCGGCAGCCGAACACCTCGTGCAGTCCCAGGCCGGGGATGATCTCCGAGGCGTACCCGCGCTCGTTGTTCCAGGCCAGGCGCGCCTCGGCCACCGCCGCGCCGCCCGCGCGCACCCAGCCGGCGATGGCGCCGCCGGCGCGCTCGGGCAGCATGAGCGGGTATTGCAGGAACAGCAGCTTGTACGGCGCCAGGGTCTCGGGATTCAGGTCGTTCACGTGCACGAAATCCACCGGCACGTTGGAAGAGAACAGCGCGCGATAAACGCCCAGCATCGAGTCCCGCTCGATGCCGCCCGCCTCGCCTTGCGGACCTCCGTAAGTGGCCGCGCGCTGCCGCCCGCCCACCATGTACACCAGCGGGTTGAAGACCACGGCCACTTGCGACCGCGGCGGCCGGGCCTCGAGAAACAGCTTCTGGTTTTTCGCCACCACCTGCGCGACGCGGCCCGCCTCGCGGGCGCGCTCGGTGACAGTGCCGTCCAGTTGGATCAGGCCGTAGCCGCCCGATTCGTAGCCGCTCGACATGGGATACCAGGCGTAGAAGTGAATGCCCTTGGCCCCGCGCGCCAGGGCGCTCCAGGTCCAGATGCGCAGGTCTTCCGGCGTCACCGTGCCGCTGACGTTCAGCGCCACGGTGCCGAAGCCGCCTTGCAGTTCGCCGATCCAGAAGCCGCGCCCGCCGCGGGCGTAGCCCGTCGAGCGCGCGAAATCCAGCAGCGCGCCGCGCCAGGGCACGTCGCGGCCCACGGCGTAGGAATGTTTGGGATAGAACGAAGTCCCGTAGTAGTCCACCTGCCGGGCCATGATCCAGTCGTCCGGGCTGCCCTCGCCGGCCAGCGGCGAGGTGAACAGGTTGGGCGCCGCGGCGTGGCTGGTGGCCACCCGGTCGGGCGCCACGCGCTTGACGGCTTCGTAGCGCGCGCGCAGGTCCTCGCCGAGTTTCTCGCGGATGAACAGCCGCCAGTCGATGTAATCCGAATAAGAGAGGATGGTGCTCAGCCGGTTGGGTTCGACTTCGTCCCAGGCGGTGAAGCGCCGGTACCAGGCGCGGTTCAGCGCCTCCAGCGAACCGTACTTCTTCTCGAGCCACGCGCGGAAGCGCGCCGCCGAGTGCGGGCAGAAGCAGTACTCGGCGTTGGGCAGGAACGTGGCCGTGGCCCAGTTGATGACGTGCGGCTCGCTCCACAGGTCCCAGCCGTGGAAGGCCGGGCTGCGGCGCGCGCGCTCGGCCAGCGCGGCGTAGAAGCCGAGCGTGGCCTGGCGCACGCCCGCGTGGTCGTTACAGTAGCCGGGCGAGGACTCGGACTTCATCACGTAACCGCTGGCGGCGACGAAGAGCGAATCGGGGTACTTCCTGCCCACCCAGTCCGGCGCGGCGTCCATGTACACCTGCACGATGACCTTCAGCCCTTCCTGTTCGGCGAGTTCCAGCAACACCTCGAGCGTGTCGAACTGGTAGCGCCCCTCGGCAGGTTCGCCGCTGGCCCAGTCCATCCAGCAGCGGATGGCGTTGAAGCCCAGGCTCTTGATGCGGCGCAGGTCGCCGCGCCAGGTTTCCTTCTTGGCGCGCGCATCGGGTTCCAGCATCGGCGCCCGCGCCTTGCCGCCGCCGTACCAGGCGGCCATGGGGAAGAACTCCGGGGCGGGCTGCGCGGCCAGCGTCCCGGCGGCCAGCAATAGGCAGAGTCGCAGCATGCGATCTTAGAGTATGATTCTTACCCAGGAGGCCGCAACAGCAAGATGCCCATTGGATTGTTTCAGACGCTGCTCGGCGCGTTGGGGGTGCTGTTTGCGCTCCAGTTCGGCCGCCACGCGATCCGCTACACGCGCCGGGAAGTTTCGCGCGGCACGGTGATCGGCTGGGCCTTGCGCACCACGGTCTGCGTGTACGCGGTCTTTTACTTCGGCGGGTGGCGCTGGCCGTTCTTCGCCGTCTTCGGACTGGCCGCGGCCAGCCTGGCCGGCGGAGTCTGGCTGGAGATGCGCCCCAAGAAGCGGGAAGACCTTGCCAAAGTCATTTTTCCCGATGAGTGATTCCTGGAACGGAGAAGAGTCCATATGAGACGACTGAGCCTG
>JACQZT010000068.1 GCA_016213755.1 Acidobacteriota bacterium | reverse complement strand
GCCGCCCGTGCTACGACCATGCTGAACGCACCTCACCCGTCTACCGGCCCGCACGCGTGGGGAGGCG
Source organism: Acidobacteriota bacterium (assembly GCA_016213755.1). Classification (GTDB taxonomy): domain Bacteria; phylum Acidobacteriota; class Terriglobia; order Bryobacterales; family Bryobacteraceae; genus JACQZT01. The sequence continues at coordinate 11,600 of JACQZT010000068.1, read as the reverse complement.
TGTCACTAGGCGTTTTTCGAAATCGCAACTCCTTGAACATCAGACACTTCGGCCGAACTGCTGTTGAAGATGAGCCTGGGCGAGCTTGACCCAGATGGTGGCCTCTTCGCCCGGCTCGAGGATGCCGTTGCCGTTGCCCTGGCCTTCTGTGACGGTGCGCTTGAGGGATGCGCCGCCGCCCTGGTTGCCTTTCTGGCGGAAGACGTCAAAGGTATGAGTACGGCCATCGAGGATCTCGACCGCCAGGGGCGCGGGCAGAACCTCGGGGGCAATTAGTAAGTCGATCTTTTCGGCGGCGTTGTACCAGCCGTCGTAGGTGAACTGGACGCCGATGCGGGCGGGGGCGAAGTCGCCGGCGCCGGAGGTGAAGCGGGCCTGGAAAGCGCCGGAGAGATCGGCGACGGCTCCGGGTTCGAGGCGCGGGATGGTTTTGGCGGAGGCGAGCAGGCGCACGGTGGGGTATTCGGAGGACAGGGTGACGCGCACATCGGTGAGGGCCTGGTTGCGCGGGTTGTAGATGCGGATGGGGAGCGGGAGGTCGCGCGCGGGGAGGACGCGGAGGACGTCTTTGGGAGTGACCGGGAGCAGGACGGGCGGCTCGGCGCCAACGCCGGGACCGGCGAAGCCGATTTGATGGCCGGCGCCATCGACGGTGACAGCGAGCCGGCCGGCGGAGTCGGCTTTGAGTTCGCGGCGTTCGGTGCGGCCGGTGGCGAAGCTGTGATCGGTTACCGTGTAGGGCTGGCTGGCGGCGTAGAGGGGCGGGGTGACTATGGTGATGCTTCCGCCGGCGAGGGGCGGGCCGTCGGGGGCCCACTGGCGGGTGGTGACGCGGAAGCCGCCCTGGCGCACATCGCTCAAGTAAGTGAGGCCGCCGCTGGTGGAAACCGAATAACCCCAGACGGAGTAATTGCGGTAGGGGCTTGCGTGGTGGAAAACCTCCGGGACGTTGTCGAGGGCGGAGTTAGCGAAGGCGCGCACGTGGAAGTCGAAGGTCTCGGCGATGGAGGTCGCCCAGTGGCGGTGGTATTCGTCCTGCCGGAATTCGAAGGGGACGCCGGGGGCGCGGGCGTAGGCCTGGCGGGTTTCCTCGTGGTACTGGCTGATGTAGTCGCCGGAGGCGCGGACCAAGCGGAGCATGGTGCGGGTGTGGCTGGAGGTGTGGTCCTTGGGACGCCAGAGGACACGTCGGCCTTTGTCGCCGGCATAGAATTCGGGGCCGGGGTTGAAGGCGGAGGCGCTCCCGATCAAGCCGGGGTAGCGGGCGCTGAGCCAGAGGCTCATGAAGCCGCCCATGCTGAGGCCGGAGGTGGCGCGGTGGCGGCGGCTGGTTAAGGTGCGGAGGGTGGAGTCGATGTGGGCGGTGAGTTCGAGAAAATAAGCGCCGAAGTCGAAATCGCCGCCGTCTTGGGCGAGGTCCCAGGGTGCGCCGCCGTAGAAGCCGGTGTAGTCGCGGGGGACGTAGCCGTCGACGGAGACGACGATGACGTCGCTGGCGGCGACGAAGGCGGCTATTTTGGGCACGGTGTCGGCGCCCTGGTCGTAGTGTTCGAGGGTGTAGCGGTCGCTGTGTCCGTGGAAATAGTAAATGACGGGGTAACTGTTGGCGGAGGTTTCGTAAGCGGGCGGTAAGAAGAGGCGGTAATGGCGGGGCTGGTTGAAGACGGCGGAGGGATGGGTGCGGTCCTCAAAGGGCCGGCGCGCGGGGGCGGCGGCGAGCAGGGGGAGGGCGAGGAGGGCCAGGAGCCGCATGGCGAAGAACAGGATAGCAGAGGTGAAGGCCGCGACGGAGGGCGTTGAGGGAAGAACGGCGCCGGATTGTTCACTTCGGGAAAACCCGGGTAGGGCAGGCTGTCCCCGTTTTTTAGGCGTAGATTGGTTTCAGGACTCGGTCGATGTATTCGCGCTGCACTTTGGCGCTTTCGAGCGGTGAGATGCGGGCGTTGTCCAGGTCGATGGTGATCCAGCCGCGGTAGTTCACGCTCTTCAGAATCCGGTGCAGGGCCGGAAAGTCGATCACGCCCCGCCCCAGTTCGATCACGTTGTCGGCGTAGCTTTGCAGCCCCCGGTGGTAGGCCCGGATGTCCTTGTAGTGCAGGTACACCAGGCGCTTCTTGTACTTTTCGACCATGCGGACCGGGTGGCCGCCGCCCATGAAGATCTGCGCCACGTCGGGCGAAAGGCCGAAATAGCGCGGGTCGGTTTCTTCCATCAACTGGTCGATCTGGCGGGGGTTCTCGATCAACCCGCCCACGTGGTTGTGCACGCCGGTCCGGATGCCGTACTGCTCGACGGCGATCTTCCCGACCTCGTTCATGATCTTGGCCATGCTCGAGATGGCCTTGGCCTCGTCCTCGACGCTGGGACCCGGCGGGCCGATGGTGAGCCGGTCGCTGCCGAAGCGCTTCAGGTAGCCGAGAAAGCGGTGGCACTCCTTGCGGATGCGCGCGTGCTGCTCGGGCAGGTGGAACTGGTCGGCCCAGTAGATGGAAGCCACCCGCAGCTTGTACTTGGGCAGCTCACCCTCGAGCCGGGCCATGCTCTCGTCAGTAATCGGAAGGACTCGCTGGGTGAACGGCTCGACGCCCTCGAAGCCGCCCTGCGCGATGTCGGAGAGGATCTCCGGCCAGTCGAGCGGCTGCTTGGACTTCTGCGCCCTCACGGTCCAGGTGACGATTCCCAGGCCCCAACGGATATGCGTCCCCGCGGCCGCGGCGGCGCTCAAAACGAAAGATCGTCGTGTCATCTCGCTCACCATTCCAGCCGGAACACGAGAATCGTGTGCCAGCGCCCCGTGCCGATGTCCGAGAAACTGCCTCGCGTTCCGGTGAAGGTCCCGAACGAAGACGGGTCGGTTCTGTTGTAGCTCGAACTGGGCGGATTGAAGTTGTGGTACTTGAAGATGTTGTTGATATCGCCCCGCAGATTGAAGCGAACCCGCTCGAACAGTTGCCAGGATTTCGAAATCGAGGTCTGGGGCCAGATCACGCCCGGCGCCTCCAGCGTGTTGCGTCCCAGCGTGCCGATGGTGTAGGCGGCCGGATACTGGAAGCCATTGATGTTCAGATAGCGCTTCTGAGCCGAAAAGGGAAAGCGGTTGGGGCCGATGTCCACGTGCGCCAGCTTCACCTCGCCGTTGGGCAGAACCTGGTTGGGCCGGTTCCCCACCCCGGGCAGGTACACGTAGGGGCTTCCGCCGAAGCCGACGGTGAACGGCGGCCCGGTCTGGAAGGTCTGGATCCAGACCACCTCCCAGCCGCCCAGCAGGGCGTTCTTCCAGCCTCCGCCGTTCATCCACTTGCGGTTCTTCCCGAAGGGCAGTTCGCAGGTCACAGTGGTGACGAAACGGTGGTGGATGTCGTAGCCGGCGCGGCCCTTCTCCAGACGGCGGTTGTAGAAACTGATGCCGCCGGCGCCGCCTTCGCCGTCGAAGTCGTCCAGGGTCTTCGACCAGGTGTAGAACGAGTTCAGCGTCATCCCGTGCGAGGCGCGCTTCTCGAAGCGCAGGGTCGCGGCGTGATAGGTATTGTGTCCCAGGTTGCTAATCAGGCTGACGGAGCCGAACTGGGTGTACGGCTTGTAGTTCTGCCACTGCTGCCGAATGCGCTCGGTCTCCACCGGGTTTTGCGGAAACCACTCGATCGGGCGCACGTTCATGTCCGCACTGTTGAGCAGTTTGACCCCGGCGGAGCCTTGGTACAGCGCCTCCACCAGCCAGGTGCGCGCAAACTGCCACTCGAAGCCGCCCGACCAGCTCATGACGTAGGGCGAGCGGATGTTGGGGTCGTACCAGGTGGCGCCGCGGCTGCTGTAGTTGGTCCCCACGTAGGGCACGCTGCCGTCCTGGTTCACCGTGTACTGGAACGGCGGCGGCCCCTGCGAGAGCCGGAAGATGGGGCGCGGATCGCCGGTGGGCGACTGGACGTTGGCGGTGGCGAAGTACTCCTCGAAGAGCTGGTTGATGTCGCTGGTCAGCAGGTCGGAGGCGATGATGGTGAAGCTGGAGCGGAAGACCCAGTTGGGCCGGAAAGTCCAGGCCACGCCCAGGCGCGGCTGGAAGTTATTCAGGTCCTTGCGGGCCAGTGGTCCAGGTTTGTGGACGATGGCGCCCATCCGTCCGCTGTTGGGATCGGTGGCGCTGGGATCGAACTGAGACTGCTGCCCGTACTTGGTGCTGTAGGGGGACTCGTAGGACCAGCGCAGGCCCAGGTTGAAAACGAGATTGCGCCGGGGCCGGATGTCGTCCTGCACATAGAAAGCATGCCCCCACCAGCGCGGCAGCCAGGTGGCCTGGTTGCGCGTAAACTGCGCGCTGGAAACATAGCCCAGCAGGAAACTGGCGAAGGTGTTGCCGGTATTGGGGGTGAAGGGCATGTCCGTGCCGCCCATGTTGTAGCGGCCCGACGGCAGGGCCTCCAGGAGGGAATTGTAGCGGGTCCGCACCAGTTCGTAACCCGCTTTCAGCGTGTGCCGGCCGGCCACTTTGGTCAGGTTCTCCTGCAAGGTGAAGTCCTCGGCCACATTCTGGAACTTGCCGCCCGGCCCGCCGGCAAAGCCGGTGCCGATGGCCGGGAAGGTGGAGGGGTCCGCGTTGGGAATGCCGAGCTTGGCGGCCCAGCCTTCGCCGTAACTCGCGGGGTCCTTGGTTTCGTGCCGCCGGTTGTAGCCCAGGCGGAACTCGTTGATGATGGTGGGCGAAAAGGTGTAGGTGTCCGACATCACGATATTGGTGAAGTCGTTGGGCTGGACCATCACCGAGTCGTACAGGGGCCAGGCGACGTTGGTCGAGTAGCGGCCGGGCGCGCGGTTGCGCATGCGCGAGAAGCGGCCGAAGATGCGGTGGCTGACGTTGAACTGGTGGTCGATCTTGGTGTCGAAACGGTTGAAGTAGTAACGGCCCTTGGTGGGCAGCACCAGGTTTTGCGTGACTCCGCTGGGGGTGGTGACGCCCGCGCTGTTGGGCATCGGCCAGGGCTTGTTCGACAGCAGGTTCTTGGAAACCGTGTCGAAGCGGGACACCGGGACCTGGTTGAGCGGGAACGGGTCGCGGATCCACTTGCCGGTGGGATCCTGCCGTGTGGTGGCCGGATCGTGGATCGGAAAGCCCCGGCCGCCGAAGCTGAAGTCGCCGTTGTACATCTCCGGCGTGGGCACGTTGTTGATGGCGGTCTCGGAGACCTTCTCGTGGTGCCGCTGGAATCCGAAGAAGAAGAACGTCTTGTCCTTGCCGCTGTAAAGCTTGGGGAGATAGACCGGCCCTCCGGCGGTGGCCGACATTTCGTGATAGCTCCACGGGTTGCAGGGCATTCCCGTTTCGCAGCGCTTCAACTGGTCGAAGTACTGCCGGTGCACCAGCGCGCCGTTCAGGTAGCGGTCTTCCAGCGAGCCGTGGAAAGAGTTGGTGCCGCTCTTGTACACCCCGGCCAGAATGCCGCCGCTGGAATGGCCGAACTCGGCCGGCAGCCCGGTGGTCCACATTTTGAACTCCTGGACCATGTCCAGCGTGCCGGTCAGGATGCGCTGGTCGTCGTTGACCGCGCCGCGCACGGGCTCCTTGCCGCTCACGCCGTCCAGCGTCATGCCCATGGCGCGCTCCCGCTGCCCGACGCCGTGCAGGCCGTTGATGACGTTCAGGCCGGGCATGTACAGCGTCATGCGCTTGAACCCTTTCTGCATGACCGGGATCTTGACGATGGTCTGGCCTTCCATGATATGGCCGGCCGCCGCGGTTTCGGTTTCCAGCAGCGGGGCCGTTCCGGCGACATTCACGGCCTCGGAGATGCTGCCCACCTCCATCTGCACGTCGATGCGCGGCGATTCGTTCGTGCGCAGGACGATTCCGTCCCGCACGTGAGTTTTGAATCCGCCCGCTTCAATGCTGAGGCGATACGTGCCGGGGATCAGGTAGGGCACATAGTAGGACCCTTCCCCGGAAGTGACCGTCTCGGATACGAAAGACGTTCCCGTGTTGAGAACCTTGACCTTGGCCCCGGCGATAAGGGCGCCCGTGGAGTCGGTCACGGCGCCGACCAGGGTCGCCGTGCCGGTGGACTGAGCGAAGACGCCGGCCGCGAAAAACGCCAGTGCCGATAGACGGAGTAGCATCACCCTCTCCTTTCCTGGCAACATACACCCCGGCGCGGTCCAGGTCAATGGGATTTTGGTATTTTTCGAGTTACCGCGGCGCGTCGGCCAGGTCCTGGGCCAGCAGCAGGGCGCGCCGGGACAGTTCCACGGCCGTGCCGAGGTCCGCGGCTCTGAGCCCCAGTGCCTGGTCGAGGAAGGCGCGCGCGCGGGCCGCGGTTTGCGACTGCGCCGGCGTCAGGGAGCGGCCGGACAGGGCGCCCAGGATGCGGCGCGCCGCCGCCACGCTGGCGTCCAACTGCGCGTTCATCTCGCTGCGCCGTTCCGCGCTGAGGACCTCGCCCAGGCGCGGCGCCGGGGGCGGGGGCGGAACCGGCGCGGCCGGGGACGGCGTGGTTTCGGCCGGAACCGGTTTGGGCGCTCTCGGAGCACGCCGCCGGGTTTTGAGCGGCGGCGCCGACTTAGGCGCCGGGGTGGCGATCGGCGCCGGAGGGCCGGGCGGCAGTCCAGCCGGCGGAGCCTGAGCCGGCGGCTCGGGAAGCGGCGGCGGCGGCGCGGAAAGCTCGGGCTGGGGAACGGACACGGCGGCCGGGGGCGGCGCGGGGGGCAACGCCTTGGGCTTGCGCCGGAACAGCGAGCAGCCGCTCGAAAGGAGGGCCATCCCGGCGACCAGCGCCAGGCACACCATCCGTCTCCTCATAGCGCCAGGCCCTCCTCCAGGGCGGCCGGCAGGCGGACCCGGAACGTTGCGCCGGCCGCCGGCCCGCTCTCCACGTCGATGGATCCGCCGTGCAACTGCACCGCGCGGAAGGTCATGGCCAGCCCGATGCCCGACCCCTGCTCCTTGGTGGTGAAGTAGAGGTCGAAGATCTTGTCGCGGTTTTCGGCCGGGATGCCCGGCCCGCTGTCGGAGATGGCCAGCACCGCCTCGGCGCCGGCGCGGCCGGCTTCGACGCCGAGCCGGCCTCCCTCCGGCATGGCATCCAGAGCATTGCGGAAGATGTTCAGCAGCGCCTGCCGCAACAGCTCCTTGTCGCCGCACACGCGCACGGGCGAGTCGGGCAGTTGGGTCTCCACCCGCACGCCGCGGCGTTCGGCCTCGGGCCGCACCAGGTCCACCAGGCCGGCGGCCGTTTCCGCCAGGTCGAAACTGACGGCGTTGAGCTCGACGGGCCGGGTGAAATCCAGGAACGTGCGCACCACTTTATCCAGGCGCGAGATTTCCTGCGCGATGATTTCGATCTCGCCCCTCGCCTCGGGCACTTCGGGCAGCACGCGCGAGCGCAGCAGTTCCAGGCGCAGAGCGATGGAGTTGAGCGGGTTCTTGATGGCGTGCGCCACGCCCCCGGTGAGGCGGTTGATAGAGGTCAGGCGCGAGGAGAGGTTCAATTGCGCTTCCACGGCGCGGCGTCCTTCCGGGTCGTACAGGCGCAGCAGCACGCTGTTGGGAAGCGGTTCCAGACTGAACAGGATCTTGGCGGCGGTGCCGTCCCGGGGCCACTCGACGGAGACGTTTCGCAGCGGCTGCCGGCTGAGGATCGCCTGCGCGACGGCATCGCCGGCCATGGTTCCCTCGGGGAACAGGTCGGCCAGGCGCCGGGTCAGGACTTCGTCGCGCGAGATGCCCAGCAGCCGTTCGGCCGCCGGCGTCGAAATCAGGGCCCGCCCGCCGGCGTCGAACAGCAGGATCGCCTCTTCGATGCGCTCCATCAGCTTTTCGACGCCGCCGCGCAGTTGGGTGGCGCCCTCCTGCGTGTCCCGGTACTGGGCGCCCAGCAATTGCAGCTTCTGCTGGACCACCCGAAACTCGCGCGTGCTGGAGGCCTCGCGCGCTTTCTCGGCGGACTCCCCTCCGCTGGCGATCCGGTCGATGGTCCGGCTGATCTGGCGCAGAGGCCGCAGCACCAGGTGCGCCGCCGTCAGGGCCGTCAGCAGGGAGACCAGAAGCGCCGATACGGCCACGATGGCGGCGCGCCGGACGTCGGGCCACACAGCATCCCGCAGCAGCACCGAAGACACCAGCACCTGGACGGTGAAGATAGGCCGCGGCTGCCCGGGCACGCCCAGGGCGACCCGCTGCTCGTAATCCTGCCGCCCGCCCAGAATCACCGACAGCCGGTCGAAGAGCCCCAAGCGCTCCAGATAGGCCAGAGTCAGCTTCGGCTCTTGCAGTTTGCCTTTCCGGCCCGGGTTCGAGGAGGCAACCACCAGGCCGAACTCGTCGGCCACGGAGATCTCCACCACCGAGCGGGTCTGCGCCAGCGTCGAGGCCAGCAGGTCCGAGAATTCCTGGTCGGCCTCCAGCGCGCGCCGCCAGGCCAGCTTGAGGTCCTCCAGCGAGCCGTCGCGCGGACGGAGGCTTTCCGGCAGCTCCTGCGTGCGCATCACCACCTGGGTTTTCACCAGTTGGGCGGTGGTGGCGGCGCGCTCGGAGGCGTGCGCCAGCAGCGTCGTCACTAGCCGGTCGAGTTGCAGCGCCGAAAGGAAAAACACGACCAGCGCGACGGTTCCGGTGATCAGAAGGAGGAGTCTCGCGCGCAGCGACATTATTCGACGGCGTCCGTGGCGCCGTATTCGCGCAGCTTGTTAAACAGCGTTTTGACGCTGACGCCGAGGATCGCCGCGGCGCGGGTCTTGTTGTTCGCGGTGTGGCGCAGCGTGGCTTCGATCAGCTCGCGCTCGGCCCGTTCGAGGGTGGTTCCGACCGGCAGCAGGACGCCGTCGCCGCCCGGCGCCGCGGGTGCCGGGGCCGGACCCGCCGGCAGGTGTCCCGGCAGAGCCATCCCCTCGCCGGCCAGGATCACGGCGTATTCCAGCACGTTGCGCAACTCGCGCACGTTGCCCGGCCAGGGGTGGCGCGACAGGATCTCGAACGTCTCGGGGTGCAGGCCGGCCACGCGGCAGCCGTGGCGCGAATTCAGCCCCGCGATGAGGGCCGCGCACAAGGCCGGCAGATCCTGTTTGCGTTCCCGCAGCGGCGGCAGGTGCACTCGAAAGACGTTCAGCCGGAAAAAGAGGTCTTCGCGGAAGCGGCCCTCGCGAGTCATTTCCTCGAGCGCGCGATTGGTGGACGCCAGCACCCGCACGTCCACCTCGATTTCCCTGGACGCGCCGAGGCGCCGCACCATCTTGTCTTCCAGCACGCGCAGCAGCTTGGCCTGCGCGGAGCCAGGCATATCGCCGATCTCGTCCAGCAGCAGCGTGCCGCCGTGCGCCAGTTCGAAGCAGCCGCGCCGCCGTTCGACGGCCCCGGTGAAGGCGCCTTTCTCGTGCCCGAACAGCTCGCTCTCCATGAGCGTTTCCGGCACCGAGGCGCAGTTGACCGCCACAAACGGCCCGTCGCGGCGCGGGCTCAGGCTGTGGATGGCGCGCGCGGCCAGTTCCTTCCCCGTTCCGCTTTCGCCGGTGATCAGCACGGTGGCCCGGGTGGGCGCCACCTGCCGGATCAGCGAATAGACCGACTGCATAGCGGGCGAGGAGCCGACCAGCTCCCCCAGCACGCCCTGCCCGGCCAGTTGCCGCTCGAGTTCGGCGCTGTAGTTCTCCAGGCGCCGCTGCGCCTTGGCGCGCTCCAGCAGCAGCCGCAGCGCCCGCGGATCGAGCGGTTTTTCCAGAAACCAGAAGGCCCCCAGGTCGCACACCGTTTCGAGAGCCGTCTCGAGGTTGCCGAAGGCCGTCAGCACGATGGCCGGCGGAGCGCCCGGCTGCTCGCGCAGGCGGCGCAGGAGTTGCTTGCCGTCCACGACCGGCATCATCAGGTCGGTCACCACCACGCCCGCGTCGAAATCGCGCAGCCGGTCCAGCGCCTCCTGGCCGTTGGCCGCCGTGGCCACCCGATAGCCCCAGCTCTCCAGCATGCTGGCCAGCGCGCTGCGCTGGTTGGCCTCGTCGTCCACCACCAGGACCGGAAACGGGTTTGCGCCCACGCTCCCATTCTAGCTGCGGGAGCGGAGTCAGCGGGCCTTCAGCAGGTCGAAAACGGTGATGCCCGCCAGCGCCAGGGTGAGGCCGATCATGATGGCCACGGCCAGCCAGGCGACGATGTTGTAGGCCCGCGAGTTGGTCCAGTCCTTCATCAGGAGCGGGCGGTTGACCAGCAGGATCATGAAGATCAGCACAAACGGCAGCAGCACGCCGTTGATCACCTGCGAGAACAGGATCATGTCCACCAGCGGGAAGCCGGGGATCAGGATCACGCCCGCGCCGGCCGCGATCAGCAGGGTGAACAGCCAGTAGAAGACCGGCGCCTCGCCGAAGCGCCGGTTGACGCCGGATTCGAAGCCCAGCCCTTCGCACACCGTGAAGGCCGTCGACAGCGGCTGGATGCAGGCGGCGAAGACCGAGGCGTTCAGCAGCCCGGCGGCGAAGAGCAGAAACGCGTACTGGCCGAAGGGCTTCAGGCCCAGCGCCGCGTCCGTGGCGTCGCGGATGTCGCGCGGCGCGACGGTATAGATGGCGCCCGCGCAGGCCACGACGATGAAGAACGCGATGACGGTCATCACGATGCAGCCGACGATGACCTCGACGCGCGATTCCTTGTAATCCTTCGCCGTGATGCCCTTCTCGACCACCGCCGCCTGCAAGTAGAACTGCATCCAGGGCGCCACCGAAGTGCCCACCATGCCGATCAGGATGGCGATGTAGCCCGGCTCCAGCATCAGCACCGGCCGGACGCTGTAGATGGCCGCCTCCTTCCAGTCGGGCTTGACCAGGATGCCCGACACCACGTAGCAGACGTACAGCGCGGTGGCGAAAAGAAACACCTTCTCCACGCTCTGATAGGAACCTTTGACGATCAGCAGCCACACCGCCAGCGCGGCGAGCGGCACCGAGATGTAGCGGCTGATGTGGAACAGTTCGAGCGAACTGGCCACGCCGGCGAAGTTGGCCATGACATTGGTCAGGTTGGCCAGCACCAGCGCGATCATCATCAGGAACGTGGTGCGCAGGCCGAACTCCTCCCGGATCAGGTCCGACAGCCCCTTGCCGGTGACCGCGCCCATGCGCGAGGACATCTCCTGCGCCACGATCAGCAGCACGGTGATCGGCAGCAGGGTCCACAAGGGCAGGTAGCCGAATTTGGCGCCGGCCTGGGAATAGGTGTAAATGCCGCCCGCGTCGTTGTCCACCATGGCGGTGATGAAGCCCGGCCCGATGACCGAAAAGAAGACCGCGATGTGGTAGCGAAACCGTTTCAGCATTCTTCCTGTTGGCTCACTCGTTCCGCAGCACGGCGATGATGTCGTCGGCGGTGATCGCTCCGGCGAGTATTCCTTCCTTATCCACGACGGGCAGGGTCAGCAGATTGTACTTGTCGAACAGCTCGATCACCCGGTCCTGCCGCTCGTCGACCGGGGCCTGGATCAGCGTTTCGGCCTGGAAGGAGGCGAGCGGAGCGTCCGGCGCGGCGACGAACAGCCGGGCCACGGGCACGGCGCCCTTGAGCCGCTGCCGGGAGTCGACCAGGAACAGCGTGTTCAGGGTCTCCAGCAACTCCTCGTTGCCGCGCAGGGCGG
>JACQZT010000467.1 GCA_016213755.1 Acidobacteriota bacterium | reverse complement strand
CACCGTTGACGATTCGCTGAAGCTGCAACTGGACGTGGATACGTTCGCGGCGCGGCGCTTCACCGCCGTCCTCCAGCGGTACCGCAGCGTCTGGACCGGCCGCGTGGCCCAGATGGCCCCGCGCCTGGCGGTGTGGAACTGCGAGCTGAGCGCCGGTTCGGTGGAGGCCAGCCTCTACGCGATGTGGGTGAATCACCTGTACGCGCTGGTATTTCCCAACGGGGCCCGCCCGCCCCTCGAGGTCCTGCTGCGGGCGCTCGAATCCGGCATCGACCGGAGGCGCGAGCTGGCCGATGCCGCCGAGCAGGCCTGGCGCGACCTGGAAAAACGGTTCGGACCCGATGCGCTCACCTGGTCCTGGGGCCGCCTCCACACCCTCACTTTCCGTCACCCCCTCGACGCCCAGGCCTGGTCGCGCGGACCCTTGCCCCGTCCCGGCGACGCCACCACGCCCAATGCCACCGGCGGCAGCCAGTTCCGCCAGATGAACGGCGCCAGCTACCGCCAGATCATCAACCTGGCCGACTGGGATCGCTCCATCGTCACCAATGCGCCCGGCGAGTCCGGCAACCCGGCCAGCCCTCACTACTCCGACCTGCTCGAACCTTGGGCGGCGGGCCGCTATCATCCGCTTCCCTACTCGCGGCGCGCCGTGCTGGCTGCCCTCTCCAACACCATCGTCCTCCGCCCGGCGCGCCGCTGATCGCCTGCCCGCGATAAAATCGGACATGAGCGATCCCCGCTATCCCATCGGAAAATTCGAGTGGCCCAAGTCTCCCCTCACCGGGGACGAACGAGCCTCCTGCCTCGAACATCTCGCCGCGCTGCCCGCGCGTGTCCGCGCCTGGGTCGGCGCCGCGCCCGCCGGCGCCCTCGACAAGCCGTATCGCGAGGGCGGCTGGACCGCCCGCCAGGTCATCCACCACCTGGCCGATTCCCACCTGAACTCCTATACCCGCTTCCGGCTGGCCCTCACCGAGGCGCGGCCAACCATCAAACCGTACGACGAGTCCGCGTGGGCCGAACTGCCCGACGCCAAGGCAGCGCCGGTGGAGCTTTCGACGGCGCTCCTGGACGGCCTCCATGCCCGTCTCGATCTTCTACTGCAAGGACTTACGGCCGAACAGTGGGCCCAGGAATTCGTCCACCCCGAGCACGGCCGCGCCTTGCGCCTCGATGCCACCCTGGCCTTGTACGCCTGGCACTCGCGGCATCACCTGGCCCATCTGGCCTCGATCGCGTAACCGGAGCAGCGGCGAGGGAACGGCAGTTCTGATCGAGTGGCCCATCTCGCGCTAATCGGCTAGCGATACGCCATATCTAGTGGCCATCCCCAGGATAGTACTGAATACGGTATTTCACTCCTTGCAATGGCCGGACATCCGGGTTAGGATGGTCTTGCACTCCCCCCCCGAGCGTCTGTACGTCAAACCGCGTACAGGCGAAACCCTCAAAGCCTGAGCCCAGATAGGGAGACGCCGTTGCTTAGACTCAAACGCGTTGAAATTCAAGGGTTTAAATCGTTCTGCGACCGTACGGAACTGCGCTTCAACGGCTCCGGGCTCGCCGGCATCGTCGGACCCAACGGCTGCGGCAAGTCCAACGTCGCCGACGCCATCAATTGGGTGCTCGGCGAGCAGTCGGCCAAGACCCTGCGCGGAGCCAGCATGGCGGATGTCATCTTCGCCGGCACGCGTGAACGAAAGCCCCTTGGCATGGCTCAGGTTTCACTCACCATGGTGGATCCGGACGGCAAAACGGCTATCCCCGGCGCCAAACCGGATCCCCAGAAGGGACGCATCATCGAAGACGGCGCGGAAGCCGCGCCGCCCGAACCCCCGGTCAACGGAACCACGACCAACGGCCATCACAAGGAACAGGAAATCACCATCGCCCGCCGCCTCTACCGCTCCGGCGAGTCCGAATACCTGATCAACGGCCGGTCTGCGCGTCTGCGCGACATCCAGGAACTCTTCATGGGCACCGGCCTCGGGCCGGAGTCATACGCCATTATCGAACAGGGCCGCATCGGTCAGATTCTGTCCTCCAAACCGCTGGACCGCCGCGCTGTCATCGAAGAGGCCGCCGGCATCTCGAAGTTCAAAACCAAGCGCCGGCTGGCCGAGGCCAAACTGGAAGGCGCCAAACAGAACCTCTCGCGCGTCTTCGACATTCTGGAAGAGGTATCGCGCCAGGCCAACTCGCTGAAGCGCCAGGCCTCCAAGGCCAAGCGCTATCAGGAGCTGAAGTCTGAACTCACCGTGCAGTTGCGGTTGGCCCTTTTCGGCCGCTACGCGCTGCTGCAAAACGAAGTCAACCGGGTGGACGAAGGGCTGAAAGCGGCCACTGCGCGGCACCACGAGATCGCCAACGCGATCGCCGCCGGAGAACAGGGGCTGCACGCCGCGCGCGAAGCGGCCTGGCAAACGGAAGAGTCCCTCACCGCCGCGCGCAAACGCAACGCCGAGCTGGAACTGGAAATCGAGCGCACCCGCGGCCAACTGCAAGGCCAGGTCCAGCACGTCACCCGCATCGAGGAGCGCCTCGCGCAAGGCGAGGGCGAAACCACCGGACTCGCCGCGCGCCTGACCCACCTGGAAGAGGAGCGCGTCACGCTGGCGCGTTCGCTGGAGGAACTCGCCCAGTCCGGCGCGGAAGCCCGCGAGCGCATGCAGGTGAAGAACGCCGAACGCGACGAGTTGCAGCAGCAGCTCAGCGCCCGCGAGCGCGAGCTGGAAGGCGCGCGCCAGCAGATCGTCCGCCTGCTCGGCGAAACGGCCACCCTCCGCAACCAGGTGGCGCAGATCGAAGCCTACGTCGCCAGCCTGGAGCGCGACACGGTTCGCGTCCGCAAGGAGGAGGAGACCTCCTCCAGCGACCTGGCCCGCCTGGACACCACCCGCAAGGAACTCAGCGACCGCCTGGCCGGACGCCAGATGGAGATGGAATCGATCGCCGACCAGCGCAAGCGCGTCGAAACCGGCCTGGCCGAGCGCAAGGCCTCCGATCGCTCCGCCCGCCACCTGCTGGAACAACTCCGCCAGGAGACCTCCCGTCTGCGCGCCCGGCGCGATTCGCTGGAGGAGATCCTCTCGCATCGCGCCTACACTGCGGAATCGGTGAAGCGGCTGTTCACCGCCGTCGAACGCGGCGAAGCCCGCAACCTGAAGCCCGCCGGAGTGCTCGCCGACTTCGTCGAGTTGACCGATCCCAAGTTCGAAAAAGCGACCGAAGAGTTTCTCCACGAAGAGTTGGAATACGTCGTGGTGAAGAGCTGGCCCGAGGCCGAGCGCGGGGTGGAACTGCTCCGCGCCGACCTCGATGGCCGGGCCACCTTCCTGGTCGAGCCCAACCTCGGCGAACCCAATGCGGTCAACTTCGGCGCGCCCACGCCCGAGCCCGCCTTCGGCCCCGAGACCGGCCTGGCCGGACGCCTCAGCGACGGCCTGCGCTTCAGCAACGGCCTCACCAACGCGCCCGCGGCCATCCTGCCCCGTCTGGCCCGCTGCTTCCTGGCCGAGGACCGGGCCGCCGCGCAGCGCCTCGCCCTCCAGTATCCCGATCTCTACTTCCTGTTG
>JACQZT010000466.1 GCA_016213755.1 Acidobacteriota bacterium | reverse complement strand
TGGGGCGGACGCGGACCTCGGGATCGACCAGGCCGGTGGGGCGGAGGAGTTGCTCGACCCCGGCGCCGGAGGTTTTGGTCAGCTCATAGGGTCCCGGGGTCGCGGAAACGTAGATCACCTGGTTGACGCGGTTCTCGAACTCCTCGAAGGTCAAGGGGCGGTTGTCGAGTGCGCTGGGCAGGCGGAAGCCGAAGGAGACCAGGGTTTCCTTGCGCGACCGGTCGCCGTGGTACATGCCGCCCAACTGGGGGACGGTCTGATGGCTTTCGTCGAGGAAGACCAGGGCGTCGTGGGGCAGGTAGTCGAGCAGGGTAGGAGGCGCCTCGCCCGGCAGGCGTCCGGAGAAGTGCCGCGAGTAGTTCTCGATGCCGTGGCAATAGCCGATCTCGCGGATCATCTCCAGGTCGAACATGGTGCGCTGCCACAGGCGCTGCGCTTCGATGAGCTTGCCCTGCTTGTGTAACTCGCCGTGCCACCATTGGAGCTCGTTTTCAATCGAGCGCAGCGCCGCCTCGCGCGTCTCGGGGGTCATGACATAGTGCGTCTTGGGATAGATGGGCAGCCGCTGGTAGGTCTGCCGCACCTGGCCGGTAAGGGGGTCGATCTGGGAGAGCGTGTCGATCTCGTCGCCCCACAACTCGATGCGGTAGGCGTAGTCGTCGTAAGTGGTGTAGACCTCGATGACGTCGCCGCGCACTCGAAAGGTCCCGCGGCGGAATTCCAGGTCGCTGCGCTCGTAAAGGATTTCGACCAGGCGCTTGAGGATCTGCTGGCGGGCGGTCTTCTGCCCCTTTTCGAGCATCAGCAACATGCCGTAATAGGCTTCGGGCGAACCCAGGCCATAGATGCAGCTCACGCTGGCCACGATGACGCAGTCGCGGCGCTCGAACAGGCTCCGGGTGGCCGACATGCGCAGCTTGTCCAGCTCGTCGTTAATCGTGGCTTCCTTCTCAATGTAGACGTCGCCCGAGGGGATGTAAGCTTCCGGCTGATAGTAATCGTAGTAACTGACGAAATACTCAACGGCGTTGGCTGGGAAGAAGCCTTTGAATTCGTGATACAACTGCGCGGCCAGCGTCTTGTTGTGCGCCAGCACCAGCGCCGGGCGGGCGGCCTGCTCGATGACCTTGGCCATGGTGAAGGTCTTGCCCGAGCCGGTGACGCCCATCAGCACCTGGTGCCGCTCGCCATCGTGCAGGCCGCGCGCCAGTTGCTCGATGGCCGAAGCCTGGTCGCCGCGCGGCGAGTACGGGACGGCGAGCCGGAAACTCATGCTCCCAGTTTACAGTCGGTGCGGTGGAATGGTGACCCCGGTCACAGCTTGCGGGAGTCTCCCCGCCTACACTGGGGACATGAGGAGTTTCGACGACGCGCCGTTTCTGGTCATCTGGGAAGTGACCCAGGCGTGCGACCTGGCCTGCGTCCACTGCCGGGCCTCGGCCCAGCCGGGACGCAGTCCAGGCGAACTCAGCACGGAAGAAGGGTATCGTCTTCTTGACGAAATCCGGACCTTCGGCGAGCCGCTGACGGTGTTCACCGGGGGCGATCCGCTGAAGCGCGGCGACCTGTTCGGCCTGCTCGCTCACAGCGTTCGCATCGGCCTGCGGACGGCGGTGACGCCCAGCGCCACGCCGCTACTGACGGGCCAGGCCATCGAGGGCTTCCAGCGCGCCGGCGTCGCGCGCATGGCCCTCAGCCTGGACGGGCCGGACGCCGCCTCGCACGACGGCTTTCGCGGCGTGAGCGGATCTTTCGCGCGCACCGTCTTCGGCTTGGATTACGCTCGGGGAATCGGCCTGGAGACCCAGGTAAACACCGCCGTTACGCAGCACAACTTCCGTCGGCTGCCGGAGATCGCGGAGCGCGTGCGGGAATCCGGAGCGAAGCTGTGGAGCGTTTTCTTCCTGGTTACCACCGGGCGCGCGGCCGCGTCCATGGACCTCACGGCCGGGGAGTATGAACAGGTCTTTGGGTTCCTGCACGAGACCGCCCAGACCGCGCCCTTCGACATCAAGACCACCGAGGCGCAGCACTACCGGCGCTACGCAGCGCAGCACGGCCGGACCGGGCGGCGCCTGGCGCCGGCGGGCATCAACGACGGCAAGGGTTTTGTCTTCATCGGCCACACGGGCGACATCTACCCCAGCGGTTTCCTGCCGCTGGGGGCCGGCAACGTGCGGCGGGATTCGCTGGTGGCGGTGTACCGGAATTCGGACCTGTTTCGAGGGTTGCGCGACAGCGGCAACCTCGAAGGCAAGTGCGGAGAGTGCGAATTCCGCAATCTGTGCGGAGGGTCGCGGTCGCGCGCTTACGCTTTGACGGGCGACCCGTTTGCCGCCGACCCGCGCTGCGTATATCAGCCTTCCACGACGAACTCAACCGAGGCCCGCAGGTTGGCCACGCCGGCGGTGTAGCGCGAGTCGGACACGGCGAAGGCGACGGCGTCTTCGGCCCAGTCGTGCCAGACCCCATTGGGGTCGTGGGAGGCGGCGGTCAGAGTGTACTCGCGCGGGCAAAGGTCGCAGCGGAAGCGGAAGTCGACTCGCAGGCTGTCACCGGCCTGGCGCGGGCCAAGTTTGAGCGCTTCCAGTTCCGTGTTGGTCCCATAGACTTCCATTCCGATGCGGGAGCGGATGAGGATGCCCACCACCGGGTCGGCCACCTCGCGATGGAAGCGCACCCGGACGCGCACGGTGG
Organism: Acidobacteriota bacterium; assembly: GCA_016213755.1. Classification (GTDB taxonomy): domain Bacteria; phylum Acidobacteriota; class Terriglobia; order Bryobacterales; family Bryobacteraceae; genus JACQZT01. The sequence goes on along the minus strand of JACQZT010000466.1, from coordinate 8,344 downwards.
CGGTTTCACCGCTCCGCAGGACCATAGCGGGCCGGCCGTCTTGACCCAGGATTTCCAGGCTCAGGAGCTCGGCGCGGCCGTCGCCGCGGCGCAGGGAAGGGGTCATGGGCGCGCCGCGGCCGGCAAACTCCTCTCGAAAGCGCTGGGCCACGCGGCGGTTGTAGGCGTCCAGCACCTCGCGCGGGTCGCCTTTGGCGGCCAGCCGGCCCTCCTCCAGCCACCAGATCTCATCGCACAGGTCGCGCAATAGGCCTTGCTCGTGGGAAGCGAGCAGGATGGCGCCGCCCGCCCGGCGCAGGGCGGCCAGTTCAACCAGGGCGCGGGCGCGCGCCAGTTCATCCACGCGGTCGAAGGCGTGGTCGAGAAAGAGGTTGCCGGCGGGAGCGAGGTCCAGGTCGTCGAACGGGCCCACATAGCGGCCGGTACTGAGGACCGCGCCCGCGCGCAGAAGTTCGCGCACCCCCGCTCCGGAGGCGCCGATGACGCCCGCGACGCAGCCATCCGGCACGGCGGCGCTGAAACCGGCTAGGGGAGGGAAGTTGACCTGACGGAACTCGATCGCCATGCTAGATAGGATAGCTGCTCTATGCGCCGGGCCACACTCCTGTTGCTGTTTGCCGTCGCCGCCCAGGCGGCCACGGAGCGGGAAGTGCGCGCCGCGCTCGAGGCGCGCACGGGCAGCGTCACGCTGCCGGCGGGAGTGATTGAGATTGCGTCGGAGATTGTCCTTCCCGAGGGTGTGCGAGACCTGGCGATTTCAGGCGACGCCGCGGGCACCACGCTGCGCGCCGCGGCGGGCTTTCGCGGGCGGGCGATCCTGGTGGCGCGGAAGGCGCGCGGCCTGCGAGTGAGTGCGCTGGCCTTCGACGGCAACCGCGCGGCGCTCGAAGTGCGGGCCGGGTTGCCGGCCTACGATACGCCTTTCGCGCGGTTCACGGCGAACAACGGGATTCTGGTCGAGGAGGGCGAAGGCGTCGCCATCGAGAACGCGTCGTTTAGCAGTATTTCGGGGTTCGCGGTTCTGGTGGCGCGCTCGACCGGGGTGAGGATCCGGAAGGTGAATGTGACCGGCTCCGGTTCGCGCAACGCCGCCGGGCGCAACAACACGACGGGCGGCATTCTGTTCGAGGAAGGCAGCGGCGATTTCCAGGCGACCGACTGCGTGTTCCGGCGCATCCGGGGCAACGGGGTGTGGACTCATTCGCTGTACACGTCGCCGCGAAACCGGGACGGCCTCATCGCGCGCAACCGGTTCGAGGAGATCGGGCGCGACGCCATCCAGGTGGGCCACGCCACCCGGGTGCGCGTGGAAGAGAACACGGGCAGGCGTATCGGCTTTCCAGCGGACGTGGTGGACACCGAGGGCGGGGGCACGCCGGTGGCCATCGACACGGCCGGCAACGTCGACCTCGGCGTGTACGCGCGCAACCGGTTCGACCAGATCAGCGGCAAGTGCATCGACCTGGACGGCTTTCATCACGGCGAGGTGCTCGGGAACACGTGCGTCTCCGGCGATTTTGGCATTGTGATGAACAACACCAACCCGGACATGCAATCGGAGCACATTGTGGTGAAAGACAACGAAATGCGGGGGATGAAGTACGGGGGCATCTTCGTCATCGGGACCGACCACGTGATCGAAGGCAACCGCTTGCTGGATCTGAATACGGCGCACTGCGACGATTGCGCGCACTTTCCGGGCGAGCCGGCCCTGCTGCGCTCGGGCATTTACCTGGGGCAGCGGGCCGAACGGCCGGCCGTGGCGCGGCGGAACGTGATTCGCGGCAACACGATTACCGGCTACAAAATGAACCTGCGCTGCCTGGGCGCCGCGCCAGGCGTCATTTTGAAAGAAAACCGCCTCGAAAACAACCTCTGCCAATAGTTTCGGGGACAGGCTACGAGCCTGTCCCCGAGACTATTTAGCGGATCGGGATCTGCGATCCGTTCGAGTAAACCTGCTTGCCGTCGGGGCCGTCGGCGGCGATGGCCACGGGCTGCGCCGGCCCGGCGGTGGTGGTAGCCGGGACTTCCACCGCGATGACGTAGATGCCGATCAAGCCCGGCATGTATTCCGCCGAGACGATCCTCACGCCCTCGTTGTTGATGCCGGCCACCAGCGGCGCGAGAACGGCCTGCCCTCCCACACCGGCCCGGTTGGTGCCGGTGCCGGGAGTGGTCTGGCCAAGGCCGGTGGCGTAGAAGCGAATGATCTCGCCGCGCAGCGCGGGGTTGTCCGGGCCGACAAAACTGCCGTCGGGCCGCGTGGCCGCCGCGAAGCGCTGTCCGCCGGAAACGGATTCGAAGAGCCCCGGCTGGATGGGCAGCACCTGGACGTTCGGGATGGTGTTACTGCCGCCGCCCATGGAGCGGACGAACACCGAGGCGGGACCCGCCGGAATTTCAAACGGCAACTGGAAGGCCACCTCGTCGAAGCCGCCCTGGCTGTTGACCCAGAAGATGGGCGCCGAGACGCCGCCAAACTGGATCTCGAGGCCGTTGACCTGCGTCGGCAGCCGGCCCGGCGTCAGGCTGGAAACCAGCAAGCCCTGATTGCCGGGAGCGATGCCGCTGCCGCGCATGATGCCGATGCCGCCCGGGGTCAGCCCCGGCTGGTTGCTGGCCGCGTTGCGGAAGTCGCCCGCCGCCAGGACCGGTCCGGGGAGCCGGGAATTCAGGTTGAAAGTCTGCGACAGGCTTCCAACAGTGGCGCGAATTTGGATGGCGCCAGCCAGCGGCCCGGCGGTGACGGAGACCGCCGCGCGGCCGTTGGCGTCCGTGGTGACGGTGGCCGGGTTGATCGCCGCGCTGCCCGACAGGGTGCTGAACGCCACCTGGACGCCCGGCACCGGACGGTTTTGATCGTCCAGAACCTGCACGCCGAGGGGTTGCGCGAAGACCTGGCCGACAGTGGCCAACTGGTTGTCGCCGCCGGTCTTGGCCAGCGAGGTAATGCGCACGTTGACGGTGAAGTTAAAGGTGGCCGAAGCGGAGCCCGCCTTGGCGCGAAGCGCAAGCACTCCGGGCGTCTGGCCCAGCGTGACCTCGGCCAGCGCACGGCCACTGGCATCCGTAATGGTGCGGGCGTTGGTCAGCGTGAGTGTGCCAGGCTGGGCGATCTCCCAGCTCACCGGAACTCCAGCCAGGACGTTGCCGGCCGAATCGCTGACTTCGATATATACCGGCAGCGGCAGCTTCTGGCCCGGATTGCCGGACTGGTTGTTGCCCTGCACGATGCGGACCTGCGAGGGCGGGCCCGCGGTGACCTGAACCACGCGGCGGAAGGATCGGGCGCCGCCGACGTTAACGACAATGTCGGACTGGCCCAACCTGCCGCCGAAGGTTAAGTCGCAAGTCACCAGTCCAGTCGCATCGCTCAGAGCGTTGGGCTGGCAGGAGACGGTGGGACCCTCCTTGGGGTCCAGGCCGGAGGTGGCCGTAAGGTTCACGTTCGGAATCGGCATGCCGATTTCCAGCCTGCCGCCGGCCACAATGCGCACCTGGATGGCGCCCTGCATGGTGGTCCCCACCGCTCCGGTGAGAACCTGCTCGGGCAGTGGCGCAAGGATAGAGATTTGAGGCTCCAACGCGGGCGTGCCGTCCGAAAGGAAGCGCAAGTATACGACGATGTTGAAGGGAACGCTGATGCCGCTGGCGAGACTGGCCTTCACGATCGCCTGGCTGAACGAAGAGCCGGCGCTGATGCTCGAAGTCGTGAACCCGATACCGACCTTGCCATCGCTATTGGTGAAGCAGAGCTGGCCCTGGCAGTTGTATTCGACGGCCTGGGAGAGGGACAACTGGCCCTGCATGATTTCGAAAGTGACCTGCTGGTTCACGGCCGGCGTTCCGTCCGGGTTGGTGACCTTGACCACCAGCGGTTCGGATGCGGCCGCCTGCTCGGCCACCAGTTGCCCGTTGCCCGAGAAGATGAAGATCCCGCCTCCACCCGGTGTCACTGTGCCGCCGCTGCCGCCTCCCGTCGAAACGATGAAGGAGAACTTCACACTGGCCGCGCCGGCCACGGCATTGATGGTGTAAGTTCCGGGCGCGCTCGGAGCGACCGCGGAAGCTTGAATGAACCCTTCCTGGTTGGTGAGGGCGCCGGTCTGGGTGATGCCGACTTCCGGCGTCGTGGTGGAGAAGTTTACTTGGGCTCCGGCCACGGGCTTTCCGTTGACGTCCAGGAAGCGCGCGACCAGCGGCGCCAGGGTGGCGCCGGGGAGAACGTTCTGGCTGTTGTTGTACGTCAGGCCCGAAACGGCGGGGCCGGGGCTGGCCGGCGCGACAAAGGACACGCCGCCGGTGAGGGTGCCGAGAACCACGCGACCGGCTTCCGAGTTGGCGGTCAGATCCACGCGGTTCACGCCGCTCGCGGCCGCGACATAGAGGAAGCGCGCGGCGGGCAGCTCGTTGGACAGCGCAATACCGGTCACTCCGGTCATCAGGCCGAGGCCGGCAAAATTCGCCTGGGTGATGCTCGCCGGGCTGAGGCTGATCTCGTACAGCGACTGGCCATTGGAGAGAGCGAACACGCGGTTGTTGCCCGCCACGCGAATGTCCTCCAGCGTCTGCGCGACGTTGGGGATCGTGCTCACCGAGCGGTTCGGAAGATCGAACACAAACGCGGATGTGCCCGTCACGGTCTGCTTGTTGGCGGCAATGGCGCGCAAGCCGTCGGGCGAAAACGACAGGCGCGCCGGCAAGCCGTTGACGCCCAGGACGGGATCCACGCGGGAAATGGAGGCCGGATCCACCACCACGACCTGGTTCTGAAGCGAGACATACAGGAAGCCGTTCGGCCCCATGCTCAGCGCCGAGTACTCACCGCCCCCCAGGAAGACCGAGCCCACCGTGGGCAGCGTGGGACTGACCAGGTCGACGGCGATCACGCGCTGCGCGGCGGGGCTGAGCACGAAGGCGCGGCGGGAGTCGTGGCTCACCGCCACGTCGAGCACGGTCGCGCCCAGGTCCGGCGACGCGGGGGGCACGATTTCGTTCCCGGTCTCGGTGTCAAAGACCCGCAGCGTGGCGGAGAGCAGGATGAGCAGTTTCCTGCCGTCCGGCGTCAGGACCGCCCGGCGGGGCTCGTCGCCCAGGCTGCGCCGGGAAAGGACGTTGTAGCTGCCGTCCAGGATCACCAGCGTGTCGGTGCCGGACTTGGAGATGACGTAATAGCGGGCGCCGTCCGGCCGCGCCAGGGTCAGGAACGCCCCGCCGGAGAGGGGCACGATCGAGGGAGTTCCCAGCGGATCGCTTCCGAAGACGTTGATCGTTTGGCCGCCCGAGCCCGGCATTACGAAAATCGCGCGGGCGTCTAGGCTTCCGGCCGCCAGGGCGAAGCAGAGCGCGGCGAGAAGTACGCGTTTAGTCAGTGGCATGGAAACCTCGTTCAGAGCTTTGAATGTGCTATCGATGGACGCGGGAAGAGGGTGCGGCAAATGCCAGTTTAGCATCTTTGCGCACGGCGTTGGGCGGGTTCGGGAGACAAAAAAAGAGGGGAGCCGAAGCTCCCCTCCAGGTTACCGCAAGTTGCCGGACTAGTTGCCCAGCGATTCACCGGTCGCCACATCAGGTCTGGTGATCGCTTGGTCCATGATCAGGGCGAGATAGCCCTGAGCCCACTTCACGTCGCCCAGATTGCTGATGAAGGCATAACCATGCGCCCAGCGGAACGTGCACTGAGCGATGATGTAGCCCTGGAAGCCCGGAGTAGCGGTGACGCCGAACTTGCCGCCGCTGTACAGGGTCCAAACCAGGTAGTCGCCGGCCGGCACCACGCCGGAGGTCTGCGCCGGAGGAGCAGCCCCGCCATTGGTGTCGCCGTAGTAGTTGAGGGTGCAGGTGCCCGCTTCCGTCGCGTGGCCCCACGGATCCTTGGAGGTGTTCACGATCGCCAAACCAGTGTCAAAACCGCCCTGCTGCGAAACGAACGGGAACAGGAGGTTCGTGACGCACTGGATGATCTTGAAGACCGTCTTGGACGAAGACGTGTCGGCAAAGCGCGGAACCGGAGCGACACCGCTCGAGGTGGTGATGGTGCTAACCGGAGCGAGCATGCCGTTGACGGTCGCCGTGCCGAGGCCCGGCAGGCTGTTCGAAGTGTCGGCCTTGTAAGCCAGCACGATGCCGAAGTCCCAGCTATCGATGGACAGAGCGTTGGCCTTGGTGACTTCCCAAACGACCGAACCCGTGCCGCCGAATACCGGTATCTCAGCGATGTCGTAGCTGACGAAGTTAGCGTCGCTCGAGCTGGTTGTCGTCAGCTTAGGCACCGGCACGTAGCCGCCCGAACCGTCGGCCGCCACGTTGACCAGAATGCCGGTCTTGCTGGAGCTCGGATCGCGATTCGTTAGCGTCGCAAACAGGCGCGTGCCAGCCGGGACGCTGTTGAAGACGGCCCGCAGACGAGTGCCCTGGTCGGCACGACCGCCCACACTATTCGGGAAGTTGGTCAGGCTGTTGAAGAAGCCGCTCTCGGAACCCTGATAGATCTGGCCCGGAGTAGCCTGATCGGCGGTCACGCCGCCGTAGGTCGGACCGCTGGTGTAGGCGGTCTTGAACGCGCTGGCAAAACCTTCGCTGAAGCGCAAGCGGAGGCTCACGGTCGCGTTGGTTTTGGTCGTATCGCCGAACAGGTCCTTGTTGTTGCTGGAGCACTGGCTGAACGGATCGGGAGCGCCGCTGTCACCGTTGGGATAACGAACGCTGAAGCTCAAGCCCGTCTGGATCCAGGCCACGGTCTGCTGCGGGTTGTTGATGGGGATCGAAGTGGTGCCCGTCGCAGAGATGAAGGCCACGATCTGGGTCGGAATCAGGGTCGAGGACACACCGAGCTGATTGGCGTTGGCGCGCACGTTGGTGATGCGGATGATGCGCGTAAACGTCGTGCCCGGAGCGTCGACCGGAACGCCCAACCATACGATCGAGTTGGCGCCCTGGAGCTTGCCCTGGAACACGTTTTTCGGCTGATAGGCGACGTTCGGGGTAACGGACGTATCGGTCCAATTCTTATACACGCCACCCGGGACGAGCGGACGGTTCGGCACGGTGCAACCGCCCGACGCGCCGCAGCCATTCTGCTCGGTAGCCGTCGGCTCGTCGATCATCAACAGCGATTCGTTGTTGGAGCTGCTGCCGTCCAGCAACTTGCTGGTGACGTTAGTGTTGAGGAAGATCTGGACGTTGACCTGGGGAACCGAGGCCGGTCCGCCGGCGGAACCCGCCGGATAACCGCCCGTGCAATTCAGAACCAGATCGCCAACCAGTTCGGCAAGGCCTTCCGCGCGCACGATCGGCGGAACGCCCGCGTTCGCGACGCACTGGAACGCCGGCACATTTACTTGGGCACTGGCCACGGCCACGGTGAGAGTCACCAGGGCCAGCGCCAGAAACCACTTGCGAAAAGCTAGCATTTCCTTCTCCTTGAAGTGAGTAGTGGAATCGAATCGATGGGAGTAATCTTCAACCTGAGCCTCAAACTGCGAAGCGACGGTTGTCGTCAGGAGACTACTGCATCCCATTTCAGGCCCTAGCGGACCTGAAACGTTCGGCATTCCCCGACAACAAGCGCGCTCACGAGCTCTATTGTTTTTATCGTTCTATCTGTGCTCGCGGGATTCACGCCAAATGAATGCCGCCTACGCCTCGGGACGCGGTCAAATCAGTTGTACCATCCCGCCAGTCGGGAAGTCAAGCGGAAATTTCGCCCGGGGCGTCAAAAGTTTGCGACTTTCAAAGATCGGAGTACCGTACAGGAGGTGATTACAGCATGTCCCGCGGCCGGAAGTCAATGCCCGCCTCCATCCGCTTTGGGATACACCAGGGGGTAGTTCTTCTCTTTCCACTCCTCGAGACCGCCCAGGGCCTTCACTTCGTATCCGTTCTTCCTCAGTGTCTCCGCGGCACGCGCGGCTCGGCGGCCGCGGTTTCAGACCACCACCAGCGGTTTGCCCTTGGGGATCTCAGCCGCGCGCTTGGCGACTTCGCCCAGGGGGATGTTGAGGTAGCCTTCCAGGGTCCCCAGTTCCTCGATCTCCTTGGGCTCGCGAACGTCCAGGATAAAGAGGTTCTTGCCCTCCTTCTCGAGCAACTCCTTCAACTCGCCGGCGGAATGAATCTTCTCTTCGGCCGGCTCGGCCCCCGCCAGGCGGGACAACGGGTACAGACCACCCAGAATTCCAAGAACTTCGCGGCGTCGCATTACCTCCTAGTATAGAATGAGTTTCGGGAACAGGCTACGAAACCCCGAAACTCGCATGGCACACCAGTCCAAACCCGTCCGCTGGCTGCCCGCGGCGATCTGCGCCGCGCTGGTGGCGGTCAACCTCTTTCTGTTCGGCGA
>JACQZT010000460.1 GCA_016213755.1 Acidobacteriota bacterium | reverse complement strand
GAGCGCCTGCGGCGTGCGCTGCGACGCCGTTCAGCAGTTCGACGACTGCGTTGGAAAGATCACGGCGGCGCTCGACAAGCTGAACCTGGCCGGCAACACGCTGCTCATCGTCACCAGCGACAACGGGCCGGTGGTGGACGACGGCTACGCCGACGGCTCGGTGGAAGCGCTCGACGGCCATGCACCGGCGGGGCCGCTGCGGGGCGGCAAGTACAGCATCTACGAAGGCGGCACGCGCGTTCCCTTCATCGCCCGCTGGCCCAAGCGAATCAAGCCCGGAGTTTCGGACGCTCTCATCGGCCAGTACGACTTCATGGCCTCCTTTGCCGCCCTGACCGGCCGCAGCCTGGCGGAGGACGCCGGCCCGGACAGCATCAACGTCCTGCCGGCGCTGCTGGGAGAGTCCAGGCAGGGGCGCGACCACCTGGTGGAACACGCTCAGGGGCTGGCGCTGCGCCAGGGGAACTGGAAGCTGGTAGCGCCCACGGTCCCGGCGGGCGGCGGAAAGAAGCAGGCCGGTAAGAACGCCGTGCGCGCGCCCGAGTTGTACAACCTGGCCGGCGACGTCGGCGAAACGAAGGACCTGGCCGGGCAGAACCCGCAACTGGTGCGGGAAATGCTCACCCGGCTCGAGAAGATCCGGTCGAGCGGCCGCAGCCGCCCCTGATCCGTCAGCGCTGCTCGAATTCCCGCCAGGGGAGAAAGGGGCCGTCCACGCAGGTGAGGGCGCCGGAGGGGCTGGCGCACTTGCCACAGATGCCCACGCCGCAACTGGTCATGTACTCGATGGAGCCGATGAGGCGGTCTTCGGAAGTGAATTCGCGCTGGATCTCGAAGCAGCGGCGCACCATCGGTTCGGGGCCGCAGTTGATGAAGGTCAGCGGCTCGTTCCCGAGCTTGGACGCGACCTCGCCGAGCAGGTCCGGCACGCAGCCGTGGTGGCCCAGGCTGCCGTCGTCGGTGGCCAGATGCACGGGGCCGAGGCGCTCGAACTTCTCGAGGTCGCACAGGTGCACGCGGGTCCGGGCGCCCAGCAGGAAGACCTGCGCATGATCGGGCGCCAGTCGGGAGGCGATTTCCAGCAGCGAGGCAATGCCGGTTCCACCGCCCGTGTGCACCACCGTTCCCGGACCGATCTTCGGCAGGCCGCAACCATAGGGTCCGCGAACCAGGATTTCCGAGCCGGCGGACAAGCCCGCCAGCGCGCGCGTGAACTGGCCCACGGCGCGCACGACGATGCTCTTCTCGGTCGCCGAAAAGACCGCAAATGGCTTCTCGCCCACTCCGGGCAGGCACAGGAACATAAACGTGCCCGCCAGTTCGCCGTCCCGGTAGTCTCCCGGCAGCTTGTCGAGGATCAGTTTGAACAGGGATTCGTCGTAGTCCGCGCGCGCGGCGACGCGGGTGCGGAGATAGTCCATGCGCGCGGTGGAGTCGCAGGAACGCTCGTAACCCAAAACCATTTCGGCCCGCGAACAATCGCGCTCAAGCTGAGCCAGGTAGTGCTGGAACTCGCGGCTGTCCAACCCGGTCAGGGCGCTGCCCACGCCGAACAGGTTGGCGCCCGCGCGCGCATACTGCGCGACGTGCTCGGGGGAGGCGATGCCGCCCATCCCAATGATCACCGGCCCGCCGCCCACCGCCTTGCGCACCTGTTCGACGGCGCGCAGGCCCATGGGCCGGATGCCGTCGCCCGAAAGGCCGCCCAGGCGGTTGGAAAGGATGGCATCGCGCCCCACCGCCGCCAGCGCCGGGCCCACCGTGTTGATGAGAGTGAGGCCGGTCGCGCCCGCGGCCAGAGCGGCTGACGCGGCGCCGGCCAGGTCTGGCAGAGTGGAGGACAGCTTGACGAAGACCGGCACGCCGGTGGCCTGGACCACGGCGGCGGTGATGCTTTTGAGCAACTCCCGGTCCTGCCCTACTTCGGCGCCGAACCCCTTCGCATGAGGACAGGACATGTTGAGCTCGAAGCCGTCGGCGATGGGTTTCAGCGTCACGGCCGCCTCCAGAAAGCTCTCCAGGTCGGAGCCGAAGATGGAGACCAGCAGAAACTTGTCGGGTGGGATTTCAAGGCCGTCAAACTCGGCCCGGTAGGCGCGCGCTCCGGGATTGGCCAGCCCGACCGCATTGATGTAGCAGCCCGGCGCGTAGCGCGCGTAGATCGGCTCGCGATACCCCGCGCGCGGCTGCGCGCTGATGCTCTTGGTGGTGACCACGCCGACGGCGGTCACTTCCTGAAAGCACTTGTGGATGGTCGCGGCGCGCGTGCAGCGGATGCCGGACGGGATCACGAACCGGCCGCGGACGGTCTTTCGTCCGAGCGGAAAGGTGGTGTCGAACATGGCTAAACGACAGGATACCAACGCACTCCCAACTTGCGCGCCGCGTAGCCCGATTCCGCCAGGCGATTGCCATAGGCCATGACCCAGTGCGAGTCGCGGGCCTCGGCCTTCAGCGCCTCCCAGTGGCCCTGGATTTCGACGTTCTGCTGCGAGCGGCAGATCTCATAGAAGGGGTTTTCGCGCACGATGCCCCGGATGCCCACCCAGCGCCCCGCGGTGTACTCGGGATCGATGAAGGTGACTTCCTGCCCGGGCGGAATCTCCACCTTCGGCGCGGCGCCGCAGTCGGATTCGTAGTGCGTGAGGATCTGCGCCGGGTGGTAGTCCCTGGCGTTCATGCGCCGCGGCGCGGTGCAGTGCGCGCAGGTGACCATGCGCCCGTGCGGGAAGGTGGAGTTGTGCAAGAAGACGGGTGTGCCGGAGATGTGGCGCAGCAGAATCCCGGCCGGGATGATGACAAAATCCGACTCGCAGAAGGCCATGGTCCCGTCGTCGTTCATCAGGCTCAGGGTGAGACAGGCGGTGGTCTCCGACATGGGGATGATGGTGTTCATGCAGCTCTGCACGGTGAAGGCGGTGGCGTTGTGCTCGGCCAGAAGCTGCTGGAAGAGGTGATAGAGCAGGAAACAGTTGGCCACGAACTTCAGCTCGGTGCGCAGGGTGGTTCCCGGAATCTGGACATAGCGGCGGGCGCACTCCTGGGCCGCGGCGGCCAGGCGCGCGTCGGCGCGGGCAGCCTTGACCCGCTTGCCGAAATCGTCGTAGCCCGCCTCGACGATCTCCATTTTGTACTTGCTTCGCGCGACGTCGGGAGCGTCCGGCGCGTACTTGCCCATGGCGCCGCCCAGGGCCACGATGCGGGTTCCCAAGAGATTCCGCGCGCCGTTGAGGCCGCGCAGCTTGGAGGCCAGATCGGTGTAATCGTCCACCACCACGTCGTCCACATGGAGCTTGGCGGCCGTATCGCCGGAGCTGAGGTAGCGCGAGCTGAGCGCCTCGTACCAGTAGTAGACCGGTCCCGAGCTCTGGCGCACGAAGACCAGCGTGTCCCGCCGCGGCGAGACGCAGGAGGTGAACAGTTGCCCGCTGCCGGTGCAGGCGTAAAGCAGCAGCGCGTCGTGGTCGCCCTCGTGAACCCGAGCCGCCTGCTCTGGCGAGCTGACCGGCGCGACGGGAAGGAATCGGTGCGGGAGCGCGGCCAGCTCCCGGCCGATGTGCGCCATCTCCTGGCGGGCCGCTTCCTCGGTCTGCACCCCGCCCCAGGATCGCCAGGAGGTCTGTTCCTTCTTCTGCTGGATGCGGTACATGAAAACCGGCTGCACCTTCAGCGGGCGCGTGACGTTCAGGAACGGCGCATCCGGATTCCAGGCCAGCGGCTCTTTGGCGGCCTGGAGCGCGCCGGCGGCGAGACTGCCGCAGGCGGTCCGGACAAAACAGCGGCGGCTGGAAGTCATCGCGAGTTCTCCCTCAAAAGGTGAGCTGCAACTGGCGCGGGTGCGCATCGGAATACCTCAGGCCAGAGTATCACTGTTCCAACCGCTCCCTGAGGAGCGGTCCGGCGCTTACAGCCGCTCGGGGCCTTTGCCGTCGGCCAGCGAAAGGCGCAGCAGGTTCTGGATCTCGCGGTTGCCGCTCAGCTTGACCCCGCGCTCGAAGTAGCGCACCACCTGCGGCGTGTGGCCGTTCCAGATCTGGGACATCGGCTGAATGGCGCCGGAATAGATTTGGCAGAAGACCCGGTCGCTCCAGCGCACCCGGCCAGGCAGTTCCGGGTACTCCCGCATGATGTCGAAGACCGATTTCAAGATCCGGTAGCGGAGCGGTTCCCGGTAGCGCTCTAGCACCGCCACCTCGCTGGCGCCGCCGCGCACTTCGGCGGCGAACTCCGAGAAGTCCGCGGCGCGGGTCAGGTTGACGATCGCGGTCGGTTCGCAGCCGTGCCGGTCTCCACCCGAGACCACGGGACGGTCCAGGGCGCACGCGGCCTCCAGCACGGCCCGGTTCTCCTTCCAGGAACGGAGCCCGTTCACTTCCAGGGCATGAATCGAGCCGTTGGAGGATGCCAGCAGCTCGCCCAGCGCGGCGCGATGATGTTCGGCGCCGACGTGGGTTTGATCCCAGAGCGGGTGATTCACGACGATCAGCGTCTCCGGTGCGCGGCTCAGAACGTCCAGCAGTTCGTGGCGCAGGTGCTCGGATGGGTTCCGGGTATAGCCGGCCAGCGACCGCAACAGGGACGGCGCCTGGCGGGCGGAAGATTGTGCACACCCAAATGGAAGTAGGTGGGCCCGACGGGCACGGTCCATTCGACCGAGAGGGGGACGTTCCGGGTCTCTTCCCGCGCCCGAAGCTGAAGTCCCGCTTCGATGTCGTCGTGGTCGGTGAGCGACACCAGTGCCGCCAGGCCGAGCGCCGATTCGATCTGCCGGCTTTCCAGTTGGTAGGCGTTCGGCCCGGGCAGCGGGGGGGTCCAATAGCCTCGGGTGTAGTCCGGCGCCCGGCCCGTCTTCGCCTCGTGTTTCCTGGCCAGGCGGCGGAGTTCCCAGGCCAGGAGGGGTACCGTCGCGCCGTACTTGGGGATGAATCCGAGGTTCTCCCGGGAGTGCATGGTATGGCTGTGCAGGGAGACGCCGGTCCGGAACCGCCGCAGTGCCCCCCGGTCCTTCCACACAAACCGTATCGGGGTCTCTTTCATCCGGTCCTCCTAGCCAGCGGCGAGTGAACAAAGTAGCTGGCAGCCGCGGCCAGCAGGCTCACGCCCAATCCCGCCAACCCGTCCACGGCGTAATGATAGCGCCCGTAAACGGTGGCCACCGCCACTCCGCACGCAAGGACGAGCAAGATCCAGCCCGCGCGCCTCTTTTCGGGCAGTGCGAGCAGCATGGCGAAGGCGGCCGAGAAGCCCAGAGTGACATGGCCGCTCGGGAAAACGCTGATGCGAATGTCGAAATGACCCAGCAGCCAGAGGTTCAGCAGCCGGAAAGGAGTCGTGACCGCCGGCAAATCTTCTCCGGGGAAAGCTACTGTGGGGGGCTGCGATGCGAAGTGCGGCAGCAACGCATAAGTCGCCAAAGTTCCCAGCAGGAGAGTGAACAGAAACCGGTCCACACGGGCTCTGCGCCGGTAAAGATACAGGATTCCGATGGAGACGGGGGTCACCGCGTACAACAGGGAGTAGCAGAGTTCCAGAAGGGAGGGCAGAACGGGCCCCAGACTTTCGATGGCCGCTTTGGCCCCCCAGCCGTGCAGCAAGAGCCGGTCCAGCCCGATCCAGGACGGCTCGAAGTTGCGGGAGTACGCCGGTCGCGGAAACCAGTCGACCGCCCAGTAAGCGACTAGAACCAGGGGCGCCGGAAGCCAGTCGCGAACGACACTCAACAGCCGGGAGCAGGCTTGCGACTCCGCCCTGGACAGGACCGCGGCCGCCGCCACTCCGGCCAGCACGAATCCGCCCGGCGGCAGCAGCTCCCCCGAGAAGACCGCGGCGTAACCGAAATAGACCACCAGCAGCCATTCGCTGGGACGCAGCCACCTCATTGTCCCGAGCCTCCTTGCGCGGGCAGACCGGCACAGGCGGAGCGGGCGGCGTGGGTTTCCGGGAAGCGGTAGTCGGTGTAATCGAGGTTAACGTGGGTCTGACCAAAGACCCGCACGTCACTCCGAGAATAATTGGAGACGGAAAGCCAGAAATCGCCGAACTTCCGGTAGGTGTGCACAAAGGCGGTCCTGTGAATCCAGAACGACGGATTCTGGGCCGGGGCGCCTTCGATGCGCGCCACGGCGAAGTCCTCGGCGTCCACCCAGACGCGCCCGCGGAACAGGTACTTGGAGGGCTTGATCGGCTCGGCTTCCAGGATGTAGCGCATCCGGCCCTGCTCGGTGTCGGTGCCGGCCAGTTTAAAGGTGTAGTTGGCGGGCGTGATCAGCGTGCGCGGGCGGACGTCGGCACGGGCGGCTTCCTGCTCGGTCTGGATCAGGCGCTGCAAAACCCGGCTGCGGATCACCTTGGAGCCCTTCGCCGAGACGACTTCAAAAGTCTTGGCGGCCGGAGGCTGAAAAGTCATCCGCACCTGCATCTCGGCGTGGGTGCCGAACCTCTTGTTATCGAGGACATACAGGCGCGTGCCGGAGTATTCGCTCAGGCACCCAGCCCGGACATGGTCCATGGCGGCCATCCGGGCCAGCACCTCGTTCAAGCTCAGCGACCGGGCGGGCGAAGCGGCCGGCTCCTGCGCGCAAAGGCCGGCGGCAACAACCAGAACCGCCAGTCGGAGCGTTCGCGGAGGGTACCCTAAACCCAGCGACCAGAGCCAATGAAACACGTGCATGCTTCCCCGTAGCGGTTTGGAACCCATTGTCCCCCACCGCCTTCCCCGTTCCCTGACGTGTGGGGGGAACCTGAGAAGAATAGCACTTTTGGGATGGGGATTCAAACTTGCGTATTGGAGCCGGGGGAGAATTCGCCCGGCCGGCCGTGTTATGATGGACCAAAGAAGGAAAGGAAACCCCAGTCGAATGAAAGCCGGAATCCACCCCGCCTATAATGAAGTCAACGTAATCTGCGCCTGCGGGTACACGTTCCGGACTCGCTCCACTCACAAGGGCGACCTCCGCGTGGAAATCTGCTCGAATTGCCATCCCTTCTTTACGGGCCGTCAGAAGTTGATCGACACCGAGGGCCGGGTGGACAAATTCCAGAAGAAGTATCAGCGCGCCATGGCCAAGAAGAACGCCCTGGCCGGACCGGCCTAGCGGTCGCCGCGTTTGCTCCGTTCGCGCATGTGCTTTTCCCGTTCTTCGCGCATCTTTTCGTACTCGCCCCGCTGCTCGGCGTTGAGCATGGCACGGATGCGGCTGGTTTGGTCGTCCTGAATGGCCTTCATCTCCGGACGGTCCCTCTCACGAAACTGCCGGTAGCGTTCCCGCGTAGCGTCCAGGATGCTGTTCAGTTCGGTCATCTGCGCTTCGCTGAGTTTGAGGCGGGAGCGCATCTCCTCCACGTACCTCTTCCGGTACTCTTCCGGGGAGCGCGGACCGGGCTTGGAGTGTGCGGTTGAGGTGTAGGCTTTGTGGGAAACCACTCCCAGCAGAACACCGCTGCCGAAGATCAGGACGGCGTAGATCGCCACCAGCAGTTGAGAACGCTTCATTGAAGACTGCTTTCCGCGGCCTCCACGAAGACCGGGTTGTCGGTTCTGCTTTCGTCGTCCAGAACATCCACGTAAGAAGCCAGATACACGGGAGATATCTGGCGGGAAGGCAGCGCCACGAAGATGGCCGTTAGCATGGCCAGCGCCGCCGCGGCCGTGGCCAGGCCCCGCGCCCAGCGGCCGAAGGAAAGCGTGAAGCCGCGACGGGCATCGATCGCCTGCCAGAGGGACGGCGTGAAGTTCGGGCCGGGTTCCGGATCGGGACAAGCCTCGCGATAAGCCGCCAAGAGGCGATTGAGCTCACGATCAAGCTCTGGACTCCCAGAAAAGTCTCTATCCTTCAAAGACATAAGCTTTACTCGGCCGCTTCCGACCGGCCTCCCGTGTCGCTGGCACGCGCGAAGGCGCGCAGAACCCGCTGCCGGGCTCGGAACAATCGCACCTTCAATGCATTTTCCTTGACCCGGTAGATCTTTTCAAGTTCTTTCAACGACAAACCCTCGACTTCTTTCAGGACCAGCAAAACCCGATCCTGGGGCGAAACCGAGTCCAGCAACCCCTGGACGAACTCTCGCGTTTCCGCGCGGCGAGTGTGCTCGGCATTGGCGTGGGTGCTGGCCGCCGCATCGGCCATAATCATCTGCTGCTCGGAAAAGTCGGCCATGCGGGATTCCTTGCGCCGCCGCTGCCGCCGCAGATAATCATACGCCGCGTTTACCGTCAGCCGGTACAGCCAGGGCTCGAAAACTTCCGGCGCCCGCAACTGATCCAGCGAAAAGTATAACCGCAGGAACACTTCCTGCGCCACGTCTTCCACATCCTCGGGCCGCCCGATCAGCCGGGCTATGGTCCCCAGGATCCGCTTCCGATAGGCCGTAATGACTTCGTTAAACGCCGCATCTTCGCCGCGCCTGGCCCGTTCAATGAGCTCGAAGTCTACCAGCATGCCGGTCCACGAAACCGACAGCGCCGGCCTCCAAACTGTCCTGGAGAAAAGGCGTGTCGGCTAATTGTCAGGTTACCGCAATTCTATGGCCGAAGACGAGCTTCCCATCTGTTTGATCTGTAAAGACTTGTAAAGTGGAATCCCGCCGCCGGCCAAGGGATTGGACGCTCAGGGGCGCTTGTTGTACTGCTGGTAAAGCCGCAAATGCTTGTTGTCCAGGCTGATTTCCCGCCCGTGGATGAATAGTTGCCGCACCTGGGTTCGCACTTCCAGCGGGTCGCCGTCGGTCACCATCAGGTCGGCCCACTTGCCCTTGTCGATGGAGCCGTACTGATCGGCGACGCCCCAGATCTCAGCGGCGTTCAGGGTGATCGCTTTCAGGCCTTCCTGGTACGGAAGTCCATAGGCCACCGCGTGCGCGGCGTTGTAGGGCAGATTCCGGGAAAAGGAATTCGAGAACGTTCCGAAGGCGAACCGGATGCCTGCCTGGTGCAGTTGGGCCGGCAGGGTATAGGGCGCGTCATAGGGATCGTCTTCATTGAGCGGGGCGGTCTGGGTGGGGCCCAGGATCACGGGCACGTTCTGGGCCTTGATCTCGGAAATCAGCTTCCCCGCCTCGCGCGGTTCACAAAGCATGATGCGGATCTTCTGCTTTTCGGCGAACTGCAACGCTTCCCGGATAGCCCGTTCGCGGACCGCGACCATGGCCACCGGCAGTTTGCCTTCGAGCACCGGAATCATGGTCTCGAACTTCACGTCGGGGCGGAAACCCGCCGGGCCGGCCAGTTTGGCCTGCCGGTAGCGCCGCGCCGATTCGAAGAACTCGCGCAGGTCGGCCAGTTTCTTGTCGTAGATACGCTTGGATTCCGGGTAGGGCGTACGCGTGCGGCCCTGCGGGCCTTCCCCGCCGGAGCGGCCTCCGCCGGTCTGGATGGTCGGGAAATTCAACACCATGGCCGCCGAGCGCCGCACCTCCATCTCTTCCCAAGTCCAGCCGTCGAGGTGAACCAGCGCCGCCTGCCCGGACAGGACTCCGCCGCCCGGCGTCGAAACCACGGTCGTGATGCCGTTGGCTCGCGCGACCGGAATGTGCTCGCTGGCCGGATTGATGGCAATGAGGGCCCGCAACTGGGGATTGAAATCGCCGATCTCGTTCGCGTCGGCGGTTTCGCGCACCGAGCCGACCTCGGACAAACCCATCTGGGTGCCCGAATCGATCAGGCCGGGATAAACGTGCAGGCCTTTGACGTCGATGACGCGCACGCCCTTGGGCGCCACCACCTTGACGCCGAGCTCGGCGATCTTGCCGCCGGCGACCAGCACCGAGCCGCCGGCGATCTCGGCGCCGGAGACGGTGTGCACGGTGGCTCCGCGCAACAAGAAACTATTGTCCGCGGCCAGGGCGGGCAGGGCCGCGAGAAGGGCAACCATCCACGCTCTCATGAGGGCCTCCTGGCGGAACCGCTCTTCTTCTGTTCCTTTTCGCGCTCCCTCTGTTTGTCCTGGAGCGCCTTCTTACGGGCCTCGCGTTCGGCGCGTCCGCTCACGTCGCGGTCGCGGTCGAAGTACAACTCGCCGTCGATGAAGACCTTCTGCACCCGCGCGAAGCTGGACAGCGGGTGCTTGTCGTAGAGCACCAGGTCGGCGTCTTTGCCGGCTTCAATCGAGCCGACGCGATTGTCGATCTGGAGCTGCCGGGCGGGGTTGATGGTGATCAGCGCCAGGGCCTCGGTTTCACTCAAGCCGCCGTACTTGATGGTCTTGGCGGCTTCGGTGTTCAGCCGCGGCATGAGGCTGGCGTTGAGATCGTCGGAATTGAGCGACACCAGCACGCCTTTGCGCTGCATCAGGGCGGCGTTGTAGGGAATGGCGTCGATGGCTTCCATCTTGTAAGCCCACCAGTCGCTGAAGGTGGAAACACCGGCGCCGTGCGCGGCGATCTCCTTGGCGATCTTGTAGCCTTCCAGCCCGTGCTCGAAGCAGTTGATTTTGAAACCGAGTTCTTCGCCCAGCCGCAGCATCATGAGCATCTCGTCGGCGCGGTAGGCGTGCACCTGGGTCCGGCGTTTGCCTTCCAGCACCTCGACCATGGGCTCGAGCCGCAGGTTGCGCCGCGCGGGCTTCTCCCGCTGGTACTGTTTGGCTTCGTAGAAGGCCTGGCGGATGGTGTCCTCGATGCCCATGCGCGTGGCCGGGTAACGCGCCACCGGACGCAGCGGAGAGGCCTGCGCGCCGGCGCGCTTGGGGTTTTCGCCGAGAGCGAATTTCAGCCCCGGCTTGGCGCCCTCGAAGTGCAATCCCGCGGCATCCTTTCCCCAGCGCAGCTTGAGCACGATGGTGGTGCCGCCGATGGAGTTCGCGCTGCCGTGCATCACGTGGGCCGTGGTGACCCCGCCGGCCAGGGCGCGGTAGATGGCGATGTCCTCGGGGTTCAGCACGTCCTCGATGCGGGCGATGGAGGAAACCGAGATGGACGATTCGTTGGTGCTTTCCGAGGCGATATGGCAGTGCGCGTCAATGATGCCGGGCATGAGGTACTGCCCCCCGGCGTCGATGATGCGCGCGTCGGG
>JACQZT010000473.1 GCA_016213755.1 Acidobacteriota bacterium | reverse complement strand
CGAACTTCAGAAAGCGATTCGCATGATCGAGTCGCGCGAGCGGCGCGCCAACCCCGTCTGGCGCGTGGTGCGGGCCATGCACCAGCCGAGCGAATGAACCGCGGACAGCCCGGAGTAACTGAGCACTAAGACACGAAACGGGCTGCGGAGCAAGATGCCCCGGCAGCCCGTTCGCGCTCCTCCGAGATCTATATGCGAATCTGGTGGCGGCCGCCCAACTGTTGCCGCACGAACTCGTACTCCACCAGCCGAAGACCGGCCCGCGCCTCGCTGGCCGCCTCCTCCCGGCCGGACCTCACCACCACTCCCCGGCACTTCAGCCAGACCATAACTCCGGCCCTGTCGTCCGAGAACAGTTCCACTTCAAACTCCACGCCTGAACCCACCTCCAGTTGTGCTCCGGTCGCAAGCAGCAATCCCGACGAACTCACGTTCACCGTCCGGCCCGGCAGAGACACCGGAACGGTTTCAACGCGCGACAGCCGGACCGGCACCGAGATGTTGAAGCGCACCCGCCGACGACGCTCGAAGCAGTCACGCCTCTCCTCCGGCGCGTCTACCGCACTGCGGCGTCCCCTCATTCGTGCTTCCTAAGCGCCTTTCAGTCACTTCAGAATCTGGACCCCGGCAAAACCTCTCTTTGCTATTCCGGCAGACTGCACGCTCCAACCTCGCAGCACGGGTCGTTTTCTTCGGCCGCCTGGGCCTCCCGAACAACCTCGCGCAGCTCAACCGTGACTTGGTTCAGCAACCGGCATAGATCGCTGAGACGCTCCTCACTGGTTTCTCGCCTCGAAATGAATCGTTCCACAGCGGTACGGGCCAGTTCCGACACGCTGCGGGCTCCTTCCTGTTCGCATAGCCCCCGAAATCGCTCGTAGTCGTCCTCGGGAATTCTGAAAAAGACAAGACGCCTCCGCGGGCGCAGTACCGCCATTCGATTGCTCCTCTGTTTGACCTTGACTCTTCTCGTGGCGAGTTCAGACAACCTGCCGCCTTTTCGGGTATGTCTGCCTGGCATACACGCCGCGCCGGCGGATTGATACTCGCGCAACGTATACAGAATCGACTGAGTAGCCGGCATTGTCAAGATATATTGTTAGATTAGTACTACCAGGACATACTGATGTTATACAAAGGTATGCAGGTAAGTTAGGTCCAATCTTACCTTCTTGTGGCCAGGTTGCGGATGCCGCCCGCCGGAGGGACGCGCCGGGCGCGGGCGCGCCGGCGCGCCGCCGGGGACTTCGCGGCGCCTCCCGCTGTGCTACGCTGTAGCGTTTGAGGGGTTCAAGCTATGATCGCTAACACCCGGCTGAAAGCTCAACTGATGAGCGCTTCGGAAATGGACCGCACGCTGGTGCGGCTGGCGCACGAAATCCTCGAAAAGAGCCAGGACCTCGGCCGGCTCGCCTTCGTCGGCATCCGCCGGCGGGGCGTTCCGCTGGCGCAGCGGCTGGCGCAAAAGATCCAGGCGCTGGAGAACCGCGCGATTCCGGTCGGCATTCTGGACATCAACCTGTACCGCGACGACCTGTCCACGGTGGGCGCGCAGCCGGTGGTGAACGCGACCGAGATCCCCTTCCCGGTGACCGGGAAGGACATCATCCTGATGGACGACGTGCTGTACACGGGCCGCACCATCCGCGCCGCGCTGGATGCCCTTTTCGACCACGGCCGGCCGGCGCGCGTGCAACTGCTGGCGCTGATCGACCGCGGCTGGCGGGAACTGCCCATCGAAGCGCGCTACGTCGGGCGCATGGTGCAGACCGCCGAAAATGAGATCATTGAAGTGAAGTTCCAGGAAGTCGACGGCACGGAGAAAGTCCTGCTGGTCGAGAAAATCTGAACGGAGGCGCCGCACATGCCGGCCGGCCTGCTGGGCATCGAAATCCTCGAACGCGCGGAAATCGAGGCCATCCTCGAGCGCGCAAAAGACTTTCAGACGATTCAGAACCAGCCCGCCAAGCGGCTGGACACGCTGCGCGGCAAGCTGGTGGTCAACCTGTTTTTCGAAGCCTCGACGCGCACACGCACCAGCTTCGAAATCGCGGCCAAGCGCCTGGGGGCCGACTCGGTGTCGATCACGGCCGCCGGGTCGAGCGTGTCCAAGGGCGAGTCGCTGGTGGACACGCTCAATACCCTGGCGGCGATGCGGCCCAACGCCATCGTCATGCGCCACGCCGCCTCCGGCGCGCCGCACTTCCTGGCGCGCCACCTGCCCACTCCCATCATCAACGCCGGCGACGGAACCCACGAGCATCCCACCCAGGCGCTGCTGGACGCCCGCACCATCCTGGACCAGCGAGCCTCGCTGGAGGGCCTGCGGGTGGCCATTATCGGGGACATCGCGCACAGCCGCGTGGCGCGCTCCAACATCTACCTGCTGTCCCGCTTCGGCGCCGACATCGTCCTGTGCGGCCCCGCCCCCCTGGTGCCGCCGGAACTGGCGCGGATGGCGCCGGGCGTTTCCATCACCTACGACATCTCGGAGGCGATTCGCGGCGCCGACGTGGTCATGATGCTGCGCGTGCAACTGGAACGCCAGCACGAGGCGGCCTTCCCCGCCGCCGAATACTTCTCCTTCTACGGGCTGCGGCTGGACCATCTCGAACTGGCCCGGCCGGACGTGCTGGTCATGCACCCGGGCCCGATCAACCGCGGCCGCGAGATCGCCTCGGAAGTGGCCGACTCGCAACGCTCCGTCATCCTCAACCAGGTGGAAAACGGCGTCGCCGTGCGGATGGCGGTTCTGGAACGGATCCTGGGATAAATGGCCAAGCTGCTGCTGAAAAACGGAAGAGTGATCGACCCGGCTTCGGGCCTGGACCGCATCGCCGACGTGCTCATCGAAGGCTCCGTCGTGACCGGCGTGGGCTCGAACCTGGAGGCGCCCGGCGCGGAGCGGTTCGACGCCGGCGGCCTGGTGGTGGCGCCCGGGTTCATCGATATGCACGTGCATTTGCGCGAACCCGGTTTCGAGCACGCCGAAACCATCGAAACCGGCGCCCGCGCGGCGGCGGCGGGCGGGTTCACTTCGATCTGCCCCATGCCCAACTCCGCGCCGGTGAACGACAACGCCACCGTCACCAGTTACATCATCGAGCGCGCCGAGCGCTTTGCCTGCGTGAATGTCTTCCCCATCGGCGCCATCACCAAAGGCAGCGCGGGAGAGGAGATGGCCGCCATAGGCTCGATGAAGAACGCCGGCGCGGTGGCCATTTCCGACGACGGGCGGCCGGTGATGAACGCGCGCGTCATGCGCCGCGCCATGGAGTTCGCGCGCGCCTTCGGACTGCCCGTCATCGACCACTGCGAGGACCTGCACCTGAGCGCCGGCGGCGACATGCACGAGGGGTTCGAATCCGTGCGCCTGGGCTTGCGGGGCATCCCCGGCGTGTCGGAAGACGTGGCCGTGGCGCGCGACATCCTGCTGGCCGAGCTGACCGGCGCGCGCTTCCACGTGGCGCACATATCCTCCCGGAACTCGGTGGCCATGGTGGCCTTCGCGCGTTCCCGCGGGCTGCCGGTGAGCGCGGAGGCGACGCCGCACCACCTGGCCCTGGCGGACTCGATGATTCCGCCTTACGACTCGAACTTCAAAATGCGCCCGCCGCTGCGCTCCGCCGCGGATGTCGAGTCGGTTCGCCGGGGCGTCGCGGACGGGACCATCGAGGTCGTCGCCACCGACCACGCGCCGCACCCGGGCAGCGAGAAAATGCAGGAGTTCGAGAAGTGCCCCTTCGGCGTGATCGGGCTGGAAACGGCCCTGGCGGTGGCGCTCGAAACCCTGGTCCACAGCGGCCGCATCGGCGTGCCCCGCATGGTGGAGCTGTTCACCACCGGTCCGGCGCGGGTGCTGGGATTGGACCGCGGGCGCCTGGCGCCGGGCTGTCACGCCGACGTGACCATCTTCGATCCCGAACGGAACTGGACCTACGATGTGAACCGCTCGTTCTCCAAGAGCCGCAACACCCCGTTCGACGGCCGCACATTCCGGGGCGGCCCGGTGGCCACCATCGTCAACGGCAGATTCATCTGGCGCGCCGACCGGACGTAGTTCACACCGCTCCCCGACGGTAGCCTGCGATTCTTTAGCAGCTTCTCAGCCAGCGGCCAAGGATATCTGTCATCCTGGAGGTAGTATGCGTACACGCCGCGTAGTCATTCTTGTGCTGGTTCTCGCGCTGTTGATCGGAGCGCGCACCATTTCTTCCTGGGTGATCGACTACCATTGGTGGGGCGAAATGGGCCAGGTGAGCACATGGATCCAGATGATCCTGTACAGCCTGGTCCCCGCCATCGGCGTCGCTCTCCTGGCGTTTGCGGTTTTCTGGACGGCGCACGCCCGCGGGGTGAAGTTCTCCGGCACGCGCTTGCGCGACCACACGCTGTACGCGCGCCTGACCACGCTGGGGGCCGCCGTGCTGGCGATCCTGTTCGCCGCCGCCAGCGTGGACAACTGGACCGTGGTGCGCTTCTTCGGCGGCCGCCAGTTGACCGCCGATGCCGCGGGGTGGCGCCACCCGGTGTTTGGCCACGCGCTGGCGTTCTACCTGTTCGACCTGCCCTTTTATTCCCTCGTCGCGGGCCTGCTCGTGGCGCTGTCGCTGGCGGGCGGCCTGATCTACTGGCTGGCGGCGCGCGGCTGGCAACTGCGCTCCCAGATCTCCGGCTGGAAGGATGGGCAAATGGAGATCGAACTGGCCGACCTGCAACTGAAGGGCGCGCTGCGCTCGGCGTTTCTGCGCGGCGCGGGCGCGCTGTTCCTGCTGGCTCTGGCGGCGCGCTTCTGGCTGGGCCGCTTCTCGATGCTTTCCAACGAGCACGGGTTTCTGGTGGGCGTGGACTATGTCGACGAAAAGATCGCCCTGCCGCTGCAATGGCTGCTGATCGTCTCGGCCGTCGCGGCGGCGCTCTCGGTCGCGCTCGGACGGCTCAAGCCGGTGCTGGTGGTGGTGGCGGCGCTGATCGTTCAGGGCGTCGTGCCGCGCCTGGTTTCCGCGGTCTACGTGCGCCCCAACGAGATCTCGCTGCAGCGGCCTTACATCCAGCGGCACATCCAGGCCACGCGCTCGGCGTTCGGGCTTCTGGCGCGTTCCCGGGAGGTGGAGTTCGCCGCCAAGATCGAGTCCAAAATCGACATGTCGCGCCACAAGCCGCTGTTCGACAACGTGCGCCTGTGGGACTGGCGCGCGTTTCACGACACGGTCACCCAGATCCAGGCCCTGCGGCCCTACTACGTCTTCAACGACAGCGACGTGGACCGCTATGTGATCGACGGGCAGTTGCGCCAGGTGCTGCTGACTCCGCGCGAGCTCGACATTCGCCAGGTGGCCGACGCCGGCCGCTGGATCAACTCGCACTTCATCTACACCCACGGCTTCGGCATGGTGATGGCCGAGGCGAACCAGATTACGCCGGAAGGCATGCCGGTGCTGTTCATCAAGGACGCGCCACCGCAAATCCAGACCAAGTCGCTGAAACTGACCCGGCCCGAGATCTATTACGGCGAGGTGGTCCACGAACCGGTCTTCGTGCGCACCGGCCGGGACGAGTTCAACTATCCGTCCGGCTCCGACAACGTCCATTCGCGCTACCACGGCACGGGCGGATTTCCCGTGTCTTCCCTGGGCATGCGCCTGGCCGCCGCCATCGCGCGCGGCGACTGGAACATCCTGCTCACCGGCTACCTGGCCCCGGAAAGCCGCATGATGATTCACCGCAAGGTGGCCGAGCGGCTGGAGGAATTGGCCGGCTTTCTGCACTGGGACGCCGACCCGTACCTGGTGCTCACCGCCGAGGGCCGCCTGGTCTGGATCGTGGACGGCTACACCACTTCGGACTCGCATCCCTATTCCCGCCTGGTCAACGTCCAGACGCTGGGGACCTTCAACTACATCCGCAATTCGGTGAAGGCCACCGTCGACGCCTACGACGGCACTACGCGGCTCTACGTCTTCGACCCCGCCGATCCGATCATCCAGGCGTACCGCAAACTGTTTCCCAACCTGATGGTCTCCGCCGATCAGATGCCGGCCGATCTGCGCGCGCACGCCCGTTACCCGGAGATGATCTTCCGCGCGCAAGCCGAGATGTACCGCACCTACCACATGCTCGACCCGGACTCCTTCTACAACAAGGAGGACTTGTGGGACATCGCGCGCAGCGTCAAGGGCCAGGAAAACCGGCCCGAGCCGCTGGCCCCCACCTACGTGGTGGCCACTCTGCCGGGCGAGCAGAAGGCCGAGTTCCTGTTGATCGTTCCGTTCACGCCGCGCGCCAAGGATAACCTGATCGGCCTGATGGCCGCCCGCTGCGACGGCGAACACCTGGGCGAGCTGGTCTTCCTGCAACTCTCCAAGCAGGAACTTATTTTCGGCCCCATGCAGATCGAAGCGCGCATCAACCAGGATCAGACCATTTCCAAGGACCTGACGCTGTGGAACCAGCAAGGATCGCAGGTGCTGCGCGGGCAGATGCTGGTCCTGCCGGTCGAAAACACGTTCGTGTACATCGAGCCGATTTACATCCAGGCGTCCCAGGCGCGCATGCCGCAGTTGAAGAAGATCGCGGTTACGATGGGCAACACGCTGGTGTACACCGACTCCTGGGAACAGGCGGTGTCCGAACTGGCACGCCTGGCCGGCTCTGGCGCACCCGCGCCGGTCACCGCCGCCCCTGGCGCGGCGCAGCCGGCGGGGCCGCCGCCCGCCGCGGGCCCGCCCGGCTCGGACCGGAGAATCGAGCTGGTCCGCCAGCACCTGGAACGCTACCGGTCGCTGGCCGCGCAGGGCAAGTGGGCCGAAGCCGGCAAGGAACTGGAGGCGGTGGAGGCCATCGCGCGGGGACGATAGTGGATCCATCGGCACCTCAGCCGCCCGGCGGGCTGGTCGGCATTGGCCCTCCCGCGCCGCCGCGCCCCGCCGCCCCGGCCGCCCCGGCCGGCCCGGCCGAGACCCTGGAACTCGCCATCACCGGCATGACCTGCGCGGGCTGCGTGGCCAGCGTGACGCACGCCTTGCAACGCGCGCCCGGCGTCACCGCCGCGGCGGTGAACTTCGCCACGCGCCGGGCCACGGTGGTCTGCAATCCCAAGCTCACCTCGCGCGAGCGCCTCACCGCCGTGGTGCGAGCGGCCGGCTACGGCGTGGCCGGGGAGCGCTCGCGCGAAGACCTCGAGCGCGCCGAAATTGAGTCCTTGCGGCGCCGCCTGGGCATATCCATCGCTTTCAGTCTCCCGCTGGTGGTTTTGGCCATGTCGCACGGCGCGATCCATTTCCCGGGCGCCGGCTGGGTGCAACTGGCCCTGGCCGCGCCGGTGGTGCTCTACGCCGGCAGCCTGTTCTTTACCGGCGCGTGGAAGGCCCTGCGGCGGCGTTCGGCGGACATGAACACGCTCATCGCCACCGGCGCCGGAACGGCCTTTGCGTACTCCGTCTGGGCCACTGCCGCCGGCGGCGAGCTGCCGGTGTACTTCGAGTCGGCGGCGGTCATCGTCACGCTGATTCTGACCGGAAGGTGGCTGGAGGCGCGCGCGCGCGCCCGGGCATCGGATGCCATTCGCCGGCTCGCCGCGCTGGCTCCGCGCACGGCGCGCATCCTGCGCGGCGGCGTCGAGGTGACCGCGCCGGTGGAGGAGGTCATCCCCGGCGACGTGCTGGTAATCCGCCCCGGCGAGCGCATCCCAGTGGACGGCGTGATGGTGGAAGGCGAATCGGCGCTCGACGAATCGATGCTCACCGGCGAAAGCCTGCCGGTGGAAAAGCGGCCCGGCTCGGCGGTCTACGCCGCCACCATCAACCGCGCCGGTTCATTCCGCTTCGAAGCGCGCAAGGTGGGCCGCGAAACCATGCTGGCGCGCATCATCGAGACGGTGGAGCGCGCGCAAGGCTCCCGCGCGCCCATTGCGCGCTTTGCCGACGTGGTGGCCGGCTACTTCACGCCGGCGGTGATCCTGGTGGCGCTGGCGACGCTGGCCGCATGGCTGGTGTGGGGACCCTTTGCCCAGGCCATGCTGCACTTCGTCGCCGTGCTGATCATCGCCTGCCCTTGCGCGCTGGGCCTGGCCACGCCCACGGCGGTGATGGTGGCCACCGGACGCGGCGCGCAACTGGGCGTTCTGTACAAGGGCGGCGAAGCGCTGGAGGCGGCCGGCCGGGTCACCGCGGTGGTGCTCGATAAGACCGGGACGATCACCGAGGGCCGGCCCGCGGTGACCGGCCTGCGCGCCGCCGAAGGCTGGTCCGAAGAGCAATTGCTGCGCCTGGCCGGCGCGGCCGAGCGCGGCAGCGAGCATCCCTATGGCCAGGCCGTCGTGAGGCGCGCCGAGGGTCTGGATCTGCCCGCGGCCAGCGCGTTCCAGGCGCGCGCCGGGCGCGGCGTCGAGGCCATGGTCGAAGACCGGCGCGTCGAGATCTCGGCCGGCACGGACCCGGTCTGGGCGGCAGAAGGAAAAAGCGTGCTCGAGGTGCGAGTGGATGGCGCCGTGGCGGGCCATTTCGCGGTGGCCGATCAGCCCCGCGCCGAGGCGCGGGCCACGGTGAGCCGGCTCTCATCGCTGGGCCTGCGCGTGGCCATGATCACCGGCGACGCGGCCGCCACGGCTAAAGCGGTCGCCCGGCAGGTGGGCATTCAAACTGTGATGGCGGGGGTACTGCCGGACGCCAAGGCGCGCGAGGTCGAGAAACTGCAACTAGCCGGGGAACGCGTGGCCATGGCGGGCGACGGCATCAACGACGCTCCGGCGCTGGCGCAGGCGGATATCGGCATCGCCATGGGCAGCGGCACGGACGTGGCCATGGAAACCGCCGGAATCACGTTGCTGCGCGGCGATCTGGCTCATATGGCCACGGCGCTGGAGTTATCCCGCGCCGCACTGCGCACCATCCGCCAGAACCTGTTCTGGGCCTTCGTCTATAACGTGATCGGCATCCCTCTGGCGGCGGGAGCGCTGCTGCCCTGGACCGGGTGGGAGCTTTCGCCCATGTTCGCCGCCGCGGCCATGTCGCTGTCCAGCGTCAGCGTGGTGACCAACTCGCTGCGTCTGCGCGCCTGGACTCCGCGGAGCAGAGACTAGAAGTTGGCGACCCGGCGGCGCGGCCGGAAGCTTTCCATGCCGATGCCGCGGCGGTTGTCGCGAGTCTCGATCATTTCCTCGACGGCCAGGGAGATCGCCTCGGAGATGTTTTCGCTTTCGACCGCGGCCGCCCCCCAATGGAGCGTGATCGGATGGCCCACCAAAGACCGGAGTTGGAGATCCCACAGCTTCTCCGAAACCCTTTGAATCCGCCGTTGCGCAGCCGACCCGTTCTCGTTCGGGAAGATCAGGATGAATTCGCCGGTGGCCTGCTGGAAGGCCAGGTCGTCCGGCCCAAGCAGCCCGCGCACCAGAGATTCGACGGTGGCGCCCGTCTCCTGCGGCCGGTTCTTGCTCGATCCGCCCTTCTCGGTCTCCCCGAGCACGACTGCGACCACCACGCCCGTCAACCTGACGTTGCTGGAGATCGCCTCCTCCATGGCATCGGCGTGGACCAGTCCCGTCGGCAAGGAGATCTGCCGCTGCACCAGCACCGGACCGAGGGAACGGGCCGGCTCGCTCACGACCCTCAGGTCCAGGGGGACGCTGATTCTGGGTTCCGGCTCGCTGATCCGCGGAGCCGTCGGGACGTCAACCGCCGACGCGACCGCCTGGGGCGCGGGCTCGATCGGCGAGGTCATGAAGTCCGTGGGAACCGGCGCGCCGGCTTCCGGCCCGACTGGCCGCGGCATCATCGCGGCGATCTCGAAGCCGCCCGGCTCGAGATTGGGTTCGCAAGGCTCCGCCAGTTCGCTGCCTTCCGCAACCGGGAGCGGCAACGGTAGCGCGCCGGCCACAGGCAGTTCCTTCTCTTCGTCCGGCTCTGACAACGGCTCCGGCGCCGTCGCGGCCGGTGTCTCCACCAACGG
>JACQZT010000465.1 GCA_016213755.1 Acidobacteriota bacterium | reverse complement strand
CGCGACGACCGCCCGCAGGGCGCTCCAAATTCTCCGGCGCTCCGCCAGCCCGGGATACGCGGATGACCACCGCCAAACTGCGAAAACTGGACGGGAAAAAGTGTGAGAATCTTGGGGGGAAAGATCGTGACCCGTTACAATAAGCGCTACATCGCGCCCTCAGGTCCCAAACATAATTTGCTACGAGGCTAGCAACGACTCCGAAGAAGAAACCTATCAGCAAGCCTTCCCAAAACTCACTCATGCGTCCATTGTAGGCGGTTTGTCTCTCGTCTCGAAGCCTGCCGTCGCTCTGATAAGAAGTAAGGAGCGCACGCCACGTCAAGTGGACGCGAAACGTCCTCATGGAATTGAACCTATGCGGGCCACAAGCCGGGTTCCGGAAGATCTCCACCGCGCGCGACGTCGGACCGATCTACGGCTGGCCCGGAGTGCCCCCATAGCGCCGCGCGACGTAGCCGTCGAGGATCGAAATGAACTCGGCCACGATGGCCTCCCCGCGCAGGGTTTTGAACAGCCGGCCGTCGACGTACACCGGCGCCACCGGCTCCTCGAAGGTGCCGGGCAGGGAGATGCCGATGTGGGAGTGCTTGGATTCGCCCGGGCCGTTGACCACGCAGCCCATGACGGTGACCTTCAATTCCTCGACGCCGGGGTAGCGCTCTCTCCAGGCCGGCATCTGGTCGCGCAGGTAGTTCTGAATGCGGTCTGCCATCTCCTGGAAGAAGGTGCTGGTGGTGCGGCCGCAGCCGGGGCAGGCGGTTACCTGGGGCGAGAAGTGGCGCAGGCCGAGCGACTGTAAGACTTGCTGGCAGACCAGAACCTCTTCGCCGCGGTCGCCGCCCGGCAGGGGCGTGAGCGAGGCGCGGATCGTGTCCCCGATGCCCTCCTGGAGCAGAATGGCCAGCGCCGCGGTCGTGGCCACGATGGCTTTCGATCCCAGGCCGGCCTCGGTGAGGCCCAAGTGCAGGGCGTAGCGGGAGCGGGCGGCCAGCCGGCGGTTGACCGTGACCAGGTCCTGGACGCCGCTGACCTTGGCGCTCAGGACGATGCGGTCGGGGGTCAAACCGTAGCGCTCGGCGGCGGCGGCCGATTCCAGGGCGCTGGCGACCATGGCTTCGAGCATGACTTCGTTGGGGTCGAGCGGGTCGGGGCGGCGGGCGTTCTGGTCCATCATGCGGGCCAGCAGGGCCTGGTCCAGCGAGCCCCAGTTGACTCCGATGCGTACGGGCTTCGCGTACTTCACCGCGGCCTCGATCATGATGCGGAAATTGTCGTCGTGCCGGCGGCCGAGGTTGACGTTGCCGGGGTTGATGCGGTACTTGGCCAGCGCGCGGGCGCAGTCGGGGTATTGGGCCAGCAGCAGGTGGCCGTTGTAGTGGAAGTCGCCCACGATGGGCACGCGCACGCCAGACTTATCCAGCGTTTCGACGATGCGGGGCACGGCCGCGGCCGCGGCCTCGGTGTTCACCGTGACGCGCACCAGTTCCGAGCCGGCCCGGGCCAGCGCCAGCACCTGGTTCAAGGTGGCCGGCGCGTCAGCCGTGTCGGTGTTGGTCATGGATTGAACCACCACCGGGTGGCCTCCCCCCAAACGAACACCACCGACATCGACGGCGTGAGATTCTCGGCGCGGCTGTGCCGCCATGGACCCCTCCTGCTGGCGTATGTCCCATTGTAGCAATCGGGCCGGCGCCCTCCCGGCGGTCAAGTATTTGGCGGGCCGGTCGAAAAGGGATCTAGGGAGTGGCCCCGCTCTCCCGCTCGGACGCCCATGCTCGCAATTGTTGGCATCGTCGTGGTTTTCGGCGCCGTCATCGGCGGCTTTCTCCTGGAAAAAGGTCAGATAATGGTGCTGGTTCAGCCGGCCGAGCTGCTGATCATCGGCGGCGCGGCGCTGGGGACCATCCTGGTGGCCAACCCGCTGCCGGTGGTGGTGCAGATGGGCAAAGGAATCCTGCGGGTGTTCGGCTCCTCGCCCTACACCCAGGCCAGCTACCTGGAAGCGCTGAAGATGCTGTACGCGGTGTTTCAGCATGCGCGCAAGGAAGGGCTGGTGAAGCTGGAAGCCGACGTCGACGATCCGGCGAAGAGCCAGATCTTCGCGCGCTACCCCAAGTTTCTCAAGGACCATTCCGCCCTGCACTTCGTCTGCGACACGCTGCGCACGGCGGTGAGCGGCGGGCTGGGGCACTTCGAGCTGGACCAGATGATGGAGATGGACATGGAGGTGCACCACCAGCAGGTCCAGCAGCCGGTGGCCGCGCTGACCACGGTGGCCGATTCGCTCCCCGGGCTGGGGATTGTGGCCGCGGTGCTGGGGGTGGTGATTACCATGGGCGCGCTGGGGGGGCCTCCGGAGGTGATCGGTCACAAGGTGGCCGCGGCCCTGGTGGGGACCTTTCTGGGTATCCTGCTGTGCTACGGACTGTTCGGGCCGCTGGCCGGCGCGATGTCCAAACAGAACGACGCCCAGCAGCAATACCTGCACGTTTTGCGCGCGGCGATCCTGGCCTTCGTCAAGGGCGTCAGCCCGATCCTGGCGGTCGAATTCGGACGCCGGGCGGTGCCCCACCTGCACCGGCCGACCTTCGCGCGGATGGAAGCCGCCTGCCGGCAGAGCGCAAAGGCTTAAAGCATGGCTCAGGAGATGCAAGCCGAACCAGTCGTCATCGTCAGGAAGAAGGGCGGGCACGGAGGCCACCACGGGGGCGCCTGGAAGGTCGCCTACGCCGACTTCGTCACCGCCATGATGGCCCTGTTCATCGTGCTCTGGCTGATGAACAGTTCCAAGGACGTGCAGGAGGCCATCTCCGGCTACTTCAACGACCCCAAGGGCTTCGCCAAGCTGAAAGGCAGCGGGAAGGCCGGCGCGGGGGAGGGCGTGGCGGTCTCCAAGAACGACATGCGGAAACTCAGCGAGAAGCTTTCCCAGGCCATGGGGAATCTGCCCGAGTTCCCCAAAATCAAGGACAACGTCCAGTTCGTGGTCACCGGGGAGGGCCTGCGCGTGGAGTTGCTGGAAAGCGAGAAAGGCATGTTTTTCGATTCCGGCAGTCCCAAGCCGAGCGCTTCGGGCGAGGAGATCCTGCTGATGCTGGCGGGGGAACTGGGCCGGCTTCCGAACGACATCGTCATCGAGGGGCACACCGACGCGAAACCGTTCAGCGCGCAGGGTTATTCGAACTGGGAGCTATCCGCCGACCGGGCCAACTCGGCCCGGCGCCTGATGCAGGAACGCGGCCTGCGCAAAGAGCAAGTGGTGCAGGTGCGCGGGTTCGCCGCCCAGCAGTTGCGCAAGCCGGAGGCCCCGCAAGACGCCTCCAACCGGCGTGTGTCGGTGATTGTCCGCTACCCGAACGCGGCGGAACCGGCCGGGGAGCCGGCGCGAAACGCATTGCCCCCGGCGCACTGAACTTCACCCAGCAGGGCGGCGGCGCGGGCGATCAGATCCCGCTCATCGTCGTTAGCCCGGGCCAGGACGCCTGCCACCGAGGCGGTGACGCGCACCGGGCCGCCCCACCACTGAATGCAGGATTGGCTCAGCATGGTCCACAACCGCTCGGCCACGCCGGCCAGCAGTTCGCCGTCGCAGTTGTCGACGATGGCCAGGAACTGGTCCTTTTCCCAGCGACCCAGCAGGTGCGGCGCGGTGGAGCCTTTGGCCAGGGTGTGCGCGGCCATGCGCAGGATGCCGTCGCCGGCGTCGCGGCCGTAGTGGCGGTTGACCAGCGCCAGGCGGTCGATATCCACCAGCAGGATGCCGAAGGGCAGGCCGCAACGCTGCAACTCCCCCAGCCGCTCGGCCAGCTTGGTGGCGATCATCTCGCGGCTGGCCAGGCCGGTGAGCGGGTCCAGCAAGCGGAGGGTTTCCAGAGTCTGCATCTGACGTTCGTTGAACTCAGTGAAGGCGCGCTCCTCGAAGACCTGGGCGGCGCCCAGACTGACGCCGTCGCGGCCGCGGACGGCGGTGGCGCGCACGCGCACGGGCACGCGGTGGCCCTCCTTGTGGCACAGCAGGGCGAAGGTCTCGCGCGGTGCGCCGTCGGTGAGCGTGGCGTGCAGGGGACAATCCTTCTCGCACAGTTCCGCGCCCCGGGCGTCGCAGTGCCGCAGCAGGGAGTCCGGGCAGAAACGTCCGAGCAGCTCCTGGCGCACATACCCGGTGATGATCTCGGCCCCCGAATTCCAGAACACGATTCTGCGCTCCTGGTCCACGAGGTAGACGCCGTCCTGGATGCCGTCCAGGACGGCGCGCAGGAAATCCGTGTTTTCCGCTGCCCCGAAGGGGTTCGCCGATTCGTCCATGCCTGATTGGCTTATTGGCAGCGGAGCCGAATCCTTTAGCCATTCGGCTCGGATACACTGGTGGTGCTGAGGAGATCCGAGATGAACAGCTTCGACCAGGCAAGAGAGATTCTGCGGCGATTCAAGGGCGGCAATTACGCCCACGGATTCGGCGTGCTGGCCCAGGCCGGGCCCATGGCGGCGGCGCTGGGCCGGCGGGCGGTGCTGGTGCAGGACGCCTTCCCAGGCGCGGAGACGCACGCCGCAGTCATTCGCGGCGCACTTGAGGCCGCGGGCGTCGAACTGGCGGGAACGATCGGCGGCGCCGCGCCCAACGCTCCGCGGGAGGACCTGGAACGCATCGCGGCCGAACTGGCGCGCCTGGCGCCGGACGCGACCGTCAGTTTCGGCGGCGGCAGCACGATCGACTGCGCCAAGGCGGCGGAAGTGCTGCGCACGCTGGGCGGGAGCATCGAGGATTACTTCGGGGTCGGGCTGGTGACGGCGAAGCTCCAGACGGCGGGCCGCCGGCTCACTCCGCACGTGGCCATCCAGACTGCGGCCAGCTCGGGCGCGCACCTGACCAAGTACTCCAACATTACCGATCTCAAGAGCGGGCAGAAAAAGCTCATCGTCGATAACGCCATCGTGCCCGACCGGGCCATCTTCGACTACTCGGTCACCGCCGGCGCGCCGGCGTCGCTGACCGCCGACGGCGCCCTGGACGGCATCGCGCACTCGCTCGAGGTGCTGTACGGCGCGGTCGGCAAGCTGTACTACCAGGAGATGCTGGAGGTGGCGCGCGCTGGTATCGGGCTGGTGCTGAAGTACCTGCCCCAGGCGCTGGCCCGGCCGGACGATTTGGAGGCCCGGGAGGCGCTGGGCCTGGCCACCGATCTGGGCGCCTATTCCATTATGCTGGGCGGAACCAACGGGGCGCACCTGACCAGCTTCTCGCTGATCGACATCCTGAGCCACGGGCGCGCCTGCGCGATTTTGAACCCCTACTACACGGTGTTCTTCGCGCCGGCGATCCAGGAGCCGCTCGAACTGGTGGCGGCGCTGTGCGTCGAGAACGGCTGCGCGGAAAAACCGATCCGTTCGCTGAGCGGCCGCGAACTGGGCCTGGCGGTGGCCCGGGCGCTGATGGCCTTCGAGCGCCGCGTGGGCGTGCCCCCGGCGCTCAACCAGGTGCCGGGCTTCACCGATGCGCACATCGAGCGCGCGCTGACGGCGGCCAAGAACCCGCAGCTTCGCATGAAGCTCGAGAACATGCCCGTGCCCATGACCGCCGAGATGGTGGACGACTACATGGGTCCCATCCTCCAGGCCGCCCGCACCGGCGTCCTGGAAGGCATCC
Source organism: Acidobacteriota bacterium (assembly GCA_016213755.1). GTDB lineage: Bacteria > Acidobacteriota > Terriglobia > Bryobacterales > Bryobacteraceae > JACQZT01. The sequence continues at coordinate 333 of JACQZT010000465.1, read as the reverse complement.
GCAACGTGTCGTAGGGGCGGCGTCACCCCGCCCCTGGAGTTTCTACATTTTCGCGTCAAATTGTTTTACTCCTCCGAGAGTTGCGGGCCATAGCCATCCCCCTTAGAGAAGTCGGTCTGTACATTATGATTGAGAGACTGACGCAGCCGTGTCATACTTAGCCCCATGCTCAGAAGCCCTCCATGAACGACGAAGCCAAAGATCTCATTCTAGGTGTATTTGAAGCCTCTCTGGACGCACAACTCCGCGCCGTGCGCCGCCGCCGCAAAGGTCCGTCGCAAGTTGACATGGCTTTCGACATACTTCAAAAGGCCCGCTCGCCTTTGCATATCT
>JACQZT010000462.1 GCA_016213755.1 Acidobacteriota bacterium | reverse complement strand
TCGGTATCCGATACCGAGCCGCGACCGTCAGGGAGCGGTCAGGCCGACGTCGAAAAGGGCAGTTCGACGGGCTCCCGGCTGGCCACTCGCTCGAACCACTCCTCCAGACTGGGTTGCGCGGCGGTTTTCCGCAACTCGCGCAACAGGCAGTCCGAAAGCGACATCCCCTGAGCTGCCGCGCGCGCTTTCAGCTCGCGGTGCAGGGTGTCCGGAACATTGCGAATCTGGATCGTCCTGGGCATGCTGACTCATCATTGCATGTTCGGCACACGGCAAGCCCCCCGTAACGCCTCGAATTGGCGTATCATGCCAGAGGCAGGAGGAGGCTTCCAGTGTCCACCAACTATCCCAATCCGAATCCCAACCCGTATCCGGGGCAATACCCCGGCCAGATGCCGCCCAAGAAGAAGACCAGCCCCTGGGTGTGGGTGGCCGTCGGCGTCGGCGCGTTCATCATGATCATTGTGCTCGTGGTGGTGGCGGGCGCGTTTTTCGTCTGGTACAAGGTCAAACAGGCCGGACTGGATCCGGAACTGATGAAGAAGAATCCGGCGCTGGCGGTCTCCAAGCTTGTCGCCGCGACCAATCCGAACGTGGAAGTGCTGGGCGTGGACGACAGCAAAGGGATCATTCGGGTGCGGGAGAAATCCAGCGGCAAGATCATGACCCTGAACTTCGAGGACGCCAAGCAGGGCCGTTTTGTCTTCCAGGAGGAGGGCAAGGACGCGGTGGTGGTGAAACAGACCGGCGAGGGCGAGGTGAAGGTCAGCTCGGCCGAGGGCACCATGACCTTCCGTCAGGGGGCGGGCAAGACGCCCGGCTGGGCGCCGGTGTACCCGGGCGCCACGATGGAGGGCAACGTCAGCATGCAGGGCGGAGAGGGCGAAAGCGGCAGCTTCCATTTCACCACCAAGGATTCGGCGGACAAGGTGGTCGCCTTCTACGAGAGCGCGCTGAAGAGCGCCGGCATGAAGGTCACCAGCAATCTGACGCGGGAAGGCGGCAGCAACACCGGCGGCATGGTTATGGGGCAGGACGACGCCAAGAACCGCAACGTCATGGCGACCATCGGAACCGGCGACCAGGGCACCACGGTGAACGTGGTTTTCAGCACCAAGAATTGAGCCGGTTGCGGGTCGCCGGAGCGATCTGGGACACTCAGAAGTTCATGCCGGGATTCGACTGCCGAACGTGCCGTCTCGCTCTGCTGCTGGCTGCGGCGGCGCTGTCGCCGGTTGCCGCGCAGCCCGCGCCGGAACCGGCGGCGGCGGGCTTCCTTCCGCGCGGAGAGACACTGAGCTACGGGGTCGAGTGGCGGCTGATCCGCGCCGGCGCCGCCAAGCTGATCTGGGATCCCGCCGCGGACAATGGCGCCCGGCAGGTGAAACTGGAGCTGCAATCGGCGGGGCTGGTGAACACCCTGTACCGGGTGCGCGACAGCTACCTGGCGGCCGTGGCCGGCGCCTTTTGCACCTCCACCGTCTCCGTGCACGCCGAGGAGGGCGGCCGCCGGCGCGACACCAGGATCACCTTCGACCGCGAAACCGGCAAATCGAGCTACCTCGAGCAGGACTTGGTGAAGAACACCGTGGCGTCGCGCAAGGAAATCGACATCTCGCCCTGCACCCACGACGTCATCACGGCCCTGTTCCGGTTGCGCACGCTGCGCCTGCCGGTGGGCGAGACGATGCAGTTCCCCGTAAGCGACGGCAAAAAGTTCGCCCAGGTGCGCGTCGTGGCGCAGGAGAGCGAGCAGGTGAAGACCCCCGCCGGCAAGTACCAGGCCATCCGCTACGAGGTGTTCCTGTTCAACGACATCCTCTACCGGCGCAAGGGGCGCTTCTTCGTCTGGCTGACCGACGACGAGCTGCGGGTGCCGGTGCAGATCCGCGCCCGGCTGCAATTCCACATCGGAACCATCACTTTTCAACTCGAAAAACAGGAGCGAATGTGAAACGCAGGGCCTTCCGCGGCGCCGTTCGGGGCGCGCTGCTCATTACGGTGGCGGCGTGCGCCGGCGCCCAGCAGAACCCGCTTCTGCCCGGTCGCGAGGCGCTGGAACTGTACCAGCGCGCGGTGCAGTGGATGGAGTCCACCGCGGTGGCGATTCCGGAACTGGCGCGCGCCGGCGCTCCGGTGACGGAAAACGCGCGCGCCGCGGTGTTGAACTTGCAGCGTGCTTCCGGGCAACCGGCGGCGCTGACGCACAGCCTGCTGGTGAATCTGCGGGCGTACCTGGCGCTGGCCGACTCGGTGCCCAAGCCCTACCCGTTCCCCGAGGAGGCGCGCCGGCAACTGGCCGAGTTGCGCGACGCGGCGGTGCGGATCGAGGCCCATTTTCACGCCCTGCTGGAGCAGAAGGACACCCTGCTGCGCGGCGCCGATCGCGACAACCTGCGCCGCTACGCCGAGGCCAACGCCCGCGCGGGCGCGCCCGTCCCCGGCAAGCCGCGCGTGGTGTTCCTGGGCGACTCGATCACCGACGGCTGGCGTCTGAACGAGTATTTTCCGGAGCGGGATTTCATCAACCGCGGCATCAGCGGCCAAATCACCGGCGAGATGCTCGGGCGCATGAGGGCCGACGTCATCGCCCTGAAGCCGGCCGCGATGGTGGTGCTGGCCGGCACCAACGATATCGCCCGCGGCGTGCCCGTCTCCACCATCCGGAACAACCTGGCCATGATCGCCGACCTGGCAGTGGCCAGCCAGATCAAGCCGATCTTCGCCTCCGTGCTGCCGGTCAGCGACTACCACAAGGACCGGAATCCGCAGTACGAAAGGACCCCGGGCCGTCCTCCCGCCACCATCCTGGCGTTGAACGCCTGGCTTGCGGATTTCTGCCGCCAGCGCGGTTTCGCCTACCTGGACTATTTCTCGAAGAGCGTCGATTCGGCGGGCCTGCTGCAAGCCGGTCTCGCCGACGACGGCCTGCATCCCAACTCCGCGGGCTACCGCCTGATGGCGCCCCTGGTGCTGGAGGCCATCGAGAAGACCATCGTCCCGCCCCCGCCAGCCCCCAAAAGACGCCGTCTGCCCTGCTAAAAACGGGGACAGCCTGACCTGCCCGGGTTTTGTCGGCCGCGGAAAAACCCGGGCAGGTCAGGCTGTCCCCATTTCATTTTTCTTGCTTTAGGGCTAAAGGATTACGGGGTGTAGGTCGATTGTAGTACTTCTTTTTTAGCTCAAGTTGTAAAGATTCGGTGAGTCGATCCTATGGAACTCAAGCTCTTGTTTATCGGCGATGTCCCCGGCGAGGCCTTAATCCCGGGTTTCCGGACCGAGAGCGCGGGAAGTCCCTGGGATGCGTTCCGGTTGCTGCAAACCCAGTCGTATGATGCGGTTCTGGCTTCTCTTCCGCTGGGCGACTGGGCCCCCTGGGAACTGATCGCCGACGTGCACGCCTTCGACCGCTCGATCCCGATCGTGGTCCATGGCCCGGCCGGCAGCCCGCGGGAGGCGGAAGAGATTGAAACAACGGGTGCTTGCGCTTGTCTCACGGGGGAGTTTGATCGGTCCCGGCTAGTGGCAGCCCTTCAGGGAGCCGTGGCGGGGCGAACCGGCCGGGTCATGCCGCCGGAAGCCGAGGAAGCCTGGCGCAAGTTCCTGGTGGGCGAGAGCCGGGCCATGCAGGAAGTGGTGGAAACCATCCGCCTGGTCGGTCCGCGCCGCTCCACAGTCCTGATCACCGGGGAAACCGGGACGGGCAAGGAACTGGTGGCCCGGGCGATCCACGCCGCCAGCCCGCGCGCGGCGCAGCCGATGGTGGCCGTCAATTGCGCGGCGCTGCCGCAGAACCTGTTGGAAGCGGAGCTGTTCGGGCACACCAAGGGCGCATTCACCGGCGCCGCCAGCCACCGCGTGGGGCGGTTTGAGCTGGCCCACGGAAGCACCCTGTTTCTGGATGAAGTGGCGGACATGCCCTTCGACGTGCAGGCCAAGCTGCTGCGCGCGCTGCAAGAGCGGGAGGTGCAACGAATCGGCAGTTCGGACACCATCAAGGTGGACTGCCGGGTAGTGGCGGCCACCAACACCGACCCGCTCGCGGCGGTGCGGGAGAAGCGCTTCCGGGAGGATCTTCTCTACCGGTTGAGCGTGGTTCCCATCCACGTTCCCGCTTTGCGCGAGCGAACCGAAGACATCCCCGTCCTTATCGAGCATTTCGTAAAAAAGATCTGCCGTTTAGAGGGTCTGCCGCAAAAAGAAGTTTCGCGCCAGGCCTTGCAGTCCCTGGGCGAGCACGACTGGCCGGGCAACGTCCGGCAACTGGAGCACGCGGTCGAGCGCGCCGTGGCGCTGAGCGGCGAACGGCGCCGGCTGTTGCCCTGCGACTTTCAGAGGCGGGAGCGCCCCGCCGCCGAACCGGCGGGAACCGAGGACCTGGCCCGGCTGGACGCTGGTCTGGATTACGAAGAGACCATCGCCCGCATCGAACGCACGCTGCTCAGCCAGGCGCTGAGCCAGGCCGGCGGGAACAAGGCCCGGGCCGCCGAGATGCTGGGCATGAAAAGAACCACCCTGGGGTCGAAGCTGAAGGCCCTGGGCCACGGCGCGGCCGTCTGAGCCCGGCATGGCCACCAGCAGAACACTCCCCGCCGCGCCGAATCCGCCGCTGGCGGGACTGACTCTTTCGCGCATCGGCGAATTCGCCATCCCGGTTGGCGTGCTGGGCATCGTCCTGGCGCTGATCGTCCCGCTGCCGCCCTTTCTGCTCGACTTCCTGATCGTCGTCGACATCATGCTCTCGGTGGTGGTGATGATGGTGGCCATGTACCTGAAGCGGCCGGTGGAGTTCAGCAGTTTCCCCACCACGCTGCTGCTGCTCACCGTCTTCCGGCTGGCCCTGAACGTCTCCTCGTCGCGCCTGATCCTGCTCAACGGCAACGCGGGCACCGCCGCGGCCGGTCACGTCATCGAGGCTTTCGGCAGTTTCACGGTGGGCGGAAACTACGTCATCGGCGCGGTGATTTTCTGCGTCCTGATCGCCATCCAGTACGTGGTGATCAACCACGGCGCGGTGCGCATCTCGGAAGGTTCGGCGCGGTTCACCCTGGACGCCGTGCCCGGCAAGCGGTTGTCGATCGACGCGGACCTCAAGGGCGGCCTGATCGACGTCGTCGAGGCCAGGCGCCGGCGCCAGG
>JACQZT010000461.1 GCA_016213755.1 Acidobacteriota bacterium | reverse complement strand
GGGCAACGGCAACGGCATCCTCGAGCCGGGCGAAGAGGCCACCATCTGGGTCAAGCTCGCCCAGGGCCTCGACCCCTTCGACAAGAACAACTGGTACCGCGCCAAGATCTACACCGATTCACCCTGCCTCCCCGAGATCGCCGGCCTCGCCGAGCCCAAACAGCGCGAATGGACCGGCGCCAAGGAACGCACCAGCCTGGTCCGCCTCGACCCCGCCTGCGACACCATCTCCCTCATCCTGAGCAACGAATCCTGGAGCTTCCACTTCACCCCCGACGTCCGCTACGGAACCGAAAAACTCTACCAGGCCTTCCAACTCCACCAAACCCACCTCCACCGCCTCAACCTGAGAACCCCCGCAATTCGGTGACAGGCTACGAATTGCCCGCCTTTTGGGCAATTCGTTGCCTGTCACCGAATTGCCCCCGCAGTGTCTTCCCCAGCGTTACCGAACCGCGCCCCCAGGGAGCGGTCCTCGCGAGCCAAGCCTTCCCCGAAGTCAACGCCCCCATCTATCCCTACACCCTCAACGACGTCCTAACCGGCCGCAAAGTGGACACGCCGACGGCAGCGCCACCTTCTGGGTCGGTGAAACCGAGCCTATCTACCGCGTCCGTTGGCTGCTCGGCATGACCGTCTACCCCGGCCGCAGCTACATCCGCTGCGACTACATCCTCGTCAACCCCACCGACCGCCGCCAGGCCTACCAGTTCTGGGCCACCGCCGCCACTCACGCCCACGAGTTCGCCCAGGCCCAGAACCCCCGCAAGGCACTCAGGCGCCGCTGTGCATGTCATTCTCATTGCCATTTCCATAGGCCAGGTGGTCCTCGGAAGGAGCAGGATGACCCTCTCGGGACTGTAGGGCAGGCATTCAGGAGACGAAGGGGTGCGATTCAACGGCTCCAGAACAAAGTGATTGTGGTATGCTGATGTCGGCCGCAAGGCGAAAAAGGGAGATTGTGGCTCAGGGCTAGGGCAAGCCCCATGTTACTGAAGGAACCGATTGCTGTTCGACGTCTGTCGTCACTCGGGGCTTTAGGCATCCCTCGAGCCGTTAGGAGTCTGTCGCGCCTGGAGGCGGTCGCTGTCGAGACAGGTCGGGGGCTGCAACTCTGGATCAGTACTGAACTCTGGACAGCGAGGCGACCGGCGTGTCTAGAACTCGCTCCGCAGTGAGGAGAACCTCTCTGACGTAGTAGTGCGCCCGCTGGCGCGTGCGGTGCCAAACGAGACCAACTACGCCAAATGTGGCGCCGGCAAGAAGCACGAGCTTCCATCTTGGCAGCACCGCGAGCGCCCCGACGAATGCCGAGGTAACGATGAAGATGAACGCTGCGAGGCAGAGCACTAACAGCGCCTCAGCCCTGAACGAAGTGCGCGTTCTGAGGGACGTCCACCCCAAGTCTTGTAGAGCGGCCCTTCGAGCATGCTGGCTACGGCCTGGACAAGCTGGCCGACAAAGATTGCCATTACCGAAAAGGCGATCGTATTCAGCGCGTCTGACATCTTCGGCGGAACGAGAGCGGCCGCGCCCGGAAAGCAGACGAGGAATACGTAGGCCAAGAGAACGCCTGGCACGAGAATCCCCAAAATGTCGTAGAACTCAAATTTGTCGGCCAAGGTAGGCATCTGCTCCCCCGGAAGCCACCATTATGGTCGTGCCTGCGGCTAAGGTTAATCGCGGTGACTGTGTGCGGCGAAGATAGTCTCTGGTTCTCTGATCAGACGAGCGGCGCATTGGAAGGAGCGCCCGGACCATTAAGGCCCCAAGAAGATCCTGGTCTGGAAGAAGAACAGTTGGTTCGCCAATTGGCTGCGGTCTACGGCATTGTGCGCAAGACCGCGCAGGTCCGCAAGATGCTACTCGGCTGACGCACCGCCCTCCCGGCGCGATAGAGCCGTCCGCACGGTCAGCCCGGCGCTGCCCAAGCGGCGCAAGAGCGGTTTTACACCCCGCCGCGCGGCTTCTCCCGCCGGACGCGGTCGGTGTCCTGCAACGGTTCGCCGTCGCATTCCAGGGCCAGGACGGTGACGGGCGAATCGGGGGCGGCGGCGGGCAGGCCGGTGAGCCGGACGCGCCAGTCGTCCTGCACGAATTTGACCGGCTTGCCCGAGGCGAACAGCTTGGCCGACTTCACCTTGGTCGTAAGTCCGGCCACGGTCACCGTCTCGCCGGGCCAGAAGTGCACGTGGACGTAGAGCGTGTTGCCCTTGCGGGTGAAGCCGCAGTAGTTGGAACGGGACACGCGGCAGGGGTCGGCGCCGCGCACGGTGGGGGCGTTGCGGTCCATCCACTGGCCCACGGCGGTGAGGATTTTGACGCTTTCCTCGGGGATCGATCCATCGCCTTTCGGCCCGATGTTGAACAGGTAGTTGCCGCCCTGGCGGGCGCAGGTCACCAGGTTGCGCACCACGGTCTTGGGACTCTTCCAGGCGTCGTCGGCCGCGTGGTAGCCCCAACTGTCGTTCATGGTCATGCAGGCTTCCCAGGCGGCGCCCTTGGCGGCTTCGATGCGCTGTTCGGGAGTTGAGAAATCGCCCGGCAGCTTGTTGCGGTTGTTTACGATGATGTCGGGCTGAAGCCCAAACACCATCTTATTCATCTTCTCGGATTCCCAGCCCGCGGCGTCCAGCGGCCAGGCGACGTCGTACCAAAGGATGTCGATCTTGCCGTACTGGGTGAGCAGCTCGCGAATCTGGCCGTGGATGTAATCGACGAAGCGGCGCCGGGCAGCCTCGTCGGTGGCGCAGCGGGCGCCGTCGGGATGGTGCCAGTCCATCAGAGAATGATAAAAGCCCACGCGCAGGCCTTCGGCGCGGGCGCACTCGACGTACTCTTTCACCAGGTCGCGCCCGGCGCCCCGCTCGGGCGCGCAGTAACTGGTGAGCTTCGACTGGAAGAGACAGAAGCCCTCATGGTGCTTGGTCGTCATCACCATGTACTTCATGCCGGCGCGCTTGGCGAGCCGGGCCCAATCGCGCATGGGCATGGGCTTGGGGACGAACTTCTTGGCCAGCGGCTCGTACTCGGCCACCGGAATGCCTTCCTGCTCCATCACCCACTCGTGGCGGCCGAGGACGCTGTACAGCCCCCAGTGGATGAACATGCCGAACTTGGCTTCGTGCCACCACTGCATGCGGCGGGCGCGATCGGTTTCGTCTCCGGCGGCGAAGACGGACATCGCCCCTGCGCCGCCGGCCAGGGTCAGATAATCGCGGCGAGACAGATCGGACATGACGGGCCTCCTTAGTGCCCCAGGTTTTGGATCAAGCCGAACACCGGCTTGAGGATGGGATACAGCGAACGATAGACCTCGTGCCCGCGCTGGTACTGCTGCGATTCGTGCGGGCGCGGGCGGACGGAATCGGTTTCGCGGATCGCCGCGCGGCAGGCTTCCGGCACCGAGGAGAACGCGCCGGTGCCCACCATGCCCAGCAGCGCCGCGCCATAGGCGGAGCCTTCCTGAGTTTCCAGCGTGATCACTTTCTTGGCGAAGATGTCGGCCAGGAGTTGGCGCCAGAACGGGCTGCGCGCGCCGCCGCCGGAAACGCGCACCTGCTCGACCGGCACGCCCATCTGCTCGATGACGTCCAGGCAGTCCTTCTGGCTGTAGGAGACGCCTTCCAGCAGCGCGCGCACGACGTCGGCGCGCTGGTGCTTGGCGGTGAGGCCGATCCAGCCGCCGCGCGCGGTGGCGTCCAGGTGGGGCGTGCGCTCGCCCATCAGGTAGGGCAGCCAGAACAGGCCGTGCGCGCCGGCGGGGGCGGTGGCCGCCTCGGCGGTGAGGGTGTCGTAGTCCGTGCCCGGCGCAAGCTGGTTGCGGAACCACTGCAAGCTGAGGCCCGCTCCTTGTGTAACGCCCATCACGTGCCAGGCGCCGCGCACGGCGTGGCAGAAGGTGTGCACGCGGCCGTGGCGGTCGTAGAGCGGCCGGTCCATGTGCGCGAAGACCACGCCCGACGTGCCCAGGGTACACGAGACGATGCCTGGCTCGACGATGCCGTTGCCAACCGCGCTCGCGGCCTGGTCGCCGCCGCCGCCCGCCACCGGGGTGCCGGCCTTCAGGCCCGTGGCCGCGGCCGCTTCCTCGCTGATGACGCCGGTGATGTCGCTGGATTCGTACACCGCGGGCAGGATGTCGCGGTCGAGCTTAAGCCGCTCGAGCATGTCCGCGGACCAGCGCCGCGTCACCACGTCGAACAGTGCCGTGCCGGAGGCGTCGGAGACTTCGCTGGCGTACTCGCCAGTGAGTTGGAAGCGCACGTAGTCCTTGGGCAGCAGGACTTTGCGCACACGGCCGAAGTTGTGCGGCTCGTTGTCGCGCACCCATAGAAGCTTGGGCAGCGTGAAGCCGGTGAGCACCGGGTTGGCGGTGTAGGCCAGCACGTTTTCCTTACCCACGGTCTGATTGATCCAGTCCACCTGGTTCTGGCTGCGCTGGTCGCACCAGATGAGGGCCGGGCGGATGACGTCGTTATTTTCGTCCAGAATCACCAGTCCGTGCATCTGGCCGGAGAGACCGATGCCCCGCACGTCGCCGCCGGAGGCCTGGGCCGCGGCCAGCACGCCGCGGATGGCGGCCTGCGCGGCGTCCCACCAGTTCTCGGGACGCTGTTCGGCCCACAGGGGCCGCTCCATGCGCATCTCTTCGTGGGGGGCGGTGAAATCCGCCGCCACCTTGCCCGCTTCATTGACCAGCAACGCGCGGGAGCCGCCGGTGCCGATATCGATGCCCAACCAGTACATTGCGAAATCCTCGCCTTCTGGCTTCTTACTTGGAACCCTGCGCCTGGAACGGAAGATAGGCTGCCCCGAACAGGCCCGCTTCGTTGCCGAGCACGGCTTTGTCGATGCGCGTGGCGGCGTTGCGATAGGTGAACGAGCGCCGGGAGCATTCGGCGATCATGGCCGGCGCGAAGAACTCCCAGGCCGGCAACATGCCGCCGCTCAGCAGGTACAGCGGGAAATTGAAGATGTTCACCAGGTTGCCCAGGGCCACGCCCAGCGCCCGTCCCATGGCTTCAAAGATCATGCGCGCCTTTTCGTTGCCCGCGATGGCCAGGTCGCAAACGTCCTTCGAAGTGACGCCTTCGCCGAGGTGCAGCATCTGCGCCATGGCCTCCACGGCCGTTGCCGAGGCGTGTTTCTCCAGGCACCCGAAGTTGCCGCAGCCGCAGGGGTTGCCGTTGGGGTCCACGGTCATGTGCCCGATTTCGCCGGCCATTCCGACATAGCCGTGCACCACGCGCCCGCCCAGGATGATGCCCCCGCCGATGCCCGTGCCCAGCGTGAGCAGCACCAGGTCGTTCACCTCGCGGCCCGCGCCGATCCACTTTTCGCCCAGCGCCGCGGCGTTGGCGTCGTTTTCCAGGATCACGCGCGTGCCGAGGCGCCGCTCGATGTCGTCGCGCACCGGGAAGCCTTCGAACTCGGGCAGGTTGTTGGAGCCTACGATGAGGCCCTTTTCAATCTCGATGAAGCCCGGCACGCCGATGCCCACGCCCGCCAGCGCGTCCTGCGGCCGGCGGCGCTTGAGCGCCTCGATCGACGCTACGATGTCACCGATCACCACGTCGCGGCCCTCGGACAGGTTGGTCGAGCCGGAAGTCTTTTCCAGTATCTCGCCGCCGGCGGAAATCGCGGCCGCGCGGAGGTTTGTGCCCCCCAGGTCCACACCGATCGAGTATTGAGCCATGAAGCCGAAATGATAGCAAATCCCGGCACCGGCTTCACCCGCGGTATGCTGGTTTCTTGCCGGGGTGGCGGCCGGGCCGCGCCGGCCGGCCTTGTGCCTGCGCCATCGGGCACGGTGAGTCACTCAGGATTGCCCGGACCGAATGAGCACCAATACTTGCCCCAAGTGCGGAGGGACTCGGGTGAACCGTTCCCGCCGCCGCGAGAATCTCGAGATCATCCTGTATTTCGCCGGATTCCGTCCCTGGCGCTGCCCGGACTGCCGCACCCGGTTTCTGCGCCCGTGGCGCAACCGGGTGCCGCGCGACTCCCGCAAGAAGGAGGGTTCCTGGTGGGACCGCTTGTCCGCGCCTGTGCGCGTCCAGGCCATCGCCTATCCGGGAGCGCCCGCGTTGCTGGCCGCGTTTCTGTTCTGGCTGAGCGGGGGGCGGTTAGTCCCGGTACTGGAAGCTGCCCACGAAGGAGCTGCGATTGGGGGGGGTGCTCCAGGTGGTGTTCAGCCCCTCGCCGTGGTACTCGTTGGCCAGCGTGAAGGCCGGCATGGCGTGATCGAGTTCGGTGAGCGGCGGATACCAGACCTCTTCGTTGTGGCAGATGTGATCTCCGCCTTCCAGAGCCCGGGTCTGGATCTTGGCCAGTGTGCCGGCCACCAGGGTCGCCGCCGCCGAGTGCAGGTTGCCGCCCTCAAAGGTCAGGCTGATGGGCTGATACTCGACGCGCACGATGTCCTGCAACAGGTCGTTGCTCATGCGCTGCGCGAAGCTCTTCAGCGCCAGGCGCTGCTCGGCGCTGGCCCGCTGGTCCACGATCAGGATCGACCGGACCGGGAAGGCGGTGTGATAGCGGTCGCCCAGAGTCGCGCCGGCCTTCACCGCGCCCACCACGGACAGCCCGTCCAGGTTCACGCCCTGCCAGACGCCTTTGTCGATGCGCCAACCGAACACGGCCAGGTCGCCCACCAGGTTCACTTCCCCGTTGGCAAAGCACGCACCGGTGTAAACGTCCGCCGTGCGAGCTTCCACGTACTCACCGCGCACGCTTCCGCCCCAGGCGAGAGCGGCCACGGCGAAGAAAGAAACACCAGCCAACAACGAGTTTTTCATCCCATTCCTCCACACTGCTCTGAATCTTCCCAGATAAGTACAGTATACCAAAGAAGTCGCTGCTTGCGCCGCTCCGGGATGGGAATGTAAACTCTTACGGTTATGAATCGCAGAGACTTCTCCAAAACCGCGCTCGCGCTGGGCGCACCAACGGGCCAGTCCGCGGACGTGTACGAGGAGGCGGCTCGGAAATTGCCGGTGCGGAGATTTGACGTCGTGGTGGCGGGCGCGGGCACGGCCGGCGTGGTGGCGGCCACGGCGGCGGCGCGGCAGGGCGCCAAGACCATGCTGATCGAGGCCAAAGGCTACCCGGGCGGCACGGTGGTGGAGGGCGGCACGGCGCTGCACAGTTACTACAACCTGTGGAAGGCCTTTCCGGGCGTGCAAAAACGCCAGATCGTGAAGGGTATCCCGCAGGAAATCGTCGACCGGCTGATGAAGATCGGAGGCACTTCGGGTCACGCCGAGATGGCCACCGGCTACGGTTATGACTCGGTGTGCACGGCCATCGACACGGAACTCTACAAACTGGCGGTCTTCGAAATGCTCGACGAGGCCGGGGTGTTCATCGCGGTGAACACGCTGCTGGCGGGCGCGATTCGGGACGGCGGGCGGCTGAAGGGAGTGATCACCGAGAGCCGGGCGGGGCGGGAAGCGATTCTGGCGAAGTCGTTCGTGGACTGCACCGCCTACGGCGATCTGTGCGCCCATGCCGGCGCGAAATACACCGAACCCAACGATCACCCGGTGTGCAACAGCGTGGGCCTGGCCAACGTGAGCCTGGAGAAACTGCACGCGTATCTGAAGTCGCACGAGGCCGAGGAGCAGTACTGCGAGGGCCTGCGCGACGGGAAAGAGGGGCTGATCGTGCGCCTGCAAGGCCGGTCGGCCAGGCTGCCGGAGGAGTTCCGCGAGCAGGCCGGCCGCATCGGCATGACCATGACCACCACCACGGTGCACGACAACTACTTCATGTTCATCAAGGTGAACTACAAGATGCCGGTCAGCCCGACCGACCGCGACGCCGTGGCCCGCGCCGAACTGATCCTGCGGCGGCGGCAACTGAAGACCGTCGAGCTGTTCCGCAAGTACGTGCCCGGCTGCGAGAAGGCTTTCATCGCCCGCACCAGCCCCTCGCTCAACATCCGCCGCGGCCGACTGATCTCCTGCGACTACGACATCAGCCGTTCCGACGTGCTGGAAGCGCGGCACTTCGACGACGACGTGTTCGTCTACGGCTTCCACGACAGCGCGCCGCGCTTGCAGATCAAGAACGGCGGAAGCTATGGGATTCCTTATCGCGCGCTGCGCGTGGCGGGCGTGGAGAACCTGCTGGCGGCGGGCATGATGATCACCGCCGACCACGAGGCTCACATGTCCACGCGCAACACGGTGTGCTGCATGGGGCAGGGGCAGGCGGCGGGAACCGCGGCGGCGCTGTGCGCGGCGAAGAATCTCGGCACGCGCGAGCTGCGCTACGCCGGCCTGCGCCAGACGCTGCTCAAAGCGGGCGTCTATTTCGAGAGCTGAGTTCCGGGAAAACCGGGTGCCGACACTGTTCCGAGCCGGGTCCGTGTTAAAATCGCATAAGCCACGGTTTTCATGGACTTTCTCCAGGGTCTCAATCCCCAACAACAGGACGCGGTTAGCCACGTCGATGGACCGCTCTTGATTCTGGCCGGCGCGGGCAGCGGCAAGACCCGCGTGATCACCCATCGCATTGCGCATCTGGTTCGCAGCCATAGGGTTCCGGGGCCGGCCGTGCTCGCGGTCACGTTCACCAACAAGGCCGCCGACGAAATGCGGGAGCGGGTGGCAAAGCTGCTGGGCGACCCCAGCCCCGGCTCGCGGCCCATGCTGTCCACCTTCCATTCCTTCTGCGTCCGGCTGCTGCGGCGGGACGGCAGCCCGCTGGCGAGCCTGCGCCCCGGTTTCACCCCCGCCTTCACCATCTACGACGAAGACGAGCAGTTGGCGCTGGTCAAGAGCATCTACCGCAACGTCGGGCTGGACGAGAAGTTCATGCAGTACCGCGCGGCGATCTCCCGCATCAGCCACGCCAAGAACCACCAGCAGACGCCGGCGGATTTTTACCGCCAGTCGACCGACCCCAAAACGAGCAAGCTGGCGGTGGTTTTCGAGCAGTACGAAAGCCGCTTGCGGCAAGCCAACGCGCTGGATTTCGACGACCTGCTGCTGGAGGCCGTGCGGCTGCTGCACCACGATCAGACCACTCGCGACCTGTACAACCGGCGATTCGAGCACCTGATGATCGACGAGTATCAGGACACCAACCGCAGCCAGTACCAGCTCATGCAGTTGCTCACGGTGCGGCACCAAAACGTCTGCGTGGTGGGCGACGAAGACCAGTCCATTTACGGCTGGCGCGGCGCCGACATCCGCAACATCCTGGACTTCGAGAAGGACTACCCCAAGGCGCGGGTCATCCGGCTGGAGCAGAACTACCGTTCCACCAAGAACATTCTGGAGTCGGCCGGCGCGGTGGTGGCGCACAACCTCGAGCGCAAAGGCAAAACGCTGTGGACCGAGGCCCATTCCGGCGCCAAGATCGGGCTCTACGAAGCGCCGGACGCGGAAAACGAAGCGCTGTTCATCGCCGACAGCATCGAGCGGCTGCTGGCCCAGGATCCGGCCGACCGCGTGGCCGTGCTCTACCGCACCAACTTCCAGTCGCGCCAGATCGAAGAGGCGCTGCGCCGCTACGGGCGCAAGTACCTGGTGGTGGGCGGGTTCAGTTTTTACCAGCGGGCCGAGGTCAAGGACCTGCTGGCTTACCTGAAGGCGGTGGCTTCGCCGCAGGATTCCATCAACCTGCTGCGCATCGTCAACACGCCGGCGCGCGGCATCGGCAAGACCACCGTCGAGGCCGTGGAGCGTTACGCTCTCGAGCGGAGCCTGCCGATCTGGGAAGCCAGCGGGCAGATGATGGGTGAAAAAGCTCTGGGCGCGCGGGCCGAGGCGGCTCTGGGCGCCTTCCGCGCGCTCATGGAGCGATTGCGCGCCGAGGCCGAAGGCAAGTCCGTCGATGCGGTGTTGCGCGCCATTCTGAACGAGTCGGGCTACCGCCGGATGCTGGAAACCGATCCCTCGCCGGAAGCCGAGTCGCGCCTGGAAAACATCAACGAACTGCTGAATGCCGCCGCGGAGGCGGCCGAGCGCGGCGAAGGCATAACCGAGTTCCTGGACCACGCGGCGCTGGTGGCCGACGCCGACGGCCTGGACGAGCACGCGGCGGTTTCGCTGCTGACCCTGCACAACGCCAAGGGACTCGAGTTTCCGGTGGTTTTCGTGGCGGGTCTGGAAGAGGGCTTGTTTCCCCACAGCCGGTCGCTGAACGCCGAGTCGATGCTCGAAGAAGAGCGGCGGCTGTGCTATGTGGGCATGACCCGGGCGCGGAAGCGGCTGTTCCTGACCTGGGCGCGCGCGCGCCGGCGCTTTGGCGGCGGCGACCTGGAACCGTCCGTCGCCTCGCGCTTCCTGAAGGAAGTCCCCGCGCGCCTGACCGAGAACCTGAGCCCCGAGAGCCGGGGGCGGCAGGTGGACCTGGCGGCGGAGCGCTGGGAGGTGCGGGAGGCGGCCAAGCGCAACACGTTCACCGGAAAGACGTATAATTCACTGGAAAACATCGCGCAGTTCTTCGCCGAGCGGGGAGTAGCCGCGCCGCGGCCGCCGGCGCCGGCGCCGATCGAGCCGCCGGCTCCAGCCGCGCCGAAGCCGGTGGCGGCCCCGGCCGCGGCGAAGAAGACGCGCGGGTGCGCCGCGGGGGCGGCCGTCCGTCATCCCCGCTACGGGCGCGGAACGGTTTTGAGACGGGAAGGCGAAGGCGACGACCTGAAGCTGACCATCAGCTTTCCCGGTTACGGACTGAAGAAACTGATCGCGAAATTTGCGGGAATACAGGCTGAAGAATGAATACCAAGAGCATCACCGACACCAAGGAACGCAAAGAGAAGAAACGCGCCGCCCGCAAAGCGGCGCCGCCCAAGGCCAAGCGCGCCGCCGGCGTGGACCGCGGCTCCCAGAAGCGCAAAGTGAAGAAGATGGTCAAGGGCCAGCGTAAACGCTAGAGGCGGACGGGTCTCCCGCGCCGGCATGAACCAGCTATTTCGAACCAAGAGCATCGAGGCGCTAATCGCCGCCTCCGAGGAGCCCGGTCGGCGGCTGAAGAAGACCCTCGGGGCGGGGAGCCTGATCGCGCTGGGTGTGGGCGCGGTCATCGGGTCCGGCATTTTTACGCTGGTGGGCACCGCCGCGGCGGGGGAAACGCTGAGCTTCCGCTCGATTCTGCACGCGCCCCTGCTGGACCTGCTTTTGCACGGGCCCGACGTGGTTTCGGCCATCGGGCGGCCGGGCGCCGGGCCGGGCATCGCGCTGTCGTTTCTGCTGGCTGCGATTGCGTGCAGCTTCGCGGCGCTGTGCTACGCCGAGCTGGCGTCCATGATCCCGATTGCAGGCAGCGCCTATACCTTCGCCTACGCCACGCTGGGTGAGATCTTCGCCTGGATTCTGGGCTGGGACCTGATCCTGGAGTACGCCGTCTCCAACATGGCCGTGGCGGTGGGCTTCTCGGCCTATCTCAAGGACCTGGTGCACAGCATGCTCGGCATCGACCTGCCCCGCGCCTGGACCGAGCCCGCGATTCAAGGCGGGGCCTTTACCGGCGCGATCTTCAATCTGCCCGCGCTCATCGTGCTGCTGATCCTGACCTGGCTGCTGTCCCGCGGGGTCAAGGAGAGCGCCGGCGCCAACAACCTGATGGTGGCGATCAAGGTGGTGGCGATCCTGATTTTCGTGTTCGGCGCGGCGCGCGCGGTGGAGCCCTCCCACTGGCGGCCGTTCCTGCCCAACGGCTTTCCGGGCGCGCTGACCGGCGCGGCCATCGTGTTTTTCACCTACATCGGCTTCGACTCGGTGTCGACGGCGGCCGAAGAGTGCCGCCACCCGCAGCGCGATCTGCCCATCGGCATCATCGCCAGCCTGGTGATCTGCACGCTGCTCTACGTCGCCGTGGCGGTGGTGCTGACCGGCATCGCCGACTGGCGCAAACTGAACAACGCCGCGCCGGTGGTGAACGCGCTGCGCGAACTGGGGTTCGACAACATCCGGCGCTGGGTGGGGGCGGGCGCCATCATCGGCATGCTCAGCTCGCTGCTGGTGTTCCAGTACGGGCAGGCGCGCGTGTGGTTCGCCATGTCGCGCGACGGGCTGCTGCCGAAGTTCTTCTCCAAGGTGCACGCCACGCACCGGACGCCGTACGTTTCCACCTGGGTCGCCGGACTGGTGGTTGGCATTCCGGCCGGCGTGTGGGACATCGGAACCTTCGCGGATCTTTCGAACATCGGCACGCTGTTCGCTTTCATGGTGGTTTCGGCGGGCGTCATCGTGTTGCGGCGCAGCCAGCCGGAGCGGCCGCGCTCCTTCCGCGTGCCGCTGGTTCCGCTGCTGCCCGTCATCTCCATCCTCTGCTGTCTGGTGCTGGCGCTGAGCTTGCCCCTGGAAACCTGGCTGCGATTCTTTGCCTGGCTGGGCATCGGGCTGGTCATCTATTTCATGTTCGGCAAGCGCCACAGCCAACTGGCGGACTGAGTTCCCGTAACGAGTTCTAATCCGACGCCGGGCCGCGGGCCAGCGCCTGCCGCAGGTTGCGCAGGGTGGCCTCGACCGATTCGCGGGGCAGGCTGTGCACGATCGGGTTGACGATGGGCGCCACGAGGCGCGGCACGCCGCGGGTCAGCGAAATGGCCTCGAATTCCAGGCAGACGCCCCCGTCTCGCTCTTCGAAGCGCCAGAAAGAGTGCAGGCGCCACAAAAAGCCGTGATCCTCGCCGGGCGGAAGCGCGCGTTCTGTGGCCGTGCCCGGGCTCTCGATTTCCGCAATGCGCGCCGAGTAGGAGCGGCTCACGGCGCGCGTGCGGCCGAGCCGCCGGTAGGTGACGTCGTAGTCGGTGTCCAGCACCACGGTGATGACCTTGTGTTTGCGCAGGCGCAGACGGACCTGGAAGAAGTCGCCCTGGCGGCGCACCAGTTTGGAGTCCATCACCTCGGGCGCGAAGTGGTTCTTGTGGGCGTCGTAGTTCTGGACCAGGGCCAGCGTGCGGTCGAGTGTCGCGCCGGGCAGGAAGACCGCTCCCAGCCAGTCGTGAATCAGACCTTCGCCGGCGCCGATCGCCCCGTCCGCGGCGAGCGGCTCGACGACCAGGCCGTCCCGCCGCAGCCGGCGCAAACGCTCCGGCTTCTCCTCGGCCCAGAGAAACGGGTTTCCGGCGATCCGCCGCTCAAAGACATCCTCCCGCTCGCGCACGAACCGGTCGAACGCCGACAGGGTCGCCGGGGTGAGTTTCGCGCGGGGAATGATGGCCAGGCTGGGCGCCGGCTGGACCGCCACCACCAGCAGCACGGCGCCGGCCCGCAATAAATCGGACATCCTTTCCGAGGATAGCAGGCGGCCGGGAGGTTCCGCTTTCCGCTTGGGGGCGGCTGAGAATCGGCTCGCAGAACTGGTACATTGGACCCTGTAGTGCATATGCGGCAGGCTGCGAACGGTGGCAAGCTGATTGTGCTGTCGGCTCCCCTCACGGAGACCATCGACCACGCGGGCTTCTTCATTCAGATGGGCGTGGCCTCCATGCCGAAGCGGCTGGAGAGCATCTTCAACTCGAAATACCCCCAGTGGAAGCAGGTGGAGCGCAACGAGGACGGCTCCGCGCGCTACATGCCGGCCGGTCTGCGCACGCTGGAAGCCGCGCTTCTGCGGGAGTATCCGCCGGAGGAGATCGTCGCCTGCTATCCGAACGACCTGGAGAGATTCATCGGCCCCAGGACCCGGCTGGTGGCCGTGTCCACGCACAACCCGCTCGGGGTCACGTTCGCGGCCGGCGTGTACGCTTCGATCTTCGGCTCCTCGCGGGAACCGATCAACTCGCATTACGCCCGGGAACTCTTCGCCGGGATCAACGCCAACCCCCACCGCTCGGGCTTCCAGGTCATCGTGGGCGGCTCGGGAGGGTGGCAGATCGTCCAGACGGACAGCTACGGCCAGCTTGGCGTCGACTGCGTGGTGGAAGGGCGCGGCGAATCCCCCGACACGATGCGGATTGTGCGGCAGGCGATCCGCGGAGAGCCGCTGCCGCGACACCTGGAGACCGGACCTCTGAAGGACCGGGAGGACATCCTGATCCCGGAAAAGAGGACCACCTTCGGAGTCGTCGAAATGACCACGGGTTGCGGACGCCGCTGCCACTTCTGCGTGCCGGACCTCAGCCCGCAGATCGACGTGCCCAAAGAGAAGATCATGCGGGCGGTGCAGGCCAATGTCCGCCAGGGCAACCGGCAGATCTCGCTCGCCACCGAGGACCTGTTCATTTGGGGCCAGGTGCGCACGGGCGTGCCCTTCTATTTTCCCAATCGCGAAGCGCTGCTCGGTCTGTTCTCGGAGGTCGCCAACGCACCGGGTGTGGAACACCACCTGCTCAGTCACGCAACCATCGCACCCGCCGTGGTCGACCCGCTGCTGATCGAGAAACTGACGGAGGTCTTGCTGGACAAGAGCCCCATTCACCTCCCGGCACACAGCACCCATCCGCGGAAGAAGATTCTGAGCCCGTTGATGGGGCTGGAAACCGGTTCGGTCCGGATGGCCCGGGCGATCATGCCGGGCAAGGCGGTTCCGTTCCCGATCGACGACTGGCCGAGCGTCGTGATTCAGGGTCTGACCATTCTGAATCGCAACAACTGGTTCCCGGTGATGACGCTCATGATCGGCAGCCCCGGGGAGACGGACGAAGACGCGATCGCGACGCTCGATCTGGTTTATGAAATCGAAAGGCGGGGGCTGTTCGCGTTCCTCGTTCCGTCCATCTTCACCCCGCTTTGCGACACCCGCATGGAGAAGAAGAGGGGAGTGGCGGAGACGCGAGAACTCACTCCGTTGCAGTGGCAACTGATGATGAAGTGCTGGCGGATGAATCTGAGCCCCGGCCTGTACAGTTGGTGGGGCCCCCCCGCCTGGCGGCTGGGCGCGGTTGCTTTGTGGCTGTGCAGGCTGCGCCGTCTGAACGGGCCGGCCTTCACCTGGCCGCTGTTGTTGTTCGCCGGTGCCATCCCGGAACGGCTTATGGCGCGCATGGGCAAGATCTACGCCGGCCGGCCTCTCCGGGTGAAGAGCCGGAGGGAACTGCTCGCCGCGATTAAGCCGCACCACCGAAAGCACCTGCGCGCGGACAACGGGGACCTCCCCGACACAGAGTAATTCGGTGACGGGCTACTCAAGCCCCGCGCGGAAGTCCGCCCTCCACCCGCTTTTCAAGTTAGTAACCGGCCGTGAGCGCCTCTCGGGGTTCGACCCGGCTGGCCCAGCGAGCCGGTCGCAGGCTGGCGAGCAAGGCCACGGTCGTCACCGCCAGAACGGTCGAAGTCACCGCCCATGCGTCCCAGGGACGAACTTCGTACAGGAGGTTGGAGAGAATGCGCAGGGCCGCGGCCGCTGCCAACGCGCCGGTCAGGAGTCCGGCCGCAACCAGGCGGAGCGTTTCCCTCAGCACCAGGCGGAGAATGTCGCCGCGCCGCGCCCCCAGCGCCATGCGCAGGCCGAACTCCCCCGCGCGCAGCCGCACCGAATGAGAGATAAGCGCATAGACTCCCGCCGCCGCGAGCCCGAGAGAGCAGAATGTCAAGACGCCGAGCAGAATCGACCAGAGGCGCAGCCGGGACGTTCCGGCACGCACGAAGTTCTCCATGGGCGTGGTTTCGGCGAGCAGAAGACCCGCGCCCGCCGACCGCACCAGTTCTCGAACGGCTCCGTTCAACGCGGCGGGATTCCCGCGGTAGCGAACGCTCAAAGCTCCGCCGGCGGTGTGGTAATGATAGACCTCCGGTTGGACCGGCAACTCCAGCCGTTCCGCCCGCACGTTGCCGACCACACCCACAATTTCATAGGAACGCCCCGCCTCGTTAAAAAGACGCTTGCCGACGGCGTCCTGAGCCGGAAAACACCGGCGTGCCAACTCCTGGTTGACGACGACTACCGGGCGGCGGCTGTCCGCCGGGTCGAAAACGCGTCCTTGCCGCAACGGGATGCCCATCACGCGGAAGTAGTCGCGGCTGACGCCATTCCAGATGGCGCTGCGCATCGCGGAGGGATCGCCCAAGAAGGCAGGGTCCAAGGCGAACCTCCAGTCGGTGCGAAAACCCTCCAGCGGCACGACCTCCGAAGACGCGGCCTCTTCGACCCCAGGCAGCGCTCTGACGCGCTCCAGCAGAGAGGTCATCACCTGGCCGGCATTGCACGAAGGACAGCTATAGGAGGCGATGGGCATAATAAGGTGGAACACCAGGACGTTCTTGGGCTGGAAGCCGGGGTCCACCTGGAGGATCTTCTGAAAGCTGCGGAGGACCAGGCTGGCGCTCAGGCTCAGCACCAGCGCCATGGCGATGCTGGCGGCCGCGCAGGCCGAGGAGGCCCGGGCCGTGGTTCTCCTCCTCGTAACCGCGGTCTGGGCCAGGGCGTCGCGCAAGGGCAGCCGCCGGTAGGAAAGGGCGGGCGCAAGGCTGACCAGGACGCCTGCCACCAGCGAGACCAGAATCGTGAGGCCAAGCACCCGCCCGTCCATGGCGGCCTCGCCGGCCCTGGGAAGGAGAGCCGAACTGGCGGGCGCCAGGACTTTCAGGCCGGCAAAGGCAATGCCCGCGCCGGCAGCGGTGGCCAGACATGCCAGAGCCAGACTCTCCGCCAGAAACAATCGGAAGAGACGCCAGGGCGATGCGCCGGCGACCGCGCGGACGGCGAACTCCTTGCGCCGGTTCGCGGCGAGCAGAAGAAGCAGATTCGCCACGTTGGCGCAGGCGATCAGCAGCAGGATGGCGGCCGCGCCCTGCACGGTCAGCAGGCCCAGACGGATATCGCGGTTCAGAATTACGCGCAATGGAACTGACTGGGCGCTCCAACCGGCCGAACCGGTCTTCCACCTATCCGCAGCCGCTTTGAGTTCCTGGCTCGCCTGTTCATGGGACACGCCCGGCCTCAACCGGCCGACGGCCCGGACCAAGCGGAAGGGGTTCTTTCGCATTCGCTCATCGAACATCGGCGGAATCCAAATCTCGGTGCTGGCGGGCAGCGTCAGGGTGGGCGGCAGTACGCCGATGACCGTTACTTCCCCGCCGTCCACCTGGACGCGCTTGCCGATGACGGCCGGATCGCCCGCAAACCGCCGCTGCCACAGCCGATGGCTCAGCAGGATCACCTGCGGATTGCCGGCGCTTTCCTCGTGCTCGGCGAAGTCGCGCCCCAGGCAGGGACCGACGCCCAGAGTCCGGAAGAGATTCCAACTGACGTAGGCGCAGGGGGCCCGCTCCGTTGCCGCGCCGTCGGTGAGCGCGCACCGCGCGGGTGAATCGAAGTTCATGCTCAAGATTGCCGCGAATTGCTCGAAGCTCCCGAGTTGCGCGCGCAGGTCCAGGTACTCACGCACCGTGAGCATTGCCGGTTCGCCGCCGCCGGAACGTTCCCAGACCGCCGACAGCCGCTCCGGGTCCGGGTAGGGCAGCGGCCGCAGCAGGACCGTATCCACCACGCTGAAAACCGCGGCCGTCGCACCGATGCCGGCAGCGAGAGTGCCGACCGCCACCAGAAGAACCCCGGGCGTGCGCGACGAGCGTCTGGCCCAGTGGCGGAGGTCGGCCGTCAGATCCCGTACCCAGTGCTTTGTCGGCGTCATCGGTGCAAGTCCGATCGAAATTCGGTGACGGGCTGCTCAATCCCCAATTTCGAAATTGGGGATTGAGTAGCCCGTCACCGAATTGTACGAGATGGCCGGGTTCTGGGCCACCAGCACGTCGGCGCTTCACGCCGCGCAAGCGTAGTATTGTGAGACTCAAGGAGGTGAGCATGCACCTGAGAGTGCAAGCCGTGCTGAAGGAGTTCCTTTCCAGGTTCGAGGGCGTGCGCCGAAGCATGTATCTGGATAACAGGAGCCTGGTAACTACGGGGATTGGATTCATGCTGCCCTCGCTCGGGGAGGCTGGACGCCTGCACTGGAGGCACCCGGCCGGGCGGGCGGCAGGGCCGGAAGAACTTGCCGCCGAGTGGAGCCGAGTCACGGGCCGGTGGCCGCCAGTGGAGGGGGCATCGCCGCTGTTGATAACGCCGGGCGAAGTGGACCGGGTATTCGCGAGCCAGGTGCGGGCACGTGAATTAATCCTCAAAGCGGTGTTTCCGGCGTGGGAGAGCTATCCCGCCGACGCCCAGCTTGGCATGCTGGCGCACAGTTGGCTGGCGGCTTCGCGGGGCAGTATTGAAGGGTGGCAAGGGGGAGATTATGTCAAAGCCGTTCGAGAAAGGCGATGGGACGACGCGGGAGGCCTGTCCCTGTGGGGAGCGATCCGCGACCCGGCCCAGCCCCGCCAGGCCGAGCGGCGGGATGGAATGCTCAAGATGTTCCACAATGCCACGGTGGTTCAAGGTGCGATCCAACGCGGCGCCGGCGTCTGGATGCCGGCGGACACGCTGTTTTACCCTGACGATGCTTTCGCCATCCAGGGGATTGAACTCGTTCCGGTAATGGATGGCCCGGCAAGATCGTGACCGCCGCAAGAACCGGCCAGACCCGGAGGCGCTCAGAATCCCGCCCACACCAGCGCGTCGAAGCGGTGCGCGGTGTGGAAGCCCATGCGCTCGTAAAGTTGCACCGCGCCGGTGTTGGAGGCGGTGACGGTCAGGCTGACCTGGCGGCAGCCCTGCGCGGCCAGCGCGACCAGGGAGCGCCGCAGCAGTTCGTAGCCCACGCCGGTAGAGCGCACGCGCGGGTGCACGCAGACCTGGGTTATGTGGCCCACATCAGGGGCCACCAGGCTGGCCAGCGAGAGGCCGCAGGCCGGCCCGGCGTCGCGCTCGAAAGCCAGGAACGACGCGGGCTGGAAGAACGTGCCGCAGCCCGGGTACTCGACGATGTTGTGCAGGAAGCGCCGGGCGCCGGCCGCGGAGTTGTACTGGTCGTTGATCTGGGCGTCGATGTGGCCTTCGTAGGCGGCGGCGATAAGGCGGGCGGCTTCGTCGCGAAAACGCTCGGCCCAGTTTTCGGTCAGACAACGTCTGGCGGCGGCGCCCGCGGGCAGCCGGGCCGCGCCGGCCAAGTCGATCACCATGAAATTGCGCGGAAAGGCGCGCGAGAAGTGCGCGAAGGGCAGACCGGCGGCGCGGGACGAGGAGAACATCATGAGCTGGGACTCGATGCGGCGCACCAGCGGCGAGCCGACCAGGGCGTCCACCACCGCCTCCAGCAGCCGGTGCTCGGCGGCCGCCGTGCGCCACGCCTGCTGGACGTACAAGTCTCCGATCAATCCCTTGCGGTCGTCGATGACGTAGTAGGAGTAGCCCACCGGCTCGCCCTCGCCGAGCAGGGCGAAGCCGTTGAGGATTTGCACGTCGACGTAGTGCCGGACCAGGTCGGCCGAGGCGCGGTAATCCCACGACAGCCGCTCGCGCCAGGCCAGCGTGGCTTCCCCCAGCAGAGGATCCAGCGCCGCCGAACGCAGGTGGGACAACGGCGCGAGTTCCAGCGACTCGCCCATCGCAAACCCCTACTCGGGGGATCCCTTCAGGAACTGCCGGATGCTGCGCAGCGCCTGGCGGGTGCGCTGCTCGTTTTCGATCAGCGCGAAACGCACGTAGCCCTCCCCCAGGGGGCCGAAACCGATGCCCGGCGAGACCGCCACCAGGGCCTTCTCGAGCAGCAGCTTGGAGAACTCAAGCGAACCCATCTCGCGGTAGGGTTCGGGCATCCGCGCCCACACGAACATCGATCCGCGCGGGCTTTGCACCGGCCATCCGGCGCGCTTGAGGCCGCTCACCACCAGGTCGCGGCGGCGCTGGTACAGGGCGCAGATCTTGCGGGTGTCCTCCTCGCACTCGCGCAACCCGATGACGGCGGCGATCTGAATGGGCTGGAAGATGCCGTAATCGAGATAGCTCTTAATGCGCGTCAGGGCGGCGATCATCCGCGGGTTGCCCAGGCAGAATCCCACGCGCCAGCCGGCCATGTTGAAGCTCTTGGACATCGAGTAAATCTCGACCGCGACCTCCTTGGCGCCCTCCACCTGCAAGATGCTGGGCGCCTGGTAGCCGTCGAAACACAGGTCGGCGTAGGCGAAATCGTGCAGCACCAGGGTGCCGTGCTTGTGCGCCAGGCGGATGATTTCGCGGAAGAAATCCAGGTCCACGCACTCGGTGGTGGGGTTGTGCGGAAACGAGAGCAGGATCATCCGGGGCTTGGCCAGCGCGGTGCGGTAATAGGACTCGAGGTGGTCCAGAAAAGTCCCCGGGTCGGGCATGGGCAAGGCGGCGGCGTGGCCTTCGGCCATCACCACGCCGTACTGATGAATGGGATAGGCGGGGTTGGGGCACACCACGGTGTCGCCCGGCCCAACCACCGCGAAGAGCAGGTGAGCCAGGGCGTCCTTGGCGCCGATGGTGACAATGGCTTCCTTGTCCGGGTCCAGCCGGACGCCGTAGTTTCTTTCGTAACGCTTGGCGATCTCCAGGCGCAGGTTGGGGATGCCGCGCGACATCGAGTAGCGGTGGTTGCGCGGATTGCGCGCCGCCTCGACCAGTTTGTTGACGATGGCGCGCGGCGTGGGCCCGTCCGGGTTGCCCATGCCGAGATCCACCACATCCTGCTGTGCGGCCCGCAGTTTTGCCTTCATCTCGTTGACCACGGCAAACACGTAGGGGGGCAGCTTGCGGATGCGATAGAAGTCGCCGCTAGGAGAGGACATAGGTACTATTCTAGGGGAGATTGAGGTTAGACCGCTCCCTGACGGTCGCGGCTCGGTAACCGAACCGTCAGGGAGCGGTTGAAACGACTACCGCTGGTCCATGGGGGCGAAGTCCCGGCGGGCCGGGCCGAGGAAAACCTGGCGCGGGCGCGAGATCTTCTGGTCGCTGTCCTGCACCAGTTCATCCCACTGCGCCAGCCACCCGATCATGCGGCCCAGGGCGAACAGCACCGTGAACATGGGGGTCGGGAAGCCCATCGCCTCGTAGATGATGCCCGAGTAGAAGTCCACGTTGGGATAGAGCTTGCGCTTGACGAAGTACTCGTCCTCCAGCGCAATACGCTCCAACTCGATGGCCATCTCGAGCAGAGGGTTCTTGCCCGTGACCGCGAAGACCTCGTCGGCCGCGCGCTTGATGATGCGGGCGCGCGGATCGTAGTTCTTGTACACCCGGTGGCCGAAGCCCATGAGCTTGACTTCGCCGGCCTTGACCTTCTGGACGTACTCCGGAATGCGGTCCTTCGAGCCGATGACGCGGAGCATGGAAAGCACCGCCTCATTGGCGCCGCCGTGCAGCGGGCCGTACAGCGCCGACGCCGCGGCCGCGGCCGAAGTGTAAGGATCGGTCTGAGCGCTGCCCACCACGCGCATGGTGCTGGTGGAGCAGTTCTGTTCGTGATCGGCGTGCAGGATGAACAGGATGTCCATGGCCCGTTCGAGCGCCGGATTGAGATCGTACTTGCCGTCCGCGGAGGCAAACATCATGGTCAGGAAGTTGCCCGCGTAAGAGAGGTCGGGGTTGGGCGCGACGTAGGGCAGGCCTTTCGAATGGCGGTAGCCGCACGCTGCCAGGATGGGCGCTTTGGCCATCAAACGGTAAATGGAAGCCAGTCTCACCGCGGGATCGGAAACTCGTTTCGATTCCGGGTAGAGAGTGCCCAGAGCCGCCAGCGAGGAGATGAACATCCCCATCGGGTGGGCGTCGCGCTGGAAACCGGCCAGCACGTTCTTCGAGCTTTCGTCGACCGAGGTCTCCTTGCGGATCCCCGCGGTCCACTCCGCAAGCTGGGCCGGGTTCGGCAACTCTCCCCGGAGGGTCAGGTAGCAGACCTCCAGGAAGTTGCTCTGTTCGGCGAGTTGAGCGATTGGGTAACCCCGGTACTCCAGGATTCCCTTGTCCCCGTCGATGAAGGTGATGCGACTTTTGCAGGATGCCGTATTTAAGAATCCCGGGTCATAAGTCATCATTCCGAAATCATCGGCGGAAGTCTTGATTTGACGCAGATCAATTGCCCGGATAGTACCGTCGGCTATGGGGATCTCGTAGGTCTTGCCGGTGCGATTGTCCGTTAATGTGAGAGTGTCAGCAGGCATAAGGGCCATCTCCCTCCCGAGTGGTTGACTCATTCTACACCAGGAAAGGAGACTTTGGGGCCGCAATTTCGCCGGCGGGCTACTTTCGTGCCGGAGCGGGGTTCAGCAGGCGGTCCAGGATGGGAAACAGCCCCTGGCCCTCGAAGATGTTCCTGGTCTGAGGGCCGTAGGCGAAATCGTCGGCGATCTGGCCCGCGGCGTCGATCACGAACAGGTGCGGAACCGAGACGCTGGGCCGCTCGGGGGTCACTTTCAGGTACGAGGCCGCCATCTGGCCGCAATCGAACACGACCGGGGAGGTGACCTTATTCTGACTGACGTAAGCCTGCACCGAACTCACGTTGTCCGGCGGGTTGACCACCGAGAGGACGGCGATCCGGCTGCCGTACTTGGCCTGGGCGGCTTCCAGGGCCCTGGTCAGGAACACGCAGTGCGGGCAATCGGTCTTCATGACGTCGATCAGCAGGACCTTGCCCCGGTAATCCTGCAAATCGTGCTGCCGCATCTTCGAGTCCGGCAGCGAGAAGCCGGGCGCCCGGCGCCCGGAAAGTTCGCCCGCGCCGGCCGCGGCCGCCGCCAGAAGGAATGCCGTCATCCACCAGGAAAAAATCCGCATAAACCTACCCTACCACGAGCTTCCGGAGCGACTCGGAATACGGCGCCCGCGCCACGCCGCGCTCGGTGACGATGGCCGAGACGTAGCGCGCCGGAGTGACGTCGAAGGCCGGATTCTCGACCGCCACGCCCTCGGGCGCCACCGCGACGCCGAACAGATGGGTGACCTCCGCGGCCGGGCGCTGTTCGATGGGAATCGCGTCGCCGGACGCCAGGCTGAGGTCCAGGGTCGAGATCGGGGCGGCGACGTAAAACGGCACGCCGTTTTCCCTGGCCAGCACGGCCACCGAGTAAGTTCCGATCTTGTTGGCCACGTCGCCATTGCCGGCGATGCGGTCGGCCCCCACGATCACGCAGCCGATGCGGCCCGATTTCAGGAAGTGGCCGGCCATGTTGTCGGTAATCAGCGTGGTGGGGATGCCGTCCTGCATCAGCTCCCAGGCCGTCAGCCGGGCGCCTTGCAGGAAGGGCCGGGTTTCGCCGGCGAAGACGTCGATTTTCTTGCCCGCCGCCACGGCGGCGCGGATCACGCCCAGCGCGGTGCCGAAGCCGGCCGTGGCCAGCGCGCCCGCGTTGCAGTGCGTAAGCACCGTCTTGCCGTCCGGCACCAGCCCGGCGCCGTGGCGGCCCATGGCCTGGTTGATGGCGATATCCTGGCGGTACATCTCCCGCGCCTCGGCCTCCAGCGCCGCGCGGATTTCTTCCACCGGCCGGCCCCGCAGCCGGCCGTACAGCTCCTTCATCCGCTCGATGGCCCAGAACAGGTTGACCGCGGTGGGCCGGGTGGCGGCCAGAGTCTCGGCGGCGTGGTCCATCTCGGCGTCGAGGCTGGCCGGGTCGGCGCCCGCGGCGCCCAGCGCCATGCCCATGGCCGCCGCCACGCCGATGGCCGGCGCGCCGCGGATCACCATACCGCGAATCGCCTGGGCCACCTCGCGGTAGTCGCGGCAGGTGACGAAGACGGTTTCTCGCGGCAGGCGAGTCTGGTCGAGCATGACCACGCCCTGGGTGGTCCACTGAATTGTCTCTACCATTGCGTCGGAAGATCCTTCCCTTGAAAAAGATAAGCGGAGAAAAACGTGAAGTTGTAGCCCGCGTGCATGGCGGCGGCGGCCAGCGTCGAGCGCGAGTGGAGGCGCATCCAGCCGAAGGCCGCGCCGGCCAATGTGATCAGCAGCACGTGCCGCCAGGACCAGGCGTACTGCGGCCCGTGCAGCACCGCGAACGGCAGCGCCGCCAGGATCACGCCGGCCGCGGGGCCGGTGGAGCGCGCGACCAATGGAAGCAGAAAACCGCGGAAGGCCAGTTCCTCGCACAGCGGGCCAAGAGTGGTGGCGAACACGCCCACCAGCAGCACGGAAAAGCGGTCGGTGAGCAGCTCGCGGATGGGCATGTTGATCTCCGGCGTCTTCATGAGCACGCCTAACGCGGCGATCGCCAGCGCGACCAAGGTTCCGCCCAGCGTGCTATGCACCAGACCGTAGCGCGGCTTCACCCAACCCAGCGAGGACCAGAAAGGCCGGTCGTAGCGCAGCTTCAACAAACCGTACAGCGAAAGGAACAAGAACCCGTATCCCAGGAACTGCCCCGCCAGCAGCGGGCCGGCCTTGCCCGCGGGCCGGAATCCGGTGACCAACAGCGCGCCTTGCACCAGGGCAAAGGCCGCCAGCAGGGACGGAATCGACAGCATCGCGAACAGCGCCAGGTCCGGATAGCCCCAGAAGGGTTCCCGCGCGGGGGGTGCGGGGGCCGGGCTTTGGCTCATGCGCCGGCCTCGATCAGAGCCGCGGCGAGAAGCGGCACCAGAATCTCGTGGTGCCCGGTGATGGCGAAGCCGCGCCCACCGGCCTGCGCGTGCGGCCGGTCGACCACGTTCACCCGCGGCCGGTAATGCTGCAAGAAGTCGAGATTCACGGTGGTGAAATCGCGCACCGGGTGGCCCAGGTTGCGCGCCGCCGAAAGCGCTTTCAGGAAAACCTCCGGGAGCACCACGGCGGAACCCACGTTCAGGTACACTCCGCCCTGGTCGAGATCCCGCACCAGGGCCGCCAGCAGCCGGAAGTCGTGGTGCGTCGCGCGGCCCAGCGCGGCGGGGGAAACGGCCGGGTGGGTGTGCGGCGTGTCCGTGCCCACGGCCACGTGCACGGTCACCTGAATGGTTTGCCGCCAGGCGGCCACGAGCAGGCTGGCTTCGGCAAACCGCGGGTCGGCGATGCGATCAAGCCGGCGGCCCAGAGCCTCTCCATGCCCGTGGTTTCGTCCGCCTCGGCGATGGTCCGGTTCATTTCGCGGCCGGTCTCTTCGGCGGCGCCGAAGCTGCCGCCGGGCAGCACGGCCTCGACGTCTTCGCTGGTGTGGCCCGCCAGGGCGATCTCGAAATCGTGGATGGCCGCGGCGCCGTTCATGGCGAAGGCCGTGGCCAAGCCGCGCCGCATCAGGTCGATGAGCACCGGGGCCAGGCCGCACTTGACCACGTGGCCGCCCAAGGCCCACACGATGGGCTTGCGCGCCGCGCGCGCGGCCAGCATCGCGTCCCGCACACCGCGCAGCGAATCGGCCGCCAGCAGGCGCGGGAGCGAATCGATCAGCCCGGCCACGCCCGATCCGGGGCGGTAGGGCGCGGCGAAGTCGGCCACGCGAACCTTGCCTCCTCGCGCCGCGAGCGATACCGTGCGCAGCGCGGAGAAGTCCATCGGTTGGATCGGATACTTGCTCATCGCAACACCTTGGCTAAGGCTTGTCCGGTGTAGCTCTTCTTGTGGCGCGCCACTTGTTCGGGCGTTCCCGTTACCACCACGTAGCCTCCCCGTTCGCCCCCTTCGGGGCCCAGATCGATAATCCAATCGGCCGACTTCACCACGTCGAGCTGATGCTCGATCACCACCACAGTATTACCCAGGCCGGCCAGGCGGTGCAGAACCGCCAGCAGCTTCTTGATGTCGTCGAAGTGCAGCCCGGTGGTCGGCTCGTCCAGAATGTACAGCGTGCGGCCGGTCTGCCGGCGGCTCAATTCGCGGGCCAGCTTGATGCGCTGGGCCTCGCCGCCGGAAAGAGTGGTGGAGGACTGGCCCAGGTGAATGTAGCCCAGCCCCACGTCGGCCAGGGTTTGGAGCTTGTTTTGAATCTGGGGGATGTTGGCCAGCGCCGGCAGTGCCTCCTCGACCGTCGATTCCAACAGGTCGGCGATGGACAGGCCCTTGTACTTCACTTGCAGCGTTTCGTGGTTGTAGCGCCGCCCGCGGCAGAGGTCGCAGGTGACGTAGACGTCGGGCAAAAAATTCATCTCGATGCGCTTCAGCCCGTCGCCCTGGCAGGCCTCGCAGCGGCCGCCCTTGACGTTGAAGCTGAAGCGCCCGGGCTTGTAGCCGCGCTCGCGCGATTCGGGCAGCATGGCGTACAGATCGCGGATGGGCGAGAAGAGGCCGGTATAGGTAGCCGGGTTCGAGCGCGGCGTCCGGCCGATGGGCGATTGGTCGATTTCGACCACCTTGTCGATCAACTCCAGGCCCTCGATGGCGCGATGCTCGCCCGGCTCGGCGTGCGACTTGTAGATGGCCCGGGCCGCGGCGCGGTACAGAATGTCGTTCACCAGGGTGGACTTGCCGCTGCCCGACACGCCCGTCACGGCGACGATCAGCCCCAGCGGAAACTCGACGTCCAGGTTTTTGAGATTGTGCTCGCGCGCGCCGCGAATGGCCAGTCTGTGCCCGTTGCCCGCGCGGCGCTCGCCGGGCGCGGCGATCTCCAGCTTGCCCGACAGGTACTGGCCGGTGAGCGAGTTCGCGTTGCGCGCGATCTCGCGCGGCGTGCCCGTGGCCACCAGTTCGCCGCCCAAACGGCCGGCGCCGGGGCCGAGGTCGATGACGAAGTCGGCGCTCTCGATGGTTTCCGCGTCGTGTTCCACCACCAGGACCGTGTTGCCCAGGTCCCGCAGGCGCAGCAGCGTGTCGAGCAGCTTGCGGTTGTCGCGCGGGTGCAGGCCGATAGACGGCTCGTCGAGCACGTACAGCACCCCGCGCAGCTTCGAGCCGATCTGCGTGGCCAGCCGGATGCGCTGCGACTCGCCGCCGGAAATGGTGGCCGAGGAGCGCTCCAGGCTGAGGTAATCCAGCCCCACCGCGGAGAGGAATTCCAGCCGGGAAGTGATCTCGTCCACCACCCGGCCCGCGATCTGCCGTTCGCGCTCCTCCAATTCCCACGCGCGGGCCAGCGGCAGCGCGCGCGCTATCGGCAACGCGACGAATTCGGCGATGGAGGCGCCTTTGACGCGCACCGCCAGGCTGGCGGGCCGCAGCCGGCGCCCCTGGCACGCCGAGCAAGTGGCGGCCGTCATGTAGTCCATCAGCCACTCGCGGTAAGTCTCGCTCGCCTCGCTGAAGACCTCGTCCATGGCGGCGACGACGTAGCGCATCAGCGCGTCCCGCGCCTTGGCGGGCAGGTCTTCGTAAGGCTTGCGCAGGTCGATGCGCAGCCGCCGCGCCTCTTCGGTGATGCGGCAGGCGTTGTGCGGCGCCGAGGCCGAGGCCAGCAGCCCGCCGTCGAGCAGCGGCTTGGAGGGGTCCACCACCAGGCGGACCGGGTCGAAGCTCCAGCGGCTGCCCAACCCGTGGCAGGTTTCGCAGGCCCCGTACGGGCTGTTGAAGGAAAACGAGCGGGGTTCGAGTTGGGGCACCGCGGTGCCGCAGTCCGGGCAGGCCAGCTTGCGCGAGTAGAGCCGCTCGGGTCCGTTTACCACCGCCACCAGCACCAGGCCGTTGGCGAGTTTGGTGGCGGTTTCGATGGATGCCTCCAGGCGCTTTTCCAGGCCCGGGCGAATCAGCAGCCGGTCCACGACCACTTCGATG
The DNA here is from genome assembly GCA_016213755.1 of Acidobacteriota bacterium. Classification (GTDB taxonomy): domain Bacteria; phylum Acidobacteriota; class Terriglobia; order Bryobacterales; family Bryobacteraceae; genus JACQZT01. The sequence continues at coordinate 288 of JACQZT010000461.1, read as the reverse complement.
GTGTGGTTCTTGCGCCGGTCGAGCGGGATATCTTCGTCGAGAGAACGCATCACGCCGTCGACGCGGGCGCGCAAGAAACCCTGCCGCGCGAGTTTTTCGAGGTCCTTCTTGTACTCGCCCTTGCGGCCGCGCACGATGGGCGCCAGGATCATGACCCGGTCTTCGGGTTTGAACGCCGCGATCTGTTGCAGGATCTGCTCGGTGGATTGCCGCGCGATCTCCGTGCCGCAATCCGGGCAGTGCGGGACGCCGATGGAGGAGTACAGCAGGCGGACGTAGTCGTAGATT